>RHKY01000089.1 GCA_008363385.1 Acidobacteriota bacterium | reverse complement strand
GGCGAGGGGCGGCCGGGCGCCGCGGGCCCGGGCGGGGGAGCCGGCCCCGAGGGCCGCCGGCCCGGGGGGAACGCCCGCGAGTCCGCCGTCTACGTCGAGGGTCCGGGCGGCAAGCTCCGGAAGGTCCCTGTCCGGACCCTCCTGACCGACGGGAACGTCACGGCGGTGAGGAGCGAGCAGCTGAAGGAGGGCGACGAGATCGTGATCGGGCTGGCGACCGCGCGCGCCATGGAGGGCGGCTCGATGGTCGGCGGCCGTCCGGGCGGCGGCCGCCGGGGGATGTGAGGCCGTGGCCGAGCCGGTCATCGAGCTCGCGCAGCTGACGCGCGTCTACCGGGTGGGCGGGGGAGAGGTGCGGGCGCTGGACGGCGTCGACCTCACCGTCGGGCGCGGCGAGTTCGTCGCGGTCATGGGGCCGTCGGGCTCGGGGAAGTCGACGTTCATGAACATCGTCGGCTGCCTCGACCGCCCGACCTCGGGGCGGTACGTCCTCGAGGGGACGGACGTCTCGGGCCTGGACCGCGACGAGCGGGCCGAGATAAGGAACGACAAGATCGGCTTCGTGTTCCAGAGCTTCAACCTCCTCCCGCGGACGAGCGCGCTCGAGAACGTCGAGCTGCCGCTCCTCTACTCGGGGAAGGCCCCGAAGAGCGAGCCCGAGCGGCGCGAGAAGGCGCGGCAGTGCCTGGGCGTCGTCGGCCTGGAGAACCGCTGGGACCACACCCCCGCGCAGCTCTCCGGCGGGCAGCAGCAGCGCGTCGCCATCGCCCGCAGCCTCGTCAACGACCCGACCATCCTCCTCGCCGACGAGCCGACCGGCAACCTCGACTCCAGGACGTCCGACGAGGTGATGGCGATCTTCCAGAAGCTGAACGAGGAAGGGCGCACGGTGATCCTGATCACCCACGAGCACGACATCGCCGACTACGCCCGGCGCGTGGTGGCGTTCCGGGACGGCAAGGTGGTCGCCGACCACCCGGTCGAGAAGCGGCGCCTGGCCGCCCGCACGGAGGCCCGGTCGTGAGCAAGAGCACGAACATCCTGAAGGTCGCCTTCCGCGCCCTCCACCGCAACAAGCTGCGGTCGCTGCTGACGGCCCTGGGAATCATCATCGGCGTGGCCTGCGTCGTGGCCACGATCGGCATCGGGGACGGGGCGCGCGCCCAGGCCGAGAGCCAGTTCCTCTCGATGGGGACGAACTTCCTGATGATCTTCCCCGGGAGCACCACCTCGTCGGGCGCCCGGAGCGGGTGGGGGACGAGCTCGAAGCTCTCCGAGAGCGACGTCGAGGCGATCCGCAGCGAGGTCGCCTCGGTGGCCTACGTCTCCTCGACGATCCGGACCGTGGCCCAGGTCGTCTACGGGAACCAGAACTGGTCGACGTCCATCCAGGGAGGGGAGGTCGACTGGCCCCTGATCCGCTCCTGGAACCTGGAGTCGGGGCAGTTCTTCACCGACGCCGACAACCGGGCGGCGGCCAAGGTCTGCGTCCTGGGGAAGACGGTCGTCAGGAGCCTCTTCGGGGACGAGGACCCGATCGGCAAGACGATCCGGATCAAGAACATCCCGTTCCGCGTCGTCGGGGTCCTGGAGTCCAAGGGGGGCTCGATGATGGGACAGGACCAGGACGACACCGTCGTGGCGCCCTACCAGACGGTGAGGAAGAAGATCATGGGGACGACGTCCGTCGGCGCCATCCTGGCCTCGGCGTCCTCGACGGACCTGGTCCCCGTGGCGCAGGAGGAGATCACCGCCCTCCTCCGCCAGCGGCACCGGATCGGCGCGGGGCAGGAAGACGACTTCATGATCCGCTCGCAGACGGAGATGCTCCAGCAGGCCGAGCAGCAGGCCCGGACCATGTCCTACCTCCTCTGGTCGATCGCGGGCGTCTCCCTCCTCGTCGGCGGGATCGGGATCATGAACATCATGCTCGTCTCGGTCACCGAGCGGACGCGGGAGATCGGCGTGAGGATGGCGATCGGGGCCAAGGGGCGGGACATCCGCGCCCAGTTCCTCGTCGAGGCGGTGGTCCTGGCCGTCCTCGGCGGGACGCTCGGGATCGGCCTGGGGATCCTGATCCAGAAGCTCGTCGCCAGGCTCGCCGGCTGGTCGGTCACCCTCCACCCCGAGTCGGCGGCGCTGGCCTTCGTCTTCTCGGCGATCATCGGGATCACCTTCGGCTTCTACCCGGCCCTCAAGGCCAGCAAGCTCGACCCGATCGAAGCTCTCCGGTACGAGTAGCCGGGGGGCCCGGGGGCGCACGGCAACGCGCCCCCCGCAGAGCGCGGATAGACTCCGGTTGCCTTGGACGGCAACGTCGGATCCTCTTCCGGGCACCGCCGGCGCGCGGACGTGCTGGCCGCGTTCGACCCGCGGCGCTCGCTCGTGGCCCGCGTCCTCTGGCTGCTGGCCCCGATCGTCCTCGTCCCCTTCCTCGTCTTCTGGGTCGCGGCCGAGAGGCTCGGCCGGAGGACCGAGGGGAAGCTCACGGAGAGGATCGTGGCGGCGGCGGTCGCCGAGAAGCGCGGAGCCCTCCGGGTGGCCGCCGACCGGCGCCTGCAGACGCTCGCGGCGCGGTCCGAGGAGGTCGTGGCCGTCCTGAGGGAGGCGGCGGGCGCCGTGCGGACGGCGCTCGAGTCCGGCCCGGCGCCGGAGCTCCCGGCCGAGCCGATCGAGGAGCTCCCGGGCGGCGGGCTCAGGTCGGTGGGGAACCGGCGGAGCGCGGCCCTCGTCAGCCGCGCCGCCGGCCCCGCGGCCCAGGTGAGCCGGGACCTGGCGGCGACGCGCCGGCTGGAGGAGCGGTTCTCGGACCTGATGGCCGGGCACGCCGCGATCTCGGCGATCTACGTCCTGACGCGCTCCGGCGTCCTGCGCGCCGTCCCCTGGCGGGACGCCAGGGACGTCTTCGGGGCCGGGGCGCTCGCGCCCGACTTCCGGCTGGAAGGGCGCCAGCTGGGCTGGCCGGCCGCGGAGGAGACCGTCCCGGCGGTCCACTGGGTCCCGCCCTACCCGGACCTCTACGGGCGCCGCGGCCGGATCGTGACGGCCCGCGTGGCCCTGGCGTCGCCCTCCGGCGAGGTCGCCGCGGAGGTGGGCGTCGACTGGGCCCTCGAGGAGCTCTTCACGCGGACGGCCGAGCCGCTCGAGGCGGGGGAGGTCGAGGTCGTCCTGGACCCCGACGGCAAGGCCCTCTTCGCCGTTCCCGCCGCGGTCCTCGAGGCCGACGGCCGGAGGCTGGCCGCCCTGGCGGCGTCGCAGGAGCGAGTGGACGCCCTCGTCGACCTGGCCGGCGGCCCCCACCTCGTCTCGCTCCGCCGGACGGTCCACGCGGGCTGGACCTACGCGCGGCTCCTCCCCCTCTCCCGGGTCCGGTCCCGCGTCCTCGTGGAGGTCGCCCCCATCCGCGAGGAGTCGCGACAGCTCCGGAGCCGCCTCCGGCAGCTCTACCTCGTCCTCTCCTTCGCGCTGGCCGTCGCCCTCGGGCTGGTCCTGCGCCGGACTCTCTCCCCCCTCAGGCGCCTGGCGCGGGTGGCGGACGGGATGATCGCCCCGGCGCCTTCGGCCCCCGCCGAGGCCGAGCTCTCCCGTCGCGACGAGCTCGGCCGGCTGGCGCGGGCCCTCTCGAACCTCGGCGGGCGGGTGCGCCGCCGGATGCGGTCGATGGAGGGGGTGCACGAGCTGGCCCTCTCGGCCTCCGTCGTCACGCGCCCCGACGAGGCGTACGCGCGGCTGTCGAGGAGCATCGGCTCCCTCGTCGGGGCGACGAAGGCCTGGCTGGCCCTCTGGGAGCCGGAGTCGCGGTCGCTCGCCTTCGCGCCTCCCGGCTGGGGCGTGCCGGACGACGCGCTCTCGGGAGTCCGGATCGGCGTCTCGGACAGGAGCCTGGCCGCCCTGGCCTACCGGACCGGGGAGACGTACGTCTGCAACGACGTGCCGGGCGACCCTCAGGCCTCCCGCCAGCTGGCCGAGCGGACCGGCGTCGCGCACAACGCCGTCTTCGCGCCGCTGAAGACCGAGGTCGGGACGCTCGGCGTCCTGATCGTCGCCGAGAAGGAGGGCGGGTTCGACGAGGAGGACCGCGCGGCCGTCGAGGGGTACGCCGACCAGGCGGCCCTCCTCCTCAGGAACGCGCGGCTCTACGAGGAGCTCCAGAAGAGCTACGAGAAGCTCCGGGACGCCACGCGGAACCGCGACCACTTCCTGCAGAACATCAACCACGAGCTCCGCACGCCCCTGACCGCGATCCTGGGCTGGAGCGAGGTGCTCGCCGAGGACCGGCCGGGCCCGCACACGGTCGAGACCGCGATCGAGCAGATCCGCCGGTCGGCCCAGTTCCTCCTCACCCTGATCTCGGACCTCCTCGACCTGGCGCGCTTCGAGGAGGGGCGGACCCGGCTCGAGCGCGTCCCCGTCGACCTGGGGACGCTGGCCCGCGAGGCGGTGGAGCCGGTGGCCGTCATGGCCGAGGCCAAGGGGATCCTCCTCTCGGTGACCGCGCCGGCCTCGGGGGAGGCCTCCGTCGTCCTCGACCCGGTCCGGATCCGGCAGGTGCTCTGGAACCTCGTCCACAACGCCGTCAAGTTCACGCCGAAGGGGGGCCGGATCGACCTGGAGGCCCGCGCGGCGGACGGCGGTTGCTGGTTCCGGGTCCGGGACGACGGGGTCGGGATCTCGCCGAAGGACCTCCCTCACGTCTTCGAGCGGTTCCGGCAGGGGGACGGCTCGACGACGCGGGACCACCGCGGGACCGGGATCGGCCTGGCGCTGGCCAAGGCGTTCGTCGAGCTCCACGGCGGGCGGATCGAGGTGCGGAGCGCCCCCGGCTGCGGGACCACCTTCGACCTCTTCCTCCCGTCGCGCGGCCCGGTCTCGAGCGGCTCGCTTCCCCGCGTCAAGCGGCCCGTGGAGCCCCCGCCCGGCGGCGCGAACGGCACGGAGTAGCCGCGCGGTCGCGGCCTTCCCGCGTCCGGCCGCGCGGAGGTCCGCGCGCTGCGCGCTCGAACCGGCGACGGCGGGGCCCCATCCCCGCCGTCCCTCCCCGCCTCACGTCAGACGAGGGGGATCGCCCGCGAGCCGACGAACGGGTTCAGCCGGGCCTCCTCGGCGACCGTGGTCGGCTCGCCGTGCCCCGGCAGGACGGCGAGGTCGCCGGGAAGGCTGAAGATCCGCTCGCGGATCGAGGCGACGATGTCGGGCGTCGAGCCCCCGGGCAGGTCGGTCCGGCCGATCGAGCGCCGGAAGAGCGTGTCCCCGGAGAGGAGGAGCGGCCGCGGGCCCTCCAGGCGGAAGCAGAGGCTTCCCGGGGTGTGCCCGGGCGTGTGGAGGACGGTCAGGTGGGAGGCGCCGCAGACCACCTGCTCGCCGTCGGCGAGGTACCTGGCGACGGTGCCGGGCTCCTCGACGCCGAACCCGAACCAGCCGGCCTGGGTGACCAGCCCGGCGTACAGCGGCGCGTCCGCCTCGTGCAGGAGGATCGGCGCCCCCGTCTCGCGCGCGACGCGGGCCGAGACGCCCGTGTGGTCGAAGTGCGCGTGGGTGTGGACGAGGGCGACGGCGACGAGCCGGTTGCGGGCCAGCACCCCGAGGATCCGGTCCGCCTCGTCCCCCGGGTCGACCACCAGCGCCTCCCGGGTCCCGGAGTCGGCCAGGATCGCGCAATTGCACCCGAGGGGGCCGACGGGGAAGGTCTCGACGAGCTCCAGCGCCACCGCCGGCGATTCTGCCAGAGAGCAGAGGCGGATCCAGCCGCGGCCGGCCTGATAGCCTCCGGAAGGAGGACCGGCGAGGACATGACGGCGACGATCTCCGACTTCCGCTCCGACACCGTCACGAAGCCCACCCCCCAGATGCGCCGCGCGATGGCCGACGCCGAGGTGGGGGACGACGTCTACGGCGAGGACCCGACCGTCCGGAGGCTCGAGGAGGCCACGGCCGAGCTGCTGGGCACGGAGGCGGCGCTCTTCGTCCCGACGGGCTCGATGGGGAACCAGATCGCCCTTCGCCTCCACGCCCGTCCGGGGACGGAGGTGATCCTCGAGGGGAGGAGCCACGTCTTCCACTACGAGATGGCGGCCATGTCCGCCCTCTCGGGCCTCCTCCCGCGCCCGGTCGAGGGGGAGCGCGGGGTGCTGACGCCGGAGGCCGTCGCGCCCTGGATCCGCCCCGAGTCGGTCTACTACCTGCCGCGCACGGCGCTCCTGGTAGCCGAGAACACGCACAACGTGGCGGGCGGGACCGTCTGGCCGCGGGCCGCCCTCGACCGCCTGCTGGAGCTTTCGCGCGCCCGCTCGATCCCCGTCCACCTCGACGGCGCGCGGCTCTGGAACGCCGCCGCGGCGCAGGGGGTCCCCGAGGCGTCCCTGGCCGCGGGCTTCTCCTCGGTCATGGTCTGCTACTCCAAGGGGCTCCGGGCCCCGGTCGGGAGCGCCGTCTGCGGCGGCAAGGCGTTCGTCGCCGAGGCGTGGCGCGTCCGGAAGCTCTTCGGCGGGGGGATGCGGCAGGTGGGCGTCCTGGCCGCGGCGGCCCTCGTGGCGCTCCGCTCCGAGAGGTCCCGCCTCCCCGAGGACCACGCCCGCGCCCGGCGCCTGGCCGGGAGCCTGGCCGGCCTCCCCGGGCTCGCCGTCGACCCCGCGAGGGTCGAGACGAACATGGTGATGGTGGGGCTGGACGAGCGGCTGGGGGAAGCCTCCGCCTTCCTCCCGCGCCTGAAGGCGGAGGGAGTCCTGGCGGGCTCGATGGGACCGCGCCTCCTCCGGCTGGTGACCCACGCCGACGTCGGGGACGCCGACGTCGACCGCGCCGCGAGGGCCTTCGAGACGCTTACGTCCTGAGCCGGGCGACGAGCTCGATCTCGACCCGGGCGCCGGCCGGGAGCCTGCCGACCTGGACCGTCGACCTTGCGGGGCGGTGGGCGCCGAACCGCTCCGCGTAGACCCGGTTCATCTCGGCGAAGTCGCCCATGTCCGTCAGGAAGACCGTCGTCTTCACGACGTCGTCCAGCGTGCAGCCGGCGGCCGAGAGGACCGCCGAGAGGTTCTCGAGGACGCGCTCCGTCTGCGCGGCGATCTCCCCCTCCACGAGCTTCATCGTGGCGGGGTCCAGGGGCACCTGTCCGGCCGTGAACAGGAGCCCCCCGGCGGCGATCGCCTGGCTGTAGGGGCCGAGGGCCTTCGGGGCGGCGTCGGAGGAGACGGTCGTCAGAGGGGTCATGCTCACTTCTCCGGGTCCCAGATCGCGACGTAGGGGAGGTTCCGGTAGCGCTCGTCCAGGTCGAGGCCGTACCCGACGACGAACTCGGGCCCGATCGTGAAGCCGAGGAAGTCGACGGTCAGGTCGCGGTTGTCGGGGAGGTCCTTCTTCAGGAGGGCCGCGATGGCCAGAGATCGCGGGTGGCGGGAGCTCAGGAGCTCCATCATCTTCCGGAGCGTCAGCCCGGTGTCGACGACGTCCTCGAACAGCAGGACGTCGCGGCCCTGGACGTCGGTCGCCAGGTCGTGGACGAGCTGGATGTTCCCGGAGGAGGAGGTCCCGGAGTAGGACCGGACCTGCAGGAAGTCGACGGCGCAGCGGGTCCGGATCCGCTTCAGGAGGTCCGTCATGAAGAAGACGGAGCCCTTCAGGACCCCGACGGCCAGGATCTCGCGGCCGTCGTACTGCCGGTCGATCTCGGCCGCCAGCTCGTCCAGGCGGCGGGAAATGGTGGTCTCGGAGAGGAGGACGCGGTCGATCACGGACGAAACTATAATCCACCGGAATACGGGGGATCCGAGCTTGAGCACCTCGATCGGCGATCTGAAGCCTCTGCACGCCGAGTACACGCGGCTGACGGAGAAGTTCAAGACCTACTGGACGTTCCACCAGTTCCTGCAAGGGATCCACAAGGCCTTCTTCGGCGACGCGCCCGGCTACCAGATCGACTTCCAGGGCCTCTACGACCAGATCAAGAACGTCTCGTCGGCGATGACGTTCACGCCCCCGGCCACGCTCCTCGAGAGGATCCAGCGGCTCGACCTGCAGCTCGACCAGATCCACGGCAAGCTCGCCGACGACGACCGCAAGCTCGCCCCGAGCTACGTCCGCCGCTTCTTCGAGAAGGTGCGGACCGAGGACGAGAAGCTGCTCCTGTCGCTCCTGAGGTTCTACTTCTACATCCGGCACGCCTCGCACGACGTCCTCGACAAGATGGACTTCCTGATCACGCTCGTCGGGGCGCGGCGGTCGATCGACGACGGCCGCTACATGGCGCGCTTCCCGCAGGAGCTCGCCAAGCTCTTCGGCGGGTTCCTCGGCCTGATCACCCGCGCCGAGCCCTCCGCCTCGGAGGTGACGCGCGCCGTGAACGGGTTCGCCGAGACCCGGCGCGAGATCGAGGCCTGCACGCGGTTCGAGGAGCTGACGGAGAAGAGGATCCTCGAGAACCTCCGGACGCAGAAGCACCAGCTCGGCCACGCGCTCTACGACGTCCAGGTCCTCTCGGCGATGCTCGAGGCGAACCTGGCCGCCAAGAACAAGTTCCAGAACCTCTACGAGGAGGAGGAGCAGCGGATCCTGGAGTCCTCGCGGCAGCTCCTCGAGCTGGAGAAGGAGCTGGCCTCCGACCCGCGCTTCGTCCAGGGCGACATCCAGGAGGAGTTCCGGAAGTTCCGGGAGTACAAGGAGGCGTTCGAGCGCCAGCAGAAGGAGGGCGAGGGGGTCCGCCACCAGGAGGTGACCCGCCTGGCCGAGACGATCGACCAGCTCCTCTCCCGCCTGGAGCTGCCGGCGGGCGCCCGGACGACCCCCGCGGGCCCTTTCCCCGCGGTGGCGGTCCCGGAGCCTCCGGCCGCCGCCCCCGAGGCGGCCACGGACCCGGCCGCCGCCCCGGCC
>RHKY01000088.1 GCA_008363385.1 Acidobacteriota bacterium | reverse complement strand
AGTCCCCGCACGCAGCGCCGGCCGCATCGCCCTCTCCGCCAGCGACTCCATCCCGTCGACCGCCTCCAGGGAAAGGACGCTCTCCTGGATGTCCGGCGCGAGGAGCGTCAGGGCCATCAGCTGCGTCAGTCGGGCCCGCGTCAGCCCGAGCCTCCTCGCCGCGTCCGCCTGGTCCTTCAGCTCCCCCCGGTCGATGGCTCGCTGCACCTCGTGGGCGAGAGCCAGCTGCAGGGCGACCCGGGCCGGCCGCTGCTCGGGAGCCGGAGGCGGCACCGACTCGAAGCGCTTCCGCCGCCCCCGCTGGACCCTGTGGAGCCGCCCGGTGACGACCTTCGCCTCCGGCCCGCTCCCGGCTCCCCCGTCCGCTCCGGCCCGCTCCCTCGTCACGCCACCGCCTCCCGAACCCCGTCTTCCTGCCGATCGCGTGCCCTGATTCAAGTCCCGAGGTCCGTGATCACGACCTTCACCTGGTTGGCCGGCTCGTCGACCTCGACGCTCTGAATCACGGCCCGCAGCAGCCGTCCCCGGTTCGGCGGGGTCAGGACGTCCCAGACCGCCCCGAAGTCGTCCAGGCACGTCTTCACCCAGGAGGTCTCCACCTCGATTGCGTCGAGGTTCGAGAGCTCCCTTTCGGCGGTGGCGAGGCGGGCCTCGCACTTCTCAAGGCTCTCCCCGAGGTCTCGAAGCCGCTCCTCCACCAGCCTCCGGGCCGAGCCCTTGGCCTCGGCGAGCGTCTCGACCAGAAGCTTTCCCTCCGCCGACAGTCGGGCGATCTCGGCCGGGAGCTTCTGGCGCTCCGTCCGCAGATCCCGCCGCCGTCCTTCCACCCTCTTCCGGACGCTGTCCGCGACCTCCCCGGCCAGCTCGCTCCCCTGGACGGCTTGCCGGAGCTGCTCGACCACGAAGTCCTCGATGGCTGCGGCCGGAAGAGGAGCCGACGGACATGCGTTCTTTCCCTCCTTGTCCCTCTTCACGCAGCGGTAGTACCGGTACTCGGTCTTCCCCTTCCTCGTCGAGGCCGGGGTGAAGGCCGAACCGCAGCAGGCGCACCGGAGGAGCCCCCGAAGGATGTAGTCGGGATTCCTGCCGTTCGCCTGCGTCCGCCTCGTCGCCCCGTCGAGGAGGGCCCCGACCCGGGCGAAGGTCTCCCGGTCGACGATCGGCGGGTGCTCCGCCTCGTAGAGGTCGCCGTTGGAGGCCATGTACCCGGCGTAGACGGGGTTCCTCAGGATCCGGGTGACGTCGGCCTTCGTGAAGGTCCGAGACTCCCGGAGGTTCCCCTTCTCTGACCGGTGGCGCTTCGTCGAGCGGTGGCGCTCGTTCAGGAGCCGGGTGACCTCCAGGGTCGAGCGGTGTTCCTGATAGAGGGCGAAGACCTCCCGGACGACGACCGCCTCCAGCTCCACGACGACGAGGTGCTTTTCCTCGACGCGGTACCCGAGGGGGACGGGACCTCCGGTCCACTTCCCCTTCCTCCGGGCGGCGGCGATCTTGTCCCGGGTCCTCTCCCCGATCATCTCCCGCTCGAACTCGGCGAAGCTCATGAGCATGTTGAGCGTCAGCCGTCCCATGGCGTCGGCCGTGGAGAAGTTCTGGGTGACGGAGACGAAGGAGGCCCCGGCGGCCCCGAAGCGCTCCATGACTCGGGCGAAGTCGAGGAGGGAGCGGCTGAGGCGGTCGACCTTGTAGACGACCACGACGTCGACCTTGCCGGCTTCGACGTCCGTGAGGAGGCGCTGGAAGGCCGGACGCTCGATGTTGGCCCCGGTGAAGCCCCCGTCGTCGTACTGCTGATCGAGGAGCGCCCAGCCCGGCTGGCGCTGGACGTAGGCGACGCAAGCCTCCCGCTGGGCGTCCAGCGAGTTGAACTCCTGCTCCAGACCCGCCGAGGTGGACTTGCGGGTGTAGACCGCGCAGCGCTTCACCTCGACCGGGGGCGAGCCGGGCCGGGAGCGAGGGGTCTTCACGCCGCAGAGCCCTCCGGGAGCTTCCGGGTCCCACTGGAGCGGCCGAAGAAGAAGAGGAATCCGTTCCAGGGGGTGCCGGTGATCCTCCGGGCGATGGCCGAGAGCGACCGGTAGCGCTCGCCCCGGTACTCGAAGCCGTCGGCCAGGACCGTCACCCGGTGCTCGACGCCCCGGTGAAGGCGGGTGAGGACGGTGCCGGGTGACGGGAGGCGGGGGTCACGGGCGGGCGGAGCCAGCGTCGGCTGGGCTGCAGGCCCGTGGGCGCCGCCCGCCGGACGCCGCCAAGGGGGGGGAGCGAGGCGGTTGAGCTGGTCGATCCGGTCGAGCGCCCTGGGGGAGAGGCCCCCCTCTGCGAGCTCCTGGATCCGGTAGGCGAGGCGCTTCCTGAGGTACTGCCGGTTCCGGGAGCGGGGCGGCTGGCCGAAAAGCTCTTCGTAGCGGTGGGCCAGCTGGGCGCCGGTCATCCGCCCGAGGGCGGCGAGCTTCGCCGCCGTGGCGGCCACGCTGGCCCTGTCGGCCCTGTCCGTGGAAGCCCGGCGCCTCATCCCTTCCTCTTCCTCCGGCGGCCCCTGGGGGCCGCCAGCCAGGGATATGAACGCTCTCTCTGGTGAACAAGGCAAGGCGATTCCGAGAGCGGGGTCAGGTGCGGGCGTGGCGCTCATCGAGGCCCTCCTTGCGCTGCCGTGGGCTCCCGGCGAGGGGCTTGCGTGGGGGGGTGCTCGGCCGGAATCCGTCCGGTGACGAGGACCTGGAGGACGGCAGCGGCGAGGAGGTCGATGACCTCGGTTCGGGCGGTTCTGACGCTCGCTGGCGCTGTCGCTCCGGTCCGGTGGCTCACGAAGTCCTCCAGCCCGCTTCGGCCGGGGCCGAGCGGTCGAGGTTTACTTACCGGGACTTCGGCCAATGTGTCGGGCGGTCGGGAGCGGCGAAACGCTCTGGCGATCCGTTCTTCAGTCCTGCGCCGGCGGCACAATCACGGCAGAGAGGACGAACGTGGCGAAACGAGATCGGTACACATGGGCACGCGATCACATCGAAGACATCATGGAGTGTCGGGAGCTTCCCGCATCACCCCTGGTCGCCTTCCTCTACAGGCGGTACGAAACCATCAACGACGCATTGCGCTACTGGCGCGTCGACTGCCCCCGGATCGGTGGTGTGTCGCTCGACGATGCTCGCCAGCGCTATCAAAGGGCGGTTGCCGCCGCGGATCGCCTGCTCGCAGACGCCTCGTCGTTGCCGCCACCTTCAGTCGATCCCGGCAAGGTCGTGAGCGTCAAAGAGACCATGGCGCACATCCGCCGGGTTGAGGCACTCGCCGACGAGCGAATGGGGGAATGCGTCGCTGCGACCGGGTGCTTGCTGGCCGTCCTCCGGTTCGAAAGCGCGGCGGCTCGCCGAGCGGCAGCGGATCGGCTTCTTGCGGCGCTCGGCGCACCACCGGACTACGCTCGGGGGCGGGCCGAGTTGGCCGCAATCCTCAGCGAACTCGGCGACCTCGATGCGGAATGTAACCTCCAGTCGCTCACGCCCGAACTGATGCTCCGAATGGACCTCGAAGCCGACATAGATCTGCTGTTCGATATCTACGAGAAGCCTCAGGTCTTCTTCCGAGACATCGCGCCCGGCGTATGGCCGTTCGACTTCGCTGAGCTGGGTGCCGATACGCGAGGAGGGAAGCCGCATCCGGGAATACTGGCCGAGCTCGCGCGTCCAGCGCTGCCTGCCGGCATGCATCGGCCGGTTGAGGTCGTGTTGCTCAAGTGCCTCTGGCGTTGGGGGCTTGGGGTTCTTCAGAACCCACACGTCCGTATGGCATTCGACAACCTGTCCGAGGTCGAGCGAGGAGAGATCCTCAGCGTCCTCGACGGGAAGATCACATTCAGCGACGGCAGGCCGCAGGGCACCGGGCTCACGCCCGAGGAGACGCGCGAGACGTATCAGGCCGCCCTTGCGCACGTCGAGGACACGACGCCGAAGGAGAGGGCCGAAGACCGCTCGATCTACGGGGACGAGGCTGCGCCCAGGGTGCCGCCTCGCCGGAACCCTTCTGAGGAGTCAGCTGCCCGCGAACTGGCAAGCCGCGACCTCGAGACCTCCCGAAGGAGCCTGCGGCGCCACCTCCGGAAGCTCCCGAAAAGTTCCGACTAACTTCTTGGCCGCGCTAAGACTCGGGGCCCTGGCCCTCGCCACGACGGCGGACCGAAGATAAGCCGGTCGCCCTCAGCGACTTAACTACGGCTCTTCGCCCGGGTTCGATCCTGGCGTACCTCTGGTGCCGTGGCGAACGGGCAATTCTCCAAGCCGGCTTCCAAGCGGGACCTGTCCCCCGCCAGGAGACGGCTGGTCGAGCTCCTTCGCCGCGTGGGCTTCGGCCGTATTGAAGGGCTCCGAGTCGTCTGCGGTGAGCCGGTTCTGGATCCAGCACCCCACATCGCACGTGACTTCACCCTCGGAGGGCGGACGGAGTCGAGCCCGACCTGCTCCCTGCCGGACTTCCTCCTGAAGGAGCACGTCATCCAGATGTTCACGATCTTCGACCGAGAGCAGTCGATCACGGTCGAGGTACTGAAGGTGCGGAACGGACTGCCCGTCCACATGACCGTCGTGGGCGGGCTCGGGATCGGCTGACCCGAGTAAAGGACGGCCACCACCACCAGACAACGCACTGGCCGCACAAGCGGGGGTCGTTGTGGGTGTCGCCAGCTCTGGCGCATCTGCGACGTTTCTCCACCCGCGGTCCCCTCAGCCGGAGCCCGGCACCCCTAGGCGACCTCCCACGCGACCCGAAAGGGCCCGATGGGAAGGGGAAATCGCTACGAGGGAATCGACTCCTACGCCGTCACGCTCATCCGGCACAAAGCCCGACGCCTCATTGGGCAGGCAGGCTTCGTTGGAGCCGATGTCCCCGATCTCGAACAGCGGCTCGTCATGGACCTCCTCGCCCGCCTCCCGAGTTTCGACCCCGCCCGCTCGAAACGGGAGACCTTCATCTCCCGCATCGTCGAGCACCACATCGCGACGCTGATCGAAGCTCAGAAGGCGGGGATCCGCGACTACCGAGCCGAGGCTGGCTCCCTGGACGAACGTCGCGTCGATGAGAGCGGAGAGGTGGGAGAACTGCCCCCCGTACTGAGCAGCCCAGCCCAGATCCGGGAGACCACCGACTCGGCCCGAAGGGACCAGGACACCGCGGCGCTGCGCACCGACGTCCGAAAGGTCCTGTCCAAACTTCCACCCGACGAACGAGAGCTTTGCCAGCAGCTCATGACGTCGAACGTGGCCGAGGTCTCGCGGAAGACCGGCGTGCCTCGCGGAACGCTCTACGGCCACCTCGATTCGATCCGGAAGCAGTTCGAGAAGGCGGGCCTCGCCGTCTACCTCTCCTCGCCCGACACATTTCGGCGCGGGCCGGTAAGTAACGAGAGGAGGGGCGCGCCCGATCGCAAACCTCCCGGAGGCGAGCATGCGCGAGGCGATCTACCGGTACAGCTTCAGGCCGGGCGTCCCCCTGGAGGAGGTGCGCTACTCGCTTCTCCTGGCGGCGCTGGCGGCCGAGGGCGTCCACGGACAGTCCGAGGTGCTCCTCGACGCCGGCTACCACATGGACGAGGAGCAGCGCGCCTGCGTCGTGGACGCCACCACCCCGGTCGGCAGGACGATCTCGAGGATCTTCACCGGCCTCCTCACCCGGGAGTTCGGCGAAGGCGCCTTCTCCGTCGAGCGGGTCGAGAGGGAGGTCCAGGTCGGAAGGTCAGCTGAGGGGGCTCTGAGGTGACGCCCGACCTCGCTCAGGCCCGGGAGTTCCTCCATGCCCTCACCGGATCCCCGGAGAGCCCCGTCACCTGGCAGTCATACACCGACAGGAAGCCAGAACCGAGGTCACCGAAGTGGCGCGACTCGCTTGCCCGCATTCTCCACGGCTCGCTGGCTGAGCTTGCGCCCGCGCTCCGCTCTCTGAATGGTGAGGGTGCCGGGATCTTCGCCGCGGTCAACGAGACCGACCTTCGTGGGCGCCACGCCTCGAACGTCATCGCGCTCCGCGCCGGCTTCGCCGACGACGACGTCGGGACGCTCGTCCCCGCGGTCCCATTCAGCTTCGCCACTCGAACGGCGCGGGGGGTCAACCCGTTCTGGCGTCTGAGTCCTGGGCAGCCGGTTCACCGGTTCCGGGAGCTCCAGACGCGGATCGCCGACTACTACGGGTCCGACCGTGCGGTGAAAGACCCTTCCCGCGTCATGAGGGTGCCCGGCTTCCTGCACCTGAAGGCCGAGCCCCGGATGGTCGAGTTCGTCCCCGGCGACGGGTGCCTCTGGACGATCGACGAGCTACTAGACGCCCACCCGATTCGGGTCGTGCCTTCCGGGCTGCCGCCGGCTGCCTTCCGCGACGAGCGACACCCCTCAGTCTGCGGCCGCGGGCGCGAGGCCGCGCTCTACGAGATCGTCCGATCGAAGGCGTCGGCGCGGAACTGGACCGTAGGTAACCGCCACGCCTCGGCCGTGTCGACGATCTCGCACGGTCGAAAGCTAGGGCTCTCCCGCGACGCCGTGGTCGCCGCGGCGGTGGAGTTCCTGGTCGCCGCCGGGAAGTCCGCCGAGGAGGCCGACGAGATCGCCGACTGGGCGTGGGCGACGCTCGAGCCCGATCCGGACGAAATCGCCGGTCCCGGTCCCGTGGGAACTGCGGAGCGCAAGCTGCGCCAGGGGCTCGCCCCTGCCCTCGTCTGCTCCTGCCTCCAGCGGTGGTTCGGGCTGCCGCTCCACGAGGCCGATCGGATCGTGGCGACCGTTCGGGGACATGCCTCGTGAGCTCCGAGACCGTGAAGCTGTTCGCGGTGCCCGGCAGCTCGGCGGACTCGACGGCCGATACCGCGGCGCCTGTTCGACAGATCCCCGTGATCCGCCTTTCGGGCGGTGAGCTCCCGGCGATCGTCGATGCGGCGGAGGACTCCCTCCTCGAGGACCTGGAGCACCCGATCTACCAGCGCGGCGGGCAGCTCGTCGCCGTTACCTTCCTCGATCGGCAGCTCGCTCGCGGGGGAATCGTCCGAGAGGCCGGAACCCCACTGGTGCGTCCCATCCAGCCGGCGAACATGGTCGAGCGCCTCACCCGTGCGGGGCGCTACGAGAGCTACTCCAGGCGCGAGCAGGAGTGGCGCCGGGTCAACGCGCCCGCCGGGGTCGCGGCGGCCCTTCTGGCGCGCGGCGTCTGGCGGTTCGAGGAGCTGGTCGGCGTCATCGAGACGCCTGCGCTGCGCCCGGACGGCACGGTTCTCGACGCGCCCGGCTACGACCCCGCCACCGGGCTGTTCTTCGTCCCCGGGATCGAGTTCCTGCCCGTCGACCAGAACCCTTCCCGAGCCGAGGCGGAGGAGGCCGCCCGCACGCTCCTGGAGGTCTCCTGCGACTTCCCCTTCGCCGGGGAGGAGCACCGCGCTGCCTACCTGGCGGCTCAGCTGACGCCTTTCGCTCGACCGGCGATCGAGGGCCCGGTTCCGCTGGTCCTCATCGACAAGAACATCCACGGCGCCGGCGGCACGTTGTCGGCAGACCTGATCTCGAACGTCGCCACCGGCCGCGACATGACACGCGCCTCGTACCCGCGCGAGGACGAGGAGATGCGGAAGCGGATCACGTCGATCGCGCTCGCGGGGGATCGCCTCGCCTTGTTCGACAACGTGACCGGAACGCTCGGCGGCGCGGCACTGAACGCCGCTTTGACCGGCACCACGTGGCGCGATCGGATCCTCGGCGCCTCGGAGATGACGCCGGTGCTCCCCCTCCTGACGACGTGGTTCGCGACGTCGAACAACGCGTCGGTCGAGCGCGACATGGTCCGACGGGCCCTGCCGATCCGCCTGGATTCCCCGCTCGAACACCCTGAGGAGCGGGCCGGCTTCCGGCATCCCGACGTTCGCCGCTGGGTCCGGGAGAACCGTGCGCACCTAGTAAGGGCGGCGCTGACGATTCTCCGGGCCTACTTCGCCGCCGGGGCGCCAGAGGTCGAGCTGCGTAGCTGGGGGTCCTACGAGAGTTGGTGCCGCGTCGTGCGTCAGGCCGTCGTCTATGTCGGGCTCCCGGATCCCTGCGGGACCAGGGTGGATTTCGTCGCCTCGTCGGATTCGGAACGGGTCTCCCTCGTCGCGTTGATGGACGGCCTCCTCCAGCTCGACCCCTTCGGCGCCGGCCTCACGGCCGGAGACGTGGTGCGCCGCCTGCAACGGACGCCAGACGAGCTCCGGGGTCTGCGCGACGCGATCCTCGAGCTCTGCCCTCCACGCGGGGGGCGCGAGGACCTCCCCACCCCTCACTCGCTCGGCAAGCGGCTGGCGTTCGTCCGAAACCGGGTCGTCGGCGGCCGGATGCTGATCCGGGCCGGTTCCCGCGACGGGAGCGCGACCTGGTCCGTCGTCAGTGGCAGCGGGGGCTCCGGTGAGTAGCCCAGCGACGGGGGTTCCGGGGGTTGCGGGGGTTGATTCGCCCACTACGCGCGCGAATGGCACGCCAATTTCTGATCCCTCCGGGGGAACAACCCCCGTATCCCCCTCAACCCCCGTCCGACCGTCCTCCGTGCCACTCGCGGCGTCGACGGGAGCGATCTGTGTGCACTGTCTCAGGCCGATCGCTCCGGTTGGCGCTCTCTTCTGCAGCCCCTGCTGGTCGGCGAGAGTCCGTCGATCGCCGAGGTTCTGCAACCACCCGACTGCCTTCTTCGAAGCCGACCGGAAGTCCCTCCGGTGCGGGACGTGCGCACGGCCGGTCCAGCGATTCGCCGGCCGCTACCGGCTCCTTGCCGAGGCTCCAGCCCCGCCCTCAACCGACGAGTCCATCCAGGAGAATCAGCGTTGAAGATCCGCGACCGCATCCTCGACCTCCGCCGCATTCCGGCCGGCACCCTCCTCCCCAACCCGAAGAACTGGCGCACCCACCCCAAGGCCCAGCGCGAGGCACTCCAGGGCCTCCTTGCCGAAATCGGCTACGCCGACGCCCTCCTCGCCCGCGAGACCCCGCAGGGCCTGATGCTCATCGACGGCCACCTGCGGGCCGAGGCCACCCCCGATACCGAGGTCCCCGTCCTCGTCCTCGACCTCGACGAGAAGGAGGCCGACAAGCTCCTGGCCACACTCGACCCGCTCGCCGCCATGGCCGGAGCCGACGACGAGCGCCTCGCCCAGATCCTCAAAAGCGTCGAGACCGACAGCCAGGCCGTCCAGGCCATGCTCGCCAGGCTCGCACGCGGCGCCGGCATCACCCTCCCCGGCCAGGAGACGGACGTCGACGCCGAGCCCCAGCTCGATAGGGCCCAGGAGCTTCGGGCGACCTGGGGCGTCGAGAAGGGCCAGCTCTGGCAGCTCGGCGACCACCGGCTCCTCTGCGGCGACAGCACCTCCGTCGCCGACGTCACGAGGCTCATGGCCGGCCAGCGGGCTGTCCTCTTCGCCACCGATCCGCCCTACCTCGTCGACTACGACGGCACCAACCACCCCGGGACCAAGGTCAGCCAGCACCGCCCGTCCCTCAACAAGGAC
>RHKY01000024.1 GCA_008363385.1 Acidobacteriota bacterium | reverse complement strand
CCCGAGCCGACCCCCGAGCCGGCGCCTGCGCCGACCCAGCCGCCGCCCGCCCCGACGCGGGGAGCGGTGCCGCCCGCGCCGAGGGCCGAGCGCCCCGCCGCCGTCGAGCCCCCCGTCGTCCGGCGCGCGGTGACGGCCCCGGTCCTCGACGGGGAAGGAGAGTTCCAGACCCCGGCCGGGACGCCCGCCGGGTGCCTCGGGACGCCGTTCGCGGCCTCCGTCCAGGTCGGAGCCGACGGCACCGTCACGTCGGTGAGGCTCCTGACGGGCGGCAAGCCCGAGTGCCAGGACGCCGTGGCCACCGCGGTGAGGGCCCGGCGCTTCCAGCCCGCCCTCGACGCCGAGGGGAGGCCGGTCCCCGGCCGTGTGGGCCTCTCGCTCACCTTCCGCTGAGCAGGGACGTGACGCCCGTCGCTTCCGCGCGGGGCCGCGGCGGGTAAACTCCCCCGAAATCCCGCGCACCCAGGAGGACCGATGCGTCACCGCGCTCTCCCGCTCCTCGCCCTCGCGTCCCTTGCGTTCACCTCGGCCTGCACGCAGCAGGTGCCGCTCCGGATGGCCGTCGAGGTCGTCGCCGAGCCCGAGCAGGCGGACGTCACGTTCAAGGGCAAGGGCCTCGGCCCCACCCCCGCGTCGCTCGAGGTGAAGACCTTCGACGAGCTGATGGCCATCGCGGCCCGCCGCGAGAACGCCGACGCCGTCGAGAAGCGCGTGAGGATCCTGGCGCCGGACAAGGCCCAGCTGATCTTCCGCTTCGGAGAGGTCTCCCCCGTCGCCAAGAAGCTCGGCTACTCGAAGGTCCTCGTCTTCGACTACTCCGAGCGCGTCTCCTTCGACAGCGGCAAGTCCGAGCTGAAGCCCGACGCCCTGACGATCCTCAACCGCCAGGCCGAGATCCTGAAGACCTCCTTCCCGGGCGTCGACGTGAACGTCTGCGGGCACACGGACTCCACGGGCGGCGACGACCTGAACCTGAAGCTCTCGATCGACCGGGCCAAGGCGGTCTCCGACTACCTGGCCGCGGCGGGCGTCCCCGGCGCGAAGCTGAAGCCCCAGGGCTTCGGCAAGGACTACCCGATCACGACGAACGCCACGCCCGAGGGGCGCGGGATGAACCGCCGGACGGAGCTCATCCTCCCGCAGTAGCCGCGGCAGACGGGGCCGCTCGCCACCGCGCCCGGCCGGACACGGCCGCGGCGCGGCGGGCTCAGCGAGGGAGGACCCGGACCAGGAGGAGGACGCCGAGCGGCACGATGACGGAGACCGCCAGGTTCATGACGAAGCCGGCCCTCGCCATCTCGGTGATCCGGATCCGCCCCGAGCCGTAGACGATCGCGTTCGGGGGCGTGGCCACGGGCAGCATGAAGGCCATGCTGCAGCCGATCGCCGCCGAGAGCGCCGGGGCGACGGGGTCCAAGCCGGCGGACCTCGCCGTGGCGATGGCCAAGGGGACGAGCATCGTGGCCGTCGCCGTGTTGGACGTCACCTCCGTGAGGTAGATCGCCACGACGCCGAAGAGGAAGACCAGGGCGATCTCCGTCCGGGCGCCGGTGGCTCCGACGAGACCGCGGCCCAGAGCGTCGGCCAGCCCGGTCCGGAACATCGCGCCGCCGAGCGAGAGTCCCCCCCCGAAGAGGAGGAGCGTCCCCCAGTCGATCCGGACGGCGTCCGACCAGGCGAGCGTGAATCTCCGCTCCGCCCAGGAGACCGGCAGCGCGAAGAGAGCCATACCCGAGAGGACCGCCACCACAGCCTCCGGCAGGGCGGCGGCCAGCCGCTCCGCGCGGCCGCCGGGCCCGGCCACCGCGGCCGCCAGGCCCGGCAGGATCCAGAGGGCGACCGTCGCGGCGAAGACGAAGACGACGTTGCGCTGTCCGCGCGACCAGGCTCCCTGGGCCCGGCGCTCCTCGACCAGCGCCGGACGGGCGGCGGCCAGCGCGGGGCCGCGCGCGCGGAGCGGCCGGACGAGGTAGGCGACCGCGAAGGCGAGGGTCACCAGGAGGAGCGGGACCGCCATCGCCATCCACCGGAAGAACGGGATCCTGACGCCGGCCAGGGCCTCCAGCTGGCCGAGCGCGATCAGGTTCGGCGGCGTCCCGACCGGCGTCCCGATCCCGCCGATGGAGGAGCCGTAGGCGCAGGCCAGGAGGAGCGCGACTCTCGCCGCGCGACCCGGCCCGCTCCCCTCGGCCGCGCCCGCTCCGGCCCCCCGAAGGGCCGCGAGGACGCCCAGGGCGATCGGGTAGAGCATCGCCGTCGTGGCGGTGTTCGACAGCCACATCGAGAGCGCCGCCGACAGGAGGGCGAACCCCGCCACGAGGCGGGCCAGCGAGCTGCCGAACGTGCGGGTCGACAGGAGCGCGAGCGCGATCCGCCGGTCGACGCCGTGGGCCGACATCGCCTCGGCCAGAAGGAACGACCCGAGGAAGAGGAAGATGACCGGGTCGCCGAAGGGCGCGAAGGCGTCCTTCGGCCCGGTCACCCCGAGGACGACCGTCAGCGCCGGACCGAGGACGGCCGTGACCGGGATCGGTACCGGCTCGGTCACCCACCACACGACCGTGAGCGCCACGACGGCCAGGAGCCTCCCCCCGGCGGGTGAGAGCCCCGCGGGGGGCAGGAGGAGGAGGAAGAGGAAGAGCGCCGGGCCGAGGAAGAGGCCGGCGGTCCGCCGCCTCCGGTCGAACCGCTCCTCCGCGGCCGAGATGGCGCCCGCCGGCACCGCCGGCGGGTCCGGGCCGGCAACCTCGCTCACCGGACGGTCCCCCCGGCCGGAGAGTTTAGCGCCCCGTAACCTTTCGTGCCGCGGAGCGTAGTAGGGACCCGAGACCGGTTCTCTCTTCCCGGGTGACCCGGCCGCGGCTCCTGGTGAGGTGAAAGATGGCACTCGAACGAGCTCCGAAGTACGCGAACCTCGCGCCCGACGTCGTCAAGAGCTACCGCCCGCCCGACGAGAAGGTCGCCACCTGGCACACCGTGCGGAGCGGGCGGGAGGAGAGCTTCGTCACGATCGCGTCGAAGCACCAGACGCCGGTGGAGCGGGTCATCGGCTTCAACTTCCCCGGCTCGGTCGAGGGCGGCCGCGTCGTCCCCGAGGTCGTCAACTGGTACCTCCACCACCACCGGGGCTTCGGGTGCCCGGAGACGCACGACCGGAAGAACCGCATCTTCCGCGGCGGCGAGAAGGTCGCGATCCCCTTCGCCGGCCGCGTCGAGATCGGAGAGCCGGTCCTCCTGCCGCGGAAGCCCGTCTCCCTCGACCAGCCGGGCCGGCCCGACCTCTTCGCCGCCGAGAAGTTCGTCCACGAGTGGAAGGTCCCGCCGAAGGCGCCGGCCGACCTGGGCTACCTCCTGGCCCAGGCCCGGATCTCGATCGAGGGGGAGATCTCGCGCGACGGCCTCGTCAAGACGTCGTTCAAGAAGGACCAGGTCAAGGCCGCGCTCGAGAAGAAGCTCGACGAGGACCTGAAGGCGACGTTCTCGGTGAAGGCCGACGAGAAGACGCTGAAGACGATCGCCGACGAGGTGAAGAAGGGGTCCAAGGAGGGCTTCGCCCGCGCGCTCTTCGCCCCGTTCGACGCCTCGCTGAAGCAGAGCTACCGGTTCGGGAGGCTCGCCGTGGTCCCCGAGCTGGGCGCCGAGCTCTCGACGACCCCCGTCGTCGTCCGCCTCGCGGGCGAGTTCCAGGACACGCTCGTCGTCGAGGGGCTGCGCCTCAACGGGAAGTTCGTCTTCAAGATCGGCTTCAACGTCGGCCTCTCGAAGAAGGGGTGGGCCTGGGTGGCCCAGCGGGTCGGCGGCGAGGCGGTCAAGCGGTTCGCCGCCACCGCCGGGCGGGCGCTCGCGGGACTCTGGGAGTACCTGGTGGCGGAGGGCGTCATCGCGGCGGGGGGGATCGCCGTCGCGGCCCTCGCCGGGACGGCCGCCCTCACCTCCCTCTGCGCGTGGCTCGTGGCGGACGCGAAGCGGAAGGGGGAGCTGACGGGGCTCGCCACGTGGTACGTCAGCGCCTACTCGGCGAAGGTCTTCGGGAACGAGCGGCCCTCCGGCTTCATCGTCGGAGACACGAAGCTGCGCGACGAGCTGGTGAAGCTCGGCGAAGAGGACGCCCTGGCGGACGCCCGGGCGGTGCTCGCGAAGCTCGGCCGGACGGGGACCGACGCGGAGGCCCTGGAGACGTACCGCTCCCTCCTGATCGAGGCCGACGGGGGGAAGTACGAGACCGCCAAGTGGCGGCTGGAGCGGTCGCTCACCGAGAAGTCGAGACGACTCGCCGGGCTGTAGTGTCCCGGGGAGGCCCCCGCGTCGCCTGCCGGCGCCGCCGGACGACGGGCCTCCCCGGACCCCTTCCCCATCGGTCTCCGTTTCTTCCGGACCCGGGGCGCGTCACCAGCTGCGGCGGACGGAGGCCCAGAGGCGCTTCGTGTCGGGCCGGGCGCCGTAGGGACCGTGCCGCGAGCCGAACGGGTAGTCGACGCCTCCCGAGACGCTCCAGACGTCGGTGAGGGTCCGCGTCCCCTCGGCGCGGACCAGTCCGTCGCCGTGCGAGAGCCCCTGCGCCCAGACGAGCTTCCAGCTGCCCCACTCCTCGGTCCGGGACCAGGCGGCGACGAGGGACGGGAGGACGGCCCGGTCGAAGAGGAGCCGGACGTCCGTCGGCTCGGCGCGGGCGTTGGCCGCGAACGTGACCAGCAGCGTCCCGTCGCCGAAGCTCCGCTCGGCCCCGAGCGTCCAGACGATCGCGTCGCCGAGGCCGGCGTCGGAGGAGAACAGCGCCGCCACCTCGGCCCTCAGGACGAACGCCCCCGTGACGCGCGCCACCTCCAGGCCGGCCCCCTCCTCGCGCGCGTACCGACGGTCGGCGGGGATCGCGATCCCGTCCGGGCGGACCTCGGCGAGGTCGAGCCGCGGGACGAGGAGCGGGGCGGGGCGAAGGCCGAGCCGCCCCCAGAGGCCGACGTCCCAGTCCCCGAACGTCCCCAGGAGCCGGAGCGCGCCGAACCCGGTGCGGGGCAGGTCCTGCTCGCCGTCGACGAGGTAGACCGGCAGGGCGAGGTCGGAGGTGTCGACGGGGGCGAACCTCCCGGAGAGGACCGGGAGCCGCCAGGGGGTCGCCGTCACCGTCCCGACCAGCTCGGCGCGGACCGGTCCCGCCTGACCCGCGAGGCGCGCCCCCCAGACCGGGAGCTTCTCGTCGGCGTACGGGTCCGAGAGGTCGCGCGGCAGGAAGGCGTCGGCCGGCGAGTAGCCGTCGGTCTTCCCCCAGCCGAGGACGAACCGGCCGAGCTCGAGGTCGAGCGACCCTCCGAGCGGGATCCCCACCCAGGCCTCGCGGACCGAGAGCGGCGAGCGGCGCAGCTCCCGGTCGGCCGGGTCGAGGACGAGGTCGCCGCGCGAGCCGTCGGTGATCGCCTCTGCGCGGAGGACGACCGCCCACCGCGCCTCCCCGAGCCGTCCCTCGGCCTTCACGAGGAGCGTCCCCCAGCCGGAGAACCAGGGGTCCCGCTCGGAGCCCGTCGAGAGGTACCCGGACCCCTTCGCCTCGGCGAAGCCGGAGAGGGTCTGCGCCGCGGCGGGGGCGGGGACTCCGGCCGCGGCGAGGACGGCCGCGCACGCCGCGAGGACGGACCCGGCCGTGCGGCAGGCCGTCCCCCGCGCGAGCCGGGTCAGTCGCCCCCCTCCCGGACGAGGTTCTGGAGGGTGAATCGGCCCTCCGGTTGCGGCCGGTCGAAGGAGAGCTTCGTCAGGAGGACCGTCGTCCGGCTCCCCTTCCCGAGGTCGGTCATCTCGAGGCGCCGCGCCACCCACTTCCCGTCCACCTGCGCGAGGTCCGAGAGGAGGAGCCTCTTGGCCGGCTGCTTCTCCCCCTTGCGGAAGAGGTCGACCCGGACCAGGTAGAGGACGTCCCTCCTCAGCCAGAGCGTCTTCCTCTCGTAGACCGACCGGCCCGCCGCCTCGCGCGGCCGCGCCGCGATCCGGTGGGCCGGCTGGCCGTCGACCGCCTCCTCGCCCTCGAGCTCGACGTCGTAGGCGGTGTGGTCGAACTCCTCCATGTCCTCGTAGCTGAAGTCCGTGCCGACGAAGCTCGCGTCGCGGTCCTGCGAGGCGATCCTCCGCTCGCGCTTCATCGACGGGAGGTAGAGCCACTGGTCGGCGCTCTTCCCGCTCCGCGCCAGCGACAGGAAGCCGACGCCTTTCACCTCGGGGGGCGAGGTGAACCGGATCAGGAGCCTCGAGTCGCCGGCGTACCCGTCGCGGTAGCTCCTCCACGCCTTCTTCCGGACCTTCCCGTCCTTCGTCACGACCGTCAGCTCGCCCTCGTACTCCTGGGTCCTCGTCCGGTGGCGCGCCTCGGACTCGGCGAGGAGCTTCCGGGCGTCGTCGCCGAGGGCGGGTCCCGGGAGGACGAGGAGGAGGGAGAGGGCCAGAAGCCGGGAGAGCACGGGGGGCGCGGGACGCACCATCGCGCGGAGGATACCCGCCGGGAACTTCCCCCGGGGCCGGAGGGTCCAACCCCCGACCTGCATCCCCCGGAGGAGGACGCCCGAATGAGGCATTCCCGAAGCTACGCCCACCTTCTGGCCCTGGCGACGCTCCTGTCCGCGTGCGCCGGCAACCCCGGCGCCGTGCCGGCCTCCCGGGCGGCCGCCGGCCGGAGCGGGAGCCTGAGCTTCCGGGCCGAGTCCGGCGGCGAGCCGGTGGCCGGCGCCCTCGTCCTCCTGGCCCACGGCCGGACCGCGGAGCCGCTGGGGTGGACGAACGACGACGGCGAGTTCTCCCTTCCGAAGGAGCGCCTGGCCCGCCTGAAGGGGAGCGCCCTCCTCTTCTGCTGGGACGAGAGGAACCTCGGGTGCGGCGCCGTGCGGCTGGACACGGGGCGCGCCGGCGAGTTCGACTGGCTGAACGTCGAGATGCCGCGGAAGAAGCTCCACGACCCGGCCTCGGTGACGCGGCGCCTCGACCACCTCGACCGGAAGGAGTAGCCGGGGCGACGGGCGAGGCCCCGGCGGCTACTCGTACGTGATCGCCTCGGGGACCGGCAGGCGCGCGGCCTGACGGGCGGGGACCCACGCCGCGACGAAGGCGACGGCGGGAAGCGCCACCACGAGCTGCGCGAGGAGGCCCCAAGGGGCCTCGTGCGGGAGGACCCACCCCGAGTAGACGTCGGCGATCGTCTTCTCGACGAAGAGGGCCAGGAGCGTCCCGAGCGGGATCGACAGGACGAACGAGACGGAGGCGACGGCCAGCGCCTCCAGGACGACGCTCCGCCGCACCTGCGCCCCCACGGCGCCGAGCGCCTTCAGGATCCCGATCTCCCGCGTCCGCTCGGCCACCGAGATCAGGAGCGAGGTCGCCGTCCCGAGGAGGCCGACGAGGAGCGCCAGGACGACGGCCACCTGCAGCATCGCGAAGAAGGCGTCGATGGCGACCGTGACGTCGGCGACGAACTCGCGGCGTGTCGAGACGAGGGCCGGCATCCGCCCCGCGAGCCGCGCGCGGATCGCGTCCCTCACCGCGCCTGGGTCCGCTCCGGGGTGGAGGTTCACGTCGAAGGTGTCGACCCGGTCGTCCTTCCAGTGCGCGAGGAACGTCTTCCGGTCCACGAGGATCGTCCCCCGGTCCGAGGAGTAGTCGCGGACGACGGCGGCGACGGGCAGGCGGACGATCGCCCCGGCCCCGGCCAGCTCCACGACCCCCCCGGCGCCGATCCCGAACTTGCGCTGGAAGTTGTCCGACACGAGGCAGGCGCCGCCGCCCGCCACCTCGCGCCGCGCCGCCTCCTCGCTCCCCTCCAGGAAGTCGTACCGGACCCGGTCCAGCATCTGCGCCACCTCGATCGAGGCGAGGAGGACCCGGTCCCCGCGGTACGGCAGCCGCGAGGTGCGGTACGACTCGACCGAGCGGACCCCGGGGATCGACCGGATCTCCTCCCTCACCGCCGGGTCGAACCGGTAGTCGGGGCGCGCGAAGCTGGCCGAGGCCCGGACGTACAGGTCGCTCGTCAGGACGTCGTTCATCCAGCGGGACAGCGTCCCCTTCAGGCCGCGGACGTAGCCGCCGAGGCCGACGACGAGCGTCAGCGAGAGCGTCATCGCGGTCACCGTCCCGCTCGTCCGGCGCGGGTTGGAGAGGAGCGAGTCGGCGGCCAGGGGGCCCGACGCCGGGAAGAGCCGCGCCACGGGCCTCGCCCCCAGGGCGAGGAGCCGCCGAGACGCCGGCCCCGCGAGGAGGATCGTCGCGCCGGCGCCGAGGAGGAGGACGAGGACCGCGAGCGCGTCGCCGCCGACGGGCGGCCGGATCCCCGCGGCCACCCCCAGGAGGAGGAGGGCGACGCCGAGCAGGAGCCGGGAGGGGCGCTCGTCGGCCGTGCGCACCTGGAACGTCCCCTTGGCGAACGCCTCGGTCGCAGGGATCCGAGACGCGGCCCGAGCGGGGGCGAGCGCGCCGACGAGCGAGGCGGCGACGCCGAGGAGGACCCCGCGGACCGCCATCTCCCCGGTCAGGCGGGCCCGCGAGGCGTCCGGGATCCCGTAGATCCCCTCGGCCCCCTGCTGCATGACGGTGAGGGCGGACTGCGCGAGCGCCGCGCCGAGGAGGACGCCCAGCACCCCGCCAGCGAGCCCGATCGCCGCCGCCTCGAGGAGGAACAGGGCCTGCACCTGCCCCGGCGTGGCCCCGAGCGCGCGCAGGGTGCCGACGTCGCGCCGGCGCCGGTTCACCGCGACCGCGAACGCGTTGAAGATCAGGAACGTCCCGATCCCGAGGGCGAAGCCGCTCGTGACGTGGAACTGCGCGGTGAAGTTCCGGATCAGCTTCTCCATCTGCTCGCCGCGCCGCTCGGGCGTCTCGACGGAGAGGCCGGGGCCGAGGGCGGCCTCCAGCGCCGTCCGCGCATCGGCGACGGTCGTCCCCTCCGGGAGGCGCAGCTCCAGCCGGTCGAACCGGCGCCCCCGGCCGAAGAGGTCCTGCGCGGCGTAGACGTCCATCACGAGGAGGTTCCCGCCGAACGCCTCGGCGAACCCCTTCGGGGTCAGCAGCCCCCGGACCGTGACCCGCTTCGGCCCCGACGGGAGCTTCAGCACCAGGCCGTCGCCGACCGAGAGGTTCGCCCGCGCGGCGAGGGGACGGGCGACGGCGACGGAGTCGGGCTGGGCCAGGAACAGGAGCGGGTCGTCGAGGTCCGCGTCCTCCCCCTCGAAGGAGTAGTCGCGCATCTCGCGGTCGCCCAGGAGGTCGACGCCCAGGACGAGGAGGCTCCCGAGCTCCCCGCGCTCGGGCACGACGACCTGCTCGATGACGGGCGACTGCGCGCGCACCGCCGGGTGCTCGCGGAGGCGCTCCTGCACCTCCTCGGGGACCCCGCCTTCCGCCGTCAGCTGGAGCTCGGCCTTCCCCGCGATCCGGTCGACGGTTCCGCGGATCCCCTTCTCGAGCGAGGCCTGCGCCCCCTTGATCGCGCCGAACGTCGCCACCCCGACGACGACGCCGAGGAGCGTGAGGAACGTCTTCCCCGTGTGCCGCCTGACGTACGAGAGCGACAGCGTCGAGAGGAGGAACCTCACGCGCCGTCGCCCGTCTCCACCCGCCCGTCCCGGATCCTCACGACGCGGTCGCACGCGGCGGCCGCCTGCGGGTCGTGCGTCACCATCACGACCGTCGTCCCCCGCTCGGCGTGGAGCCGGCGGAGGAGCGCGAGGATCTCGGCCCCGCGCGCCGTGTCCAGGTTGCCGGTCGGCTCGTCGGCCAGCAGGAGGGGGGCGCCGGTGACGAGGGCCCGGGCGATCGCCACCCGCTGACGCTCGCCTCCCGAGAGCTCGTCGGGGAGGTGCGAGGCGCGGGCCGAGAGGCCCACGTCCGAAAGCGCCGCGGCGACCCTCTCGTCCACCTCGGCGCGGCGGGCGCCGGCCAGGTGGAGCGGGAGCGCCGCGTTCTGCGCGGCGGTCAGCGTCGGCATCAGGTGGTAGGCCTGGAAGACGTAGGCGACGTGCGTCCGCCGGAAGAGGGAGCGCTCCTCCTCGCCGAGGCGCGACAGGTCGGTGCCGCCCACCACGACCGAGCCCGACGTCGGCACGTCGAGCCCCCCCATCAGGTTCAGGAGCGTCGACTTCCCCGAGCCGGACGGGCCGGTGACGGCGACCATCTCCCGGTCCGCCACGCGGAGGGAGACGCCGTCCACCGCGACGACGCGCGAGCGCCCGTCGTAGACCTTCGTGACGTCCGTCAGCTCCAGCACGGCGGGGTCAGTCCGCCCTCTGGAACCGCCAGAGCTCGCCCTTCTGGCCCACGCCCATCGCCAGCACCTCCCCGGCGGCGCTCCAGCTCGCGGCCAGGACGTCTCCCTCGTACCGGAGGGGGACGCGCTTCACCTCCGCCGTGGCCGGGTCGAGGATCCCGGGCGTCCAGTAGCCGGTCTCCGCGGGCGCCAGCGTCACGAGGATCCGCCCGTCGGGGCCGACCGCGCGGCCGGAGACCGGTGTCGGGGCGACCTTGTCGGCGCTCCGGAAGAGGATCTCGCGCTCCGAGGAGCCGTCGGGCAGGACGGCGAAGAAGCGGACGCCGTCCCGCTCGTTCCGCTGGACGACCAGCGTCCCGGTCGGCGGCGAGAGGGCGACCCCGTCCCCCGCGCAGAGCTTCCGGGCCTTCCGGGACGCGAGGTCCATCGCCCACACGCTCCCGGACTCGGCGAGGTAGACGGTCTCGCCGCTCGCCGACGCCGCCAGCGCCTTCGGCGCCGAGGTCCCCGGGAGCGGCAGCCGCTCCAGGATCCGCCCGTCCGAGGCCGAGGCCACGGCCAGGACCGGCGGCGCGTCGCGCCCGCCGAGGAGGAACGCCAGCTTCCCCTCGCCGACCGTGGTGACCGGCGGGCTCGCCCACTCCCGCGTCTCGACGAGCGGCTTCAGCGCTCCCTCGCGCGCGGCGGCCAGGAGGAGCCGCCGGCCCGAGGCCAGCGCGGGGACCACGAGCCGCCCGTCCGTCAGCTCGACCGGCGTCATCGCCAGGCTCGCCGCCGTCGAGGCGATCCGCTCGGGAGGGCCCCCCGACTCGGGGACGCGCAGGAGCTCTCCCGGGCTCTCCCGCAGGGCGACCCAGACGGTCCCGTCGGGCGCAGCCCCGAGGTACCAGGGCTGGGACGTGAACGACAGCAGCGTCCGGAAAGAGGCCCCGTCCCGCGAGACCGCGACGACCTGCGAGACGTCCCCCTGCCGGAGGACCGCGAGCACCTCGCGCCCGTCCGGCGTCGGGCAGAAGGGAGGGACGACGGGGAGCGACGTGAACGGGCGCGCCCCGCCGCCCGCGAGGTCGACGACGAGGAGCCGCCGCTCCGGAGGGCTCCCCGGCTCGGCCAGGCGGCCGAAGACGACCGCCTCCCGCCCGTCCGGGAACGAGCGGAGCGCGAGCCGGTGCGACTCGGCCAGGAGCGGAGGCCCGACCGGTTTCAGCTCGTTGGTCTCGGGCTGGAAGCGGTGGAGCCGGAAGCTCCGCCCGCCCTCCACGCGCGTCACGAGGAGGCTCCCGTCCGGAAGCGACTCGGGCCCCTGCGCGTCCTCGAGGAGGAGCCGCTCGTCGCCGCCGATGGCCGGGACGCTGAAGATCCCCCTCGGCACGTCCGTGACGCGGTCGAAGTAGAGCCGGGAGCCGTCGGAGGACCAGTCGACCCGGTCCACGGACCCCCGGTCGCTCGCGCGGGTGAGGACCGTCCAGTCCCCCGAGGCGGGGTCGAGGACGCCGACCTGGGCCACGCCCGCTCCCGAGGAGACGTAGGCCACGCGGGAGCCGTCGGGAGAGACGCAGGGCGCGAGCGCCTGGACCGAGCCCCCGAGGACGAGGCTCCCCCGGTACCGGGGCGCCTCGGGGAAGAGCCGGCCGTGCAGCCAGAAGCCTCCGGCGCCCGTGGCGGCCAGCACGACGAGCGCGGCGAGCGTGGTCGCCGCGACCCGCGCCGCGCGGGCCAGGAGCCCCTTCGGCCCCTCCGGGGCCGCGACGGCCGGGGCGGCGGCGCGCGCGCTTTCCGGTCCCACGACCGGCGCCGCCGCCGTCGCCGCGGTCACCGCGGAGGCGGCCAGCTGCGTCGTGGCCTGCAGGGGAACCGGCGAGACCGTGCTCTCCGCGGCGCTCAGGGCCTCGACGTTGCGGGCCAGGTGCCGGAGGTCCCGCGCCAGGTCCTTCGTCGCGGCCCACCGTTCCTCCGGGTCCTTGGCCAGGCACCGCTCGACGATCCACCGCACAGGCGCCGGGACCCTGGGCGCCAGGAGCTGGAGGGGCTCCGCCTCGTCCTGGATGATCGCCGAGAGGGTCTGGACCGCGGTCCCCCGCTGGAAGGCCCGCCGGCCGGTGAGCATCTCGTAGTAGACGAGCCCCAGGGAGAACTGGTCCGACCGGGCGTCCAGCGGCCGGCCGGAGGCCTGCTCGGGCGACATGTAGCCCGGGGACCCGACCACCATCCCCGCGGCGGTCAGCGTGGGGTCCCCGGCGGTCGGGAGGCCGTTGGTGCCAGGGGCCGCCGCCAGCTTCGCCAGGCCGAAGTCGAGGATCTTCACGAACCCGTCCCGCGTCACCATGACGTTCTCGGGCTTCAGGTCGCGGTGGACGAGGCCCGCCTCGTGGGCCCGGGCCACCCCCTCGGCCAGCTGGGCGGCCAGGTCGAGGAAGCGCCGGAGCGCCATCGGGCCGTCGCTCATCAGGGATCGAAGGCTCCGCCCCTCGACCAGCTCCATCGCGATGAACGGGGTCCCGTTCGCCAGCCCCACCTCGTGGATCGTGACGATGTTGGGGTGGTTGAGGTTCGAGGCCGCCCGGGCCTCCTGCGCGAACCTCACCAGCCGCTCGCGCTCGGCCAGGAGGTGGACGGGGAGGATCTTGAGCGCCACCTCGCGCCCCAGGCGGGTGTCGCGACCGCGGTAGACCTCTCCCATCCCCCCCACGCCGAGGAGCGAGACCACCTCGAAGGGGCCGAGACGGGTCCCCGGGTCGAGCGCCACCGGTGGGGAGACTACCGCAGCCCCGGCCGGGGCCGCCGCGTCACCGTCCGGGGACGCCGAGCCAGCCGCGGGTGAAGTAGTCGGACAGAGACCAGGCGAAGAGGATCGACAGGAAGACGATCGACGCGAAGATCGTGATCTTCGTCATCCGGGCCGACCCCTTCACGTGCATGAAGAACAGGACGACGACGACGGCCTTCGTCAGGGCGATCGCCATGGCCGCCGCGTCGTTCCAGACGTTCACCCAGCCCCTGGCCTGGTGGGCGAAGAGGTTCACGTGGGCGGCGCCGACGGTGGCCGCCGTCAGGAGCATCAGGGCGAAGAAGACGAGGAGGTAGGTGCGGACGGGGGTGACGTGCACGGACATGCTCCCTCCTCGCTCAGCCCGCGTGGTGCCGCCCGATCAGGTAGAGCAGCGGGAAGAGGAAGATCCAGACGATGTCGACGAAGTGCCAGTAGAGGCCGACGCCCTCGACCCAGTTGTGGTTCTCGGGCGTGAACCGTCCCCTGGCCGCCTGCGGGACGAGCCACCCCAGGAGGCCGATCCCGACCACCATGTGGAGCGCGTGGAGCCCCGTCATCGCGAAGTAGAGGACGAAGAAGAGCTGGGCCTTCATCGGGTCGCCCCAGTCGACGTGGAAGGAGGGGCCCGGGACGAGGTGGTGCTCCCACTTGTGGGCGTACTCGAAGCCCTTGACGACGAGGAAGACGGTCCCCAGGCCGACCGTCCCGAGGAGCCAGCCGACGATCTCCCGCGCCCGGCCCAGCTGCGAGGCCCTCACGGCCAGCGCCATCGTCAGCGAGCTGCCGATCAGGACGACCGTGTTGAAGAGGCCGAGCTTCAGGTCGAGCTCGTTCGACCCCATCGCGAAGAGGTCCGCGAACCGCCAGCGGTAGACCGTGTAGGCCAGGAAGAGCCCGCCGAAGAACATGATCTCCTGGGCGATGAAGACCCACATCCCCAGCGAGGCGGACTCCCGCTGCTGCTCGTAGCTGTCGAAGTGGTGCGCCAGCGGCGCCGCGCTCTCGTCAGACGCCAACGGGGACCTCCTTCGCCGGGGCCGGCTTCGGGTAGTGGTACGCCTCCTCGGTCACGACCGGGGGCGCGTCGAAGTTCTCCACGGGCGGCGGCGAGGACGTCTCCCACTCCAGGCCCGTCGCGCCCCAGGGGTTGGCGGGCGCCTTCTCCCCCTTCCAGAGCGACCAGAGGAGGTAGACGAGAGGGATCGCGTAGCCGATCCCCAGGATCGTCGCCCCGGCCGACGACATCACGTTCCAGACCTGCCACTCGGCCGGGTAGGCGTGGTAGCGGCGCGGCATCCCCATGTAGCCGAGGAGGAACTGCGGGAAGAAGGTCGTGTTGAACCCGACGAAGATGACGAGGGCCGCGATCTTCGACCAGAAGGCGTCGTAGAGCCGCCCCGTGATCTTCGGCCACCAGTAGTGGATCCCGCCGAGGTATCCCATGATCGCGCTCCCCACCATGACGTAGTGGAAGTGCGCGACGATGAAGTACGTGTCGTGGATGTGGATGTCCAGGCCCACGGTGCCGAGCATGACGCCGGTCAGGCCTCCGACCAGGAAGACGCCGATGAAGCCGAAGGCGTAGAGCATCGGGGTCTCCAGCGAGATCGACCCCTTGTAGAGCGTGGCCGTCCAGTTGAAGACCTTCACGGCCGACGGGACCGCCACGAGCATCGTCAGGAACGAGAAGACCGCCGCGGCGTAGACCGAGATCCCGGCGATGAACATGTGGTGCGCCCAGACGAGGAAGCCCAAGACGGCGATCGCCAGGCTCGAGAAGGCGATGAAGTGGTAGCCGAAGATCCGCTTCCGCGTGAAGGCGGCGACGAGCTCGCTGACGACGCCCATCGACGGCAGGATCATGATGTAGACGGCCGGGTGCGAGTAGAACCAGAACAGGTGCTGGAACAGGAGCGGGTCGCCGCCGTAGGCCGGGTCGAAGATGCCGACGTGGAAGAGCCGCTCGGCCCCGACGAGGAGGATCGCGATCGCCACGACCGGCGTCCCGAGGACCTGGATCAGGCTGGTCGCGTAGTGCGCCCAGACGAACAGCGGCAGGCGGAACCAGGTCAGCCCCGGCGCCCGCATCCGGTGGATCGTGACGATGAAGTTGAGCCCGGTCAGGATCGACGAGAAGCCCGCCACGAAGATCCCGACCGCCACCGGCAGGACCGCCCCGGTGGCGAAGCGCGTCGAGAGGGGCGTGTAGAAGGTCCAGCCCGTGTCGATGCCCCCCGTCATCATCCCGTAGAAGGCCAGGAGCCCTCCCGCCATGAAGAGGTACCAGGAGAGCAGGTTCAGCTTCGGGAAGGCGAGGTCCTTGGCGCCCAGCATGATCGGCAGCAGGAAGTTCCCGAGCACCGCCGGGATCGACGGGATCAGGAAGAAGAAGATCATCAGGACGCCGTGCATCGTGAAGAGCCGGTTGTAGACGTCCGCGGGCACGAGGTCCCCCTGCGGCGTCGCCAGCTCCGCCCGGATCAGGACGGCCATCAGGCCGCCGAGGGCGAAGAAGACGCTGATCCCGACGAGGTAGAGGATCCCGATCCGCTTGTGGTCCTTCGTCAGGAGCCAGGACATCGGGCCGTGCGCGGCCGAGAGGTAGTCGGGCCTCTGGGCGGTCCCGGGAGCGCGCTCCGTGGCGTGCATCACGGCCTCCCCGGGGCCTCGGCCCCGGCGGGGGCGCCCGCCGCGGCGGGCGTGAGGCCCTTGACGTACTTGACGAGCTGCAGGATCTCCTCCTCGGAGAGCTGTCCCTTGAACGTGGGCATGATCGGCTGGTACCCCTTCACGATCTTGGCCGAGGGCTCCACGATCGACTCGCGCAGGTAGGTCTCGTCGAACGTCGCCGTCTTCCCGTCGAGCAGCTCGACGTCCTTGCCGAACGCGCCGACGAGGACCGGCGCCCGGGCCGAGCTGTCGGGGCGGTGGCAGGTGGCGCACGCCTTGGCCGCGAACAGCTCCTCTCCGCTCGCCACGGCGGCGGCTCCGGTCGCCGCCCCGGAGAGCCAGGCGCGGTACTCGTGCGGCTCCATCACGACGACCTGCCCGACCATCTTGGCGTGCTCGACCCCGCAGTACTGGTCGCAGAAGATGTGGTAGGTCCCCTTCTTCGTCGCCTCGAACCAGGCCGTCGTGTACCGGCCGGGGAGGACGTCCATCTTCAGGCGGAACGCGGGGATCGCGAAGTTGTGGATGACGTCCTCGGAGGTCATCGTCAGCTTCACGGGGGTCCCGATCGGGACGTGCAGCTGGTTGATCTCGCGCTTGCCGTCCGGGTGCTCGACCTTCCACATCCACTGCTTGCCGACCACGTAGTACTGCGCGGCGCCGGCGGGCGGGCGGGCGGACCGGAAGAAGACCTTCAGGCCCCAGAAGAAGCTGACCATCAGGAGCGCCAGCGGGACCGCGGTCCAGGCGATCTCCAGGACCTTCGTCGCCTTCCCCTCGATCTCCGTCCCGACCTCCGCCTCGTGCCGGCGCCGGTAGCGCGCCACGAGGGCGAGGATGACGACGACGATCAGGACGGAGAAGAAGACGGCTCCGCCGATCATGAAGAAGAAGAGGGCGTCCACCTCGGGCGCCAGCTTCGAGGCGGTGGGCGGGAAGACGGGCGAGCTCGGGGACATCGTCAGGCCTCGACCCCGTCGGGGCGGCCGGCCCGGGACCGCTCCCGGCGCAGCATCACGAGGATGAAGGAGCCCAGCGCGAGGAGCGTCAGGACGGCGGCGATCCTCAGGACCGTCAGCGTCGTCGCCGTGTATTTCCCGGTGGCCGGGTTGTACTGGTAGCAGAGGAGGAGGAGCTGCGCGGTCAGGCCGCCCACCTTCCCCGCCGAGGCCTCCGACAGGCCCAGCTTGAGCTCCTTGGGCGCGTACTCGATCCCGAAGAAGTAGCGCGACACCGTGCCGTCGGGCGTCAGGAGGACGACGCCGGTGGCGTGAGCGTACTGCTTCTGGGCCTCGTCCCAGCGGTAGCTGAAGCCGACCGAGCGGGTCAGCTCCTTGATCTCGGCCTCGTCGCCGGTCAGGAAGTGCCAGGCCCCGTCGAGCCCCTCGCGGCCGGCGAACGCGACGAGGTTGGCCTTCTTGGCCTTGGCCAGCGCCGGCTTCTCCGTCGGGTCGAAGGAGACCGTCAGGACGTCGTAGTCCTTGCCGGGGACGAGGTCGAAGCCCTTGAGGCTCCGGGCGAGCCCCTCGAGGGCCAGGCCGCAGAGCATCGGGCACTCGTAGTAGGCCAGCGAGAGGATCACCGGCCTCTTCCCGAGGTAGTCGCCGAGGCGGACCGTCCGGCCCTCCTCGTCGCGGAACGTCGCCTGGACGGGGACCTTCGCGCCCATCCGCTGCTCGAAGCCGACCTCGCGGGCCGGGCCGGGGACGACCGGCTCGGGGGCGGGGGGCGGGGTCGCCCCGGCCGCGCCGGAGAGGAAGCCGGCGGCGAGCAGGGCGCCGGCGAGCGAGCGAGCCCTCACGGCTTCCCTCCTCCCGTGGCCGGGACCGCCGGCGCGGAGGGGAGAGCCTCGGGGCCCGGGGCGGGCGCGGGCAGCCCCTGCTCGGCCACGAGGTCGATGGCCCGGGAGACGGGGATCCGGGCGACGCCGGCTTCCCGGTCGACCCAGGCGTAGCTCGACAGGACCGCCTCCTCCTGCGCCCGGAAGCGGCGCATGTCGCCGTTCGGGTCGTCCTGGAGGGCGACGCTGGGCCTCGGGCGCGGCCGGTTCGCCTCCGGCATGGGGGAGGGGGCCGGGTCCTTGGCGATCAGGCCCAGCTTGGCGCCGACCGCCAGGCTCCACATCCAGAAGAACGCCACCACCGAGAGCGCCGCCGTGCCGACGACGAAGAGGACGACCCCCTTGACGCTGACCTCGCGGTCGAACTCCCGGGGGGCCGCGGGGCCGGGACGGGGCTCACTCATGGGCGAGCGCCTCCTTGAGGAACGGGTCGTGGGCGGGCAGGAGCGCCCGCTCCTTCAGCTGCCGGACGAAGGCCCAGAGGAAGGCCCCGCCGAGCGCCACCGGCGCGGCGACGTCGAGGACGTGGAGCGAGAAGCGCTCCCCCGAGAAGGCCGGGGCGACGAGCCAGTGGACGTCCAGCCACCGCGTGACGAGGAGGAGCGCCGCCACGGGCGCCAGGCGCCGGGCGCTGCGCTTCCTGTCTCGCGAGAGGAGGAGGAAGAACGGCAGGACGTAGTGGAGGAGGACGAGGACGACCGAGGTCGCCTTCCAGGCCCCGTGCATCCTCGGGACGTACCAGCTCGTCTCCTCGGGGAGGTTCCCCGACCAGATGATCAGGAACTGCGAGACGCCGAAGTAGGTCCAGACGAGGACGAAGGCGAAGAGGAGCTTCCCGTAGTCGTGCAGGTGCCGCTTCTGGAACGGGACGGCGGGGCTTCCTCCCGAGCCGAGCGCCAGGACGACGAGGGCCACGAACGCCATCGCCGTCACCGACTGCCCGATCACCGCGTAGAGCCCGTAGATCGTCGAGTACCAGTGGGGCGTCAGCGACATCATCCAGTCCATCGAGGCGAAGCTCATCGTCACGACGTAGAGGATCACTCCGGCCGCCGAGAGGCTCCGCATCCGCACCCAGAGCGACGGGTCGCCCGTCCGGTCCTGACGCTGCGAGAGCCCCGAGAGGACGAACGTGAAGCCGATCCAGACCGCGAAGTAGAGCGCCGCCCGCAGGAGGAACCCCGGGACGTTCAGCCAGGGGGCCTTGTGCAGGAGGAGCGGGTCCTTCGCCACGACCTCCGCGTGCGTCCACTCGTAGAGGTCGTGCATCCCGGGGACGATCGGGAGGAAGAGGACGGCGGCGAGCGGGAGCGTCCGCGCCGCGGCCTCCAGGGGGCGCCGGATCATGACGCCCCAGACCCCTCGCGAGAGGTGGTGGAGCATCAAGATGCCGAGCGGGCCGAGGGCGAAGCCGAGCATCCAGACGTAGCCCGTCAGGTACGACCGGTAGAACTGGGCCGGGTCGGTGGCGACCCCCCAGGCGCAGACGGCCGCCCCGAGGACGAAGGCGACGAGCCCGGCGCGCCCCGCCGTCTCCAGGCTCGCGGGGAGGGCGGCGGGAGCGGGCGCGCTCACGGCTTCGCCTCCCCGTGCGCCGGCGCCGCGGGGGCCGCCGGCGCGGCGTCGAGCGCGCGGCGGTCCGCCTCGGGGAGTGCCGAGGCCGGGGCGCTCTGGGAGAGCTGGAGGGTCCTCACGTAGGCGGCGATGGCCCAGCGGTCCTCCGGCGGAACCTGGCTCGCGTAGCTCGACATCTGGTTGAAGCCGTTCGTCATCACGTCGTAGAAGTACCCGATCGGCTGCTGGCGCAGCCGGTCGACGTGGAAGGAGGAGGGCTGCTTGAAGCCGCGCTGGACGATCATCCCGTTGCCGTCCCCCTGCCGCGAGTGGCAGGGCGAGCAGAAGACGTCGTAGCGCTCCCTCCCGCGGAGGAGGAGCTCCTTCGTCAGCGGGACCGGGAGCTCGGCGACGAACTTCCCGTCCGGCCCGAGGCCGGCGTAGAGGGCCTTGTCGGCGCGCAGGAAGCCGCGCGCGACGGTTCCCGTGGGGGGGACCCGCGCCGCGCGGCCGTCGGGGTAGAAGTCGCTCTCGGCGAGGGCCTTCTTCTTCGGCTGGTCGTACATCCCCTGCCGGCACCCGGCCGACAGGAGCCCCGCGAGCGCGACGGCGGGGAGAAGGCGGCGGAGGGCGGCGTCAGTCCTCAACGTCGCTCACCTCGAGGGGGTGCAGGCCCGAGAGGAACTCCCGGGCCGCCCGGGGCTCGAACTTGGGGTCGTCGGCCTCGATGCAGAGGAAGTACCGGTCGCGCGAGGCCGCGGCGAACGACGGGACGTTGAAGACCGGGTGGTAGGGCTGCGGCAGCCGGTTCAGGAGGATCATCCCGATCGCCGCCGCGAGCCCGCCCAGGAGGACGGCGCACTCGAACGTGACCGGGATCCAGGCGGGCCAGGAGAACGTCGGGCGCCCGCCGATGTTGATCGGGTACTCGACCACGGAGCTCCAGTAGGCCAGGCCGAAGCCCCCGCACGCCCCGGCGAGCGCGCCGGCGAGGACGAGGAGCGGCACCTTCGAGCGGTGGTGGCCCAGCTCCTCGAAGACGGCCTCGACCGGGTAGGGGGTGTAGGCGTCCATCCGCGTCCACCCTTGCGCCTTGGCGGCGCGGACGGCCGCGAGCAGCGCCTGCGGCGTGGCGAACATGGCGAGCACGCCGTGGAGGGCCGGGGCGGAGGGGGCGTTCGTCGTCATCGCCGCCTCCTCAGCGCCCCTCCCCGTGCGAGACCTTCGCCTCGGGGGTCAGCGTGCGGACCTCGAAGATGTTGATCGCCGGGAGGAAGCGGATGAAGAGGAAGAGGAGCGAGAGGAAGAGCCCGATCGTCCCGGCGAAGACCGACAGGTCCCAGACCGTCCCGCGGTACATCGCCCAGGAGGACGGCAGGAAGTCCCGGTGGAGCGACAGGACGATGATCACGTAGCGCTCCAGCCACATCCCGACGTTGATGACGATGCTGATCCCCCAGAGGAGGAGCGTCGGCCGCCGCACCCTCTTCCACCAGAGGAGCTGCGGGATCGCGATGTTGCAGAGGATCAGCATCCAGTACTCGAAGGCGTAGGGGCCCGTCGCCCGGTTCTTCACCATGAAGAGCTCGAACTCGTTCCCGCTGTACCAGGCCGCGAACGCCTCGATCGCGTAGCCGTAGGCCACGATCAGGCCGGTCGTCAGCATCACCTTGGCCATGTTGTCGACGTGCCGCTCGGTGATGAAGTCCTGGAGCTTGAAGAGGACCCGCAGAGGAAGGACCAGCGTGAGGACCATCGCGAAGCCCGAGAAGACGGCCCCCGCGACGAAGTAGGGGGGGAAGACCGTGGTGTGCCAGCCCGGGATGATCCCGACGGCGAAGTCGAAGCTGACGACCGAGTGGACCGAGAGGACGAGCGGCGTCGAGAGCCCCGCGAGGAGGAGGTAGGCCGACTCGTAGTTCGACCAGTGCCGCGCCGAGCCGCGCCACCCCATCGCGAGGAGGCCGTAGACGAACCGGGCGGCCGGGTGCCTGGCCGAGTCGCGCAGGGTCGCCAGGTCCGGGATCAGGCCGACGAACCAGAAGACGGCCGAGATCGTGGCGTACGTGGAGACGGCGAAGACGTCCCAGATGAGGGGGCTCTTGAAGTTCGGCCACATCCCCATCGTGTTCGGGTACGGGAGGAGCCAGTAGAAGACCCACGGCCGCCCGAGGTGGAGGATCGGGTACATGCCGGCGCAGGCCACGGCGAAGAGCGTCATCGCCTCGGCGAACCGGTTGATCGAGTTCCGCCACGTCTGCCGGAGGAGGAGGAGGATCGCCGAGATCAGGGTCCCCGCGTGGCCGATGCCGATCCACCAGACGAAGCAGACGATGTCCCAGCCCCAGCCGACCGGGATGTTGTTCCCCCAGATCCCGATGCCGGTGAGGAAGAGGTTCGTCACCCCGAACAGGAAGAGCATCAGGAGGCCGAAGGAGGCGACGAAGCCCCCGAGCCACCACTTCGGCGTCTCGGTCGCGGCCGTCAGGACCACCTCGGAGAGGCGGTCCGTGACGGTGCCGGGAGTGTGCCCCGGCGCCAGCACCGGCGGCGGCTCGCCGCGCCCGGCGAGGCCGGCGCCGTCGTAGGTCGTGGACATCAGACGGCCTCCACGTCGGGGCTCGGGTTCTTCACCTTGGCCTGGTAGGAGATGCGCGGCCGGGTGTTCAGCTCGTCGAGGAGCCAGTAGGTCCGCGGGTCCGCCTTCAGGGCCGTGACGCGCGCGGCCGGGTCGTTCACGTTCCCGAAGACGATGGCCTCGGCCGGGCAGGTCTGCTGGCACGCCGTCCGGATCTCCCCGTCCCTCACGGCACGCCCCTCGCGCTCGGCGGCGATCCTGGCCCGGTTGATCCGCTGGACGCAGAGCGTGCACTTCTCCATGACGCCGCGGGAGCGGACCGTCACGTCGGGGTTCCGGAGCATCTTCAGGACGGGCTCGGGGCTCCCGTTGTACTCGAGGAAGTTGAACCGCCGGACCTTGTACGGGCAGTTGTTCGAGCAGTACCGCGTGCCGACGCAGCGGTTGTAGACCATGTCGTTCAGCCCCTCGGCGCTGTGCGCCGTGGCCGTCACCGGGCAGACGACCTCGCAGGGGGCGTTCTCGCAGTGCTGGCACATCACCGGCTGGTGGTGGATCTCGGGGTCGTCCGGGTCGGTCCCCTCGTAGTACTGGTCGATCCGGACCCAGTGCATCTCGCGGTTCCGGAAGACCTGCTCCGGGCCCACGACCGGGATGTTGTTCTCCGACTGGCAGGCCACCACGCACGCGTTGCAGCCGATGCACGCGTTCAGGTCGACGGAGAGCCCCCAGGCGTTCAGCTTGTACTCGAAGCCCGGGTAGAGCGAGGCCTCCTTCGGCGGGAGGTCGCCGAGCTTCTTGGCGAAGTCCGGCTCCTTCTGGTAGCGCTCGAGCCTGGCCACCCTCACGATCTCGCGCCCCTCCATCCGGAAGTGCTGCTGCGTGTGGGCGAGGCGGTGGCGGCGCCCCGTCCGCTCGACCGTCACGCCGGGGACGAGCCACGTCTGCCCGGAGGGCCTGAGCGCGTAGGCGCTGGCGCCGACGCCGTTCCCGACGCGGCCGGCGCGGGTCCGGCCGTAGCCGAGGTGGACGGTGAGGACGTCCTCGGCCTGACCGGGCTGGACGAGGACGGGGAGGTCGAGCTTCCGTCCCCCCGCGCCCACGGTGACGACGTCCTCGTTCGTGACGCCGAGCCTCTCGGCCGTCCGGGGCGAGAGGACCGCCGCGTTGTCCCAGGTCAGCTTCGAGAGGGGCCTGGGCAGCTCCTGGAGCCAGCCGTTGTTGGCGAACCGGCCGTCGAAGACCGAGGGGTCGGGCCTCAGCGCCAGCTCCAGCGTGCCCGGCTTCGGGGCTCTGGCGGCGGCCGTCGCGAGGGCGGCCGCCACCGCCGCGCCGTCCGCCCGGACGTCCCGCGCGGGCAGCGCCGTGCCGGCGACGACGCCGTCGTGCAGCGCCTTCCTCCAGGCGGCCTCGGCCTCGGCGGGAGGGAGCGCGCCCTTCCAGCGGTCCCGGACGAGGTCGTACCCCTTCCGCGGCGTCTCGTCGAGGAGGGCGGAGAGGACCTCTTGGGCCGACTTGCCGTCGTACAGCGGCTCGACGAGCGGCTGGACGATCGAGGCCGTCCCGTCGAGCGCGCGCGCGTCGCCCCAGGTCTCCAGGAAGTGGGCCATCGGGACGTGCCACGGGCAGTACTCGGCGGTCTCGTCGGCGTGGAGGCCGAGGTGCGCCCGGAACGGCACGGAGAGGAGCGCCTCCCCCACCTTCAGCTCGGGCGGGGCGTCGTAGACGGGGTTCCCTCCCAGGATCAGGAGGACGTCGACCTTCTTCTGGCGGATCTCCTCGACCAGCTCCGCCAGAGCCGGCCCCTGCGGGCCGGGCGAGGCCTCCACGGGGTCCGTGTGGATCACCGTCCTGCCCGTGTTCCCGAGGGCGGCGTTGATCGTGTGGGCGGCGGCGTGGACCTCGGGCGGGGCCGTGTCGCCCGGGATCACCGCGCCGCGGCCGGCGGCGGCCTTCAGGTCCCGGGCGGCGGCGGCGACGGCCCCTGCGAGCTTCGCGTCGAGGGCCGCGGGGCGCGTGAACCCGGGGACGCCGAGCTCGGCGCCGAGCGCCAGGGCGACCGACGGGAGGGCGCTCGCCCGGACCGGGACTCGGTGGTCGGCGACCGTCCCGGTCGGCGACGGCGACGCCTCGAGGACGTAGAGGCGGTTCATCTCCTTCGCCCCCTTCTCGAGCCTCCGCCGCCGCATGAAGTCGCGGGCGTACCGGAGCGAGAACGGGCCGGAGGCGAGGAAGTCCGCGTCGAGGGAGACGACGACGTCGGCGGCGGAGAGGTCGTAGCGGGTCTCCACCGCCTCGCCGAAGGCCAGCAGGGCCCCCGCGCGGGCGGCGTCGCGCCCCGCCGGCTCCCAGGCGACCCACTTCGCCTTCGGGTACGCCTCGAGGAGCGCCTTCATCTGGGCCGCCAGCGTCGGGGACGTGACGGTCTCGGTCAGGACCCGGAGCCCCGCCCCCTCGAGCGCCTTCTGCGCCTTCATCGCCCCGCGCAGCTCCTCGACGAAGCGGCCCCAGGTCTCCGCGTCGCCGAGCTTCGTCGGCCCCTGGGACCGGTCGGGGTCGTAGAGCGTCAGGACGGAGGCCTGCGCGAGCGCCGTCGCGGCGCCGAGGCTGGCCGGGTGGTCCGGGTTCCCCTCGAGCTTCGTGGGGCGTCCCTCGTGGCTCTCGGCCAGGAGGCCGACCGCGAAGCCCTGGTGCGTCGTGGCGGTCGCGTAGAAGGACGGGACTCCCGGAAGGACCTCCTCCGGCTGCTTCACGTACGGGACGATCCGCTCCAGCGGCTGGCGGGTGCAGGCGGTCAGGCCCGCGAGCGACAGGGACGCCAGGCCCAGCTCGAGGAAGCGCCGCCGCGAGAAGCCCTGGTCGAGGCTCTCGTCCCACTCCGAGGCGTGGCGGGGGAACTCGCGGGCGATCAGCTCCCGGAACCTCCGGTCTTCGGCCAGCTCCTCGAGGCCGCGCCAGAACCGCGGCCCCCGGGCCTCCTCGAGGCGGCGCCGCGCCTCGGCGAGGTCGAGCGGAGGGGTGGCGGGCGCCGGGCTCTCCTCCGGGCGCTCCGCGGCGAGGGGGGGGAAGCTCATCCTGGTCTCGTCTCCTTCCGGGGTCACCGGTGGCAGGTGCCGCACGAGGTCAGGAGCTCGGTCGGTCGGATCCGGTACGTCTCGCGCAGCTCCCGGCCGAGCGCCTCCTGGTCCTTCGCCTTCCAGGTCGTGCTGAAGACCTCCTCCTTCGGGCGGAGGTGGCGCTCCGGGTTCCTGTGGCAATCCAGGCACCAGCGCATCTGGATCGCGTTCGCCGAGCGCATCAGCCGCATCTCCTGGACGGGCCCGTGGCAGCTGGCGCAGCCGATCCCCTTGGCGACGTGGATCGAGTGGTCGAAGTAGACGAAGTCGGGGAGGTCGTGGACCTTGGCCCACTTCAGGGGCTGGCCGGTCCGGAAGCTCGACCGGACCGGCTCGAGCATCGGGGCCTCGTTCCAGACGAGCTTGTGGCAGTTCATGCAGGTGGCCGTCGGCGGGAGCCCGGCCGTGGACGAGCGCTCCACCGCCGTGTGGCAGTAGCGGCAGTCGATGCCCAGCCCCTGGACGTGGTGCTCGTGGCTGAACGGGACCGGCTGCTCCAGCGTCGTCCCGGCGCGCTGGTTGAATCCTGTTCTGTCCATCATCATCACACCTCCGAGCGTCGCGCCGGCGGCGCCGAGGAGGACGACGACGGACGCTCGCGAGAGGACGTTGCTGCTCCGGGGGAAGATCTGGGCCATTCGGAAGCCTTCCTCAGCTCACGGGGCGACCGGTCCGGGGGCGACCGGGACGCGGAACGCCGGGCGGCTGGGAGGGCCACCGGGAACGGAGGCCGAACGGCGAATCACGACTGCGACGCGGTCTCCGTCCGATTTTCCAGGAACCATCCCTCTCCTCACCCGTCCGCACCGGAGGTCACCGGGGGCACGCCGATGTCAAGTGACGGCCGACTATACTGAAATTCGGTCCGAGGCGCATTACGCGCCCCGACGGCACCACCGGGCTCCGGTCCGGCGCGTCAACCCGGAAGGTCGCCGCGCTCGACGAGAAGCCGGAGGAACGCCTCGACGACCCTCGGCTCGAAGGCCGTCCCGGATTCCGCGCGGAGGTGCTCGGCGACCCGCTCGGCCGGCCACCCGGCCCGGTAGGCCCGGTCGAAGCGCAGCGCGTCCCAGACGTCCACGACCGCGAAGAGCCGTGCCTCGAAGGGGATCTCCTCGCCCGCGAGCCCCCGGGGGTACCCGGTCCCGTCCCACCGCTCGTGGTGGGCGACGGGGATCGGCAACGCGGGCGAGAGGAAGTCGATCCCCGAGAGCATCTCCCGGGCGAACTCGGGGTGCCGGTGGACGAGCTCCCTCTCCTCGGCGTCGAGAGGACCCGGCTTGAGGAGGACGCGGTCGGGGAGCGCCATCTTCCCCACGTCGTGGAGGAGCGCCCCGCGCCGGACGTTCACGAGCGCCTCGCCGGAGAGGCCGAAGGCCCGCGCCAGCTCCACGGTCAGCTCGGTGACCCGGCGGCTGTGCCCCTCCGTCTCGTGGTCGCGGAGGTCCACGGCGCGGATCCAGCCCGAGAGCGTCGCCTCGTAGGCGCGCTCGATCTCGACGAAGCTGCGGACGAGGTCCGACCTCCCCTCGCCGGCGGTCTCCCCGATCTGCCCGGGCTCCCCCGGGGATCCGGCCTTCCCGGTCATCCGCTCCCCTTCCCCCGCCAGCTTCGGCGCGGTGGAGCCTGGAGTCAAGGTTCCGGCCGCGCCGGAGGGCCTCGGCCCGGTTAAAGTGGCCCCGCCGGGCTCCTCAGCCCGGCGGAAGGAAGAGGAGAGTGCGATGAACTTCCGGACGATCGTCGAGCCCTTCCGCATCAAGTCCGTCGAGTCGGTGAAGTTCACGACGCGCCAGGAGCGCGAGGCCGCCCTGAAGGCCGCCGGGTACAACGTCTTCCTCCTCCGCGCCGAGGACGTCCTGATCGACCTCCTGACCGACTCCGGGACCGGCGCCATGTCGTCGGCGCAGTGGGGGGCCGTGATGCAGGGGGACGAGAGCTACGCCGGGAGCCGCTCCTTCTTCCGCTTCCGGGACGTCATCCAGGACCTGACCGGTTTCAGGCACGTCATCCCGACGCACCAGGGGCGGGCGGCCGAGCGGATCCTCTTCCACACCGTCCTCAAGCCCTGGGACGTCGTCCCGAACAACACGCACTTCGACACGACGCGGGCCAACGTCGAGGTGGAGGACGCCGAGGCGCTCGACCTGGTCATCCCCGAGGGGAAGGTGCCGTCGCTCGTCCACCCCTTCAAGGGGAACGTCGACCTCGACGCGCTCGACCGCGTCCTGACGGAGAAGGGGGACCGGGTGCCGCTCGTGATGGTCACCGTCACGAACAACTCGGGCGGAGGCCAGCCTGTCTCGCTCGCGAACCTCCGGGGCGTCCGGGCGCTGTGCGACAAGCACAAGAAGCCCTTCTTCCTCGACGCCTGCCGCTTCGCCGAGAACGCCTGGTTCGTCAAGACGCGCGAGGAGGGACAGGCCGACCGGACGCCGAAGGAGATCGCGCAGGAGATGTTCCGGCTCGCCGACGGCTGCACGATGTCGGCCAAGAAGGACGGCCTGGCCAACATCGGCGGCTTCCTCGCCCTGAACGACGACGGCTGGGCCGAGGCCTGCCGGAACCTCCTGATCCTCACCGAGGGCTTCCCCACCTACGGCGGACTCGCGGGGTACGACCTGGAGGCGATTGCGCAGGGGCTCGTCGAGGTGGTCGAGGAGCCGTACCTGAAGTACCGGATCCGCTCCACGGCCTACCTCGGCGAGAAGCTGACCGCGGCCGGCGTCCCGATCATCCAGCCGACCGGGGGGCACGCCGTCTACATCGACGCGCGAGCCATGCTGCCGCACGTCCCGCCGCTCCAGTACCCCGGGATCGCCATCGCCAACGCCCTCTACGTCGAGGGGGGCGTCCGCGGCGTGGAGATCGGGACGGTGATGTTCGGCCTCCACCCCGACGGCACGGAGACTCCCGGGGCGATGGACCTCGTGAGGCTCGCGATCCCGCGCCGCGTCTACACGCAGTCGCACGTCGACTACGTCGCCGAGGTGGTGATCGAGGTCTTCAAGAAGCGCGAGTCGCTCCCGGGGTACCGGATCACGAAGGCCCCGAAGGTCCTCCGCCACTTCACGGCGAGCTTCGCGCCGCTGTGAGCGGGAGCTCGCCGGCCGCCGCCGCGGGCGGCGCCGACTACCACACGCACACGGCCCGCTGCGGCCACGCGGGGGGCGAGGCGAGGGAGTTCGTCGAGGCCGCCCTCGCGAGGGGCCTCCGCGAGGTGGCCCTCACGGACCACGTCCCGCTCTACTTCCTCCCGGGCGACGACCCGGACCCGCACCTGGCGATGGCCCGCGACGAGTTGCCGGAGTACGTCGCGGAGGTCCTGGCGTTGAAGGAGGAGCTCGCGGGCCGGGTCGACGTCCTCCTCGGGATCGAGGCCGACTACGCCGAGGGGCACGAGGAGGCCCTCTCCGCCCTCCTCGCCCCGTACCCGTGGGACGTCGTCCTCGGGTCCGTCCACCGGGTCGCGGGGGCGTGGATCGACGCCCCGGGGGCGGCGAAGCGCCACGAGCGGGAGGGCTCGGCGTTCCTCTGGGGGGAGTACTACCGGCTCCTGGCGAAGGCTGCTGCGAGCGGCCTCTTCGACGTCCTGACCCACTTCGACCTGCCGAAGAAGTTCGGGCACCACCGGCCGGAGGAGGCGCGCGCCGCCGAGGAGGCCGCCGTGGCCGCCGCGGCGCGCGCGGGCCTCGCGGTCGAGGTCTCGAGCGCGGGCCTGAGGAAGCCGGTCGGCGAGATCTACCCCGGCCCTTCGCTCCTCCGCTCGCTCGTCGCCGCGGGGGTCCCGGTCGTCCTCTCCTCGGACGCGCACGCCCCGGCCGAGGTGGGCTGGGGGCAGGAGAAGGTGGTCGAGGCGGCACGGTCCGCCGGCGCGACCGCGCGCCTCTCCTTCCGCCGCCGCGTCAAGACCACCGTCCCGCTCTGAGCCCCGAAACGCCGAGGGCCCGCGTCAGCGGGCCCGCCTCACCTGCGCGGAGGGGTCAGATCAGATCGCCGGGGGAGGGGTCCGGGGGGGTAGCGAGCGAAGCGAGCGCAGGGGGGATCGACACGTTGTCGACCCCCCTGGACAGGTTCAGATCAGCCCCTTGTCCTGCAGCTCCTGGCACTCCAGGCAGTGCCGCGCCCACGGGACCGCCTCCAGGCGCTTCTCCTGCACGGGCTGGCTGCAGTGGACGCAGGCGCCGTAGGTCCCGGCCTCGATCCGGTCCAGGGCCTGGTCGATCAGGACCAGGAGCTTCCGGTCGCTCTCGGAGAGCGAGTAGGCGAACTCCTTCGTGTAGGAGGACGTCGCCCGGTCGGCCATGTCCTGGGCGGACTCGTCCACCGTCGACTCGGAGATCTCGCGGTTCTTCTCGAGGTCGACGACGAGCTCCTCCCTCTTGGCGAGGAGCCGCTTGCGAGCCTTCTCGAGCGGGTCGGCCTTCGGCTTCCGGACCGCGGCGGCGGAGGTCTTCGTCGGCATGGCGAACTCCCTGGACCTTTGTGCGCGGCGGACCTGCCGCCGCGGGTCCCCCGGCGGCCTCCCGTACCGGCTCGTGCGCGGAGAGGAGCTGCTCAGGGGCGGCGGAGGATACCACGCCCCCGCCGGCCGGGGGTCAACCGCGGCCGTTTCGCCTCCACTCGTAGAGCGTCTTCCGGGCCACCCCCAGCCGGCGAGCGGCCTCCGAGACGTTGCCCCCCGTCTCCGAGAGGACCAGGTCGACGTAGGCGTCCGAGAGCTGGCGCAGGGTCCAGCCGGAGCGAGCGGCGGTCCGGAGAAGCGCCTCCGGGTCCCCGGCCGAGTCGAGGCCCAGGTCGACGGCCTCCACCGCCCGGGCCCCTCTCTGGCGGGCCTCGAGAGCCGCCCGCAGGAGGACGTTCTGCAGCTCGCGGAACCCGCCTCGCCAGGGCCAGGCCAGGAGGGCCTCGGCCGCGGGGGCGGCCAGCGCCGCCGGGCCACCGGCCGACCGCAGGATGGCGCGGGCCGCCGGGAGGAGGTCGGCCCGCCGCTCGGCGAGCGAGGGGAGCCGCACGGTCACGACGGCGAGCCGGTAGTAGAGGTCCTCCCGGAACTCCCCCGCCCGGACGCGCCGCGGGAGCTCCGGCGAGGCGGACGCCACGAAGCGGGCCCTGAGGGCCGAGGGGCGGGTGCCGCCCACGCGGGTGAAGACGCGCTCCTCGAGGACGCGGAGGAGCTTCCCCTGCGCCCGGGCCGAGACGGTGTCGATCCGGTCGAGGTAGATCGTGCCGGCGCCCGCTCCTTCGAGGAGCCCGGGCTTGGACGCGACGGCGCCGGTGAAGGCCCCCTTCTCGTGCCCGAAGAGCTCGCTCTCGAACAGGTCGTCGGCCACCGCGGCCAGGTCGATCCGCACGAAGGGCTCCGCGTTCCTCCTCGAGGCCTCGTGGAGCTCCCGGGCCAGCCGGTCCTTCCCGGTCCCCGGGCCTCCCAGGAGGAGGACGGTGGCGTCGGAGTCGGCCGCGCGGCGCAGGCGCAGGAGCTCGCGCTTCAGCCCCGGGTGGCGCGTCGGGCCGAGGCCCGGGGCGGCCGGCTCAGCCGGCGAACTCGGCCGTGGCGTCCGCGGCATCGCCCCAGAGGCGCTCCAGGCCGTAGAACCGGCGCGACTCCTCGTCGAAGACGTGGAAGACGACGTCCCCGTAGTCGAGGAGGATCCACGCCGCCCGCTGGTAACCCTCGATCGAGAGGGGGCGGCGCCCCTCGGCCTTCATCGCCGCCTCGACCGCGTCGGCCAGCGCCTGGGCCTGGCGCTCGTTCGTGGCGGTCGAGAGGACGAAGTAGTCCGCGACGCTCGTCAGGCCCGCCAGGGAGAGGACCACCAGCTTCTCGGCCTTCTTGTCCAGGAGCGCGCCGATCCCCTTCTTCAGCGCCGCGGCGATGGAGGCGTCGGCCCGGGCGGCCTCCGCTTCCCTCAGGCGTGCCCGCTCCGCGACGGCCCCGGCGTCGCGCGGCTCCTTCCGGAGGGCCGCCGTCACGAGCTCGTCCAGGCCCCCGCCGGCGGGGGACGGCCGGCCCGGGGCGGCCTTCCTCACCCGGGGAGGTAGAGCCTTTGCCTTCGGAGATACGCCTCGACGGGAGGGGGGACGCTTCCCGCGAGCGCCTGCCCCGTCTCGATGGCCTTTCGGATCCACGTCGAGGAGATTGTAACCGGCCGGTTCGCCCCCCAGAAGATGGTGGCCCCGTCGCTCTCGTCGCCGGGGACGGCCCCCTCGGGCGCGAGGAGGGGGAGGAGCTCCGGGGGGAGAGCCGCCTTCACGGCGGAGTAGTCGTGCGGCTCGCGGTGGACGACCGCGATCCGGTGGGACTGGACGATCTCCCGCCACTCCCGCCACGAGGTCAGGCTCACGAGCGAGTCGGAGCCGAGGACGAGGAGGATCTCGGTCCCGGGGTGGACCGCGCGCAGGTGCCGGAGCGTCTCGACCGTGTACGTCGTCCCGCCGCGCTCGGTCTCGAAGTCCGACAGCCGGAAGGCCGGGTACGGCTCGATCGCCAGGGCCACCATGGCGAAGCGGTGGTACGAGGACGCCGACGGCCCGGTCGGCTTGTGCGGGGGCTGGAAGGCGGGGACGAAGAGGACGGCGTCGAGGCCGAGGCGGCGCCTCGCCTCCTCCAGCGGCTCGAGGTGCCCGACGTGGACGGGGTCGAACGAGCCGCCGTACACGCCCAGCCGGCGGCAGGGGACGGGGACCGTCACTCTTCCTCCTCTCCCTCCCCGGCTCCCGGCGGCGTGGCGGGCGGCGCGGGCGAGAGCGCCAGGAGGCGCCGCCCGAGGTGCCGGACCAGGACGTCGAGGCCGAGGTGCGCCGCGCCCGAGACGGCGAAGAACCGCTGCCCCCGCCGGGCGGCGGCGCGCGAGACGGCCTCGACCTGCTCGGGGGTCGCGATCTCCTTCTTCGTGGCGACGAGGACCTTCTCGCGCGAGGCGAGCTCCGGGCTGAAGGACGAGAGCTCGCGCTCGATGACGGCGACCCGCTCCTCGGCCGCCGCGCCCGGGTCCGCGGCCGGGAGGGCCGAGGCGTCGACGAGGTGGCAGAGGACGCGGGACCGCTCGACGTGCTTGAGGAAACGGATCCCGAGGCCGTGCCCCTCGTGCGCCCCCTCGATCAGGCCGGGGATGTCGGCCGCGACGAACGTCCGGAAGCGGTCCCAGGAGACCACGCCCAGGTTCGGGACGAGCGTCGTGAACGGGTAGTCGGCGATCTTCGGGCGCGCCGCGGAGATCGCCGCGATGAGCGTCGACTTCCCCGCGTTGGGGAAGCCGATCAGGGCGACGTCGGCGAGGAGCTTGAGCGTCAGCGAGAGCTTCCGGTGCTCGCCGGGGGTCCCGGGCTCGGCCTTCCGGGGCGTGCGGTGGGTCGACGTGGCGAACCGGGCGTTCCCGCGCCCGCCCCGGCCGCCGCGCGCCACGACGAGGGACTGGCCGGGGACGGTCAGGTCGCCCAGGACCTCCCCGGTCCCGGCGTCCTCGACGAGCGTCCCGGGCGGGACGGGGACGTCCACGCCCCGGCCGTTCCGGCCGTGGCGGTTCGAGCCCTCGCCGTGCCCCCCGCGCCCCGCGTGGAAGCTCTTCTTGAACCGGAAGGGGTAGAGGGTGTTCAGCCCCTCGTCGGCGACGAGGCGGACCGAGCCGCCGTCGCCGCCGTCGCCCCCGGACGGACCCCCGCGCGGGACGGACTTCTCCCTGCGGAAGGCGACGCAGCCGTTGCCGCCGTCGCCGGCGGCGACCTCGATGGCGGCCTCGTCGAGGAACATGTCCCTGTGGCCCCGGCGCCCGCCCGCGGGCGGGCCTCGCGGGCGCGTCAGCTCGCGGTCGGCGTCGTCTCGGGCTCGGGGGTGACGCTGACGAAGCGGCCCAGCCGGCCCTTGTCGTGGAACGCCACGACGCCCGGGACCTTGGCGAAGAGGGTGTCGTCCTTGGCCCGGCCGACGTTGGCGCCCGGCTTCAGCGGGGTCCCGCGCTGCCGGACGAGGATCGCGCCGCCCTTGACGTGCTCGCCCGCGAACCGCTTGCAGCCGAGCCGCTGGGCGTTCGAGTCGCGGCCGTTGCGGGAAGAGCCCTGACCTTTCTTGTGAGCCATCTCGTCAGCCCTCGATCGCCTGGATGCGGATCTCCACCAGGTCCTGGCGGTGCCCGTGGGTCCGCTTGAACTGCTTCCTCTTCTTCTTCTTGAAGACGAGGAGCTTGGGCCCGCGGGTCTCGCGGACCACGACCGCCGACACCTTCGCCCCGTCGACGAAGGGCTTGCCGAGGTGGAGGCCGTCCTCGCGCCCGATGGCGAGGACCTCGGTCAGGGCGATCTCGTCGCCCTTGGCGAGGGTCTCCTTCGAGACGCGCTCGATGCGGACGACGTCGCCCTTCTCCACCCGGATCTGCTTGCCGCCTGTCTGGATCACTGCGTACATGATGACTCGGGACCTCCGGCCAAAGGGCGAGGAAGATACCATCGGATCGGGGCGCCGTCAAAGCGGCCCGCGGGCCCTGCCTGTCACCGCAGCTTCGACAGGGCCCGCGGGGTCAGGTAGAGCCGGAGCTCGGCCGCGGCCGTCCGGGGGTCGCGTCCCGTCTCCAGGAGGGCCAGGGCGGCCTTCTTCATCGGCACCTCGAGCGTCGTACGCCGCCCGGCCAGGAGCCGGCCGAGGAGCCTTCCGAGGTGGGGCATGTGCCCGACGAGGAGGCAGCTCTCCGCGCCGAGCCGCGCGAGCTCCTCGAGGACCTCCTCGGGGTCGGCCCCCGGCAGGAGCGCCCGGGTCTCCGCGACCTCGCCCGTGAACCCGCACGCCTCGGCGACCGGCTCGGCGGTCTGGCGGGAGCGGACGAGGGGGGAGACGAGGACGGCCGAGAGCGCGGGCTCCAGAGCCGCGAGCGCCCGGGCCATCTCGCGCGTCCGCTTCCTCCCGGCGTCCGTCAGCCGGCGGTCGGCGTCGCGGCCCGTCTCGGAGGCCTCCTCGGCCTCCGCGTGCCGCAGCAGGTGGATCCTCACGGCGCGGATTCTCTCACCGCGCCCGTGCGCCCCTCACGAAGGCGTCAGGTCCTTGGCCAGCTCCTCCTGGGTCACGGGCGGGACCTGCGCCTCCGCCCGGTAGCTGGGGTGGTCGACGACCAGCTTCGCGTCGACCTCGCCGCGCGCGAGCGCCTCGCGGAGCGCGGGGTCGTCCCCGACCGGGAACCTCAGGTACTGGACCGCCGAGATCCGGTCCTCTCGCCCCTGCCCCTCGTCGAACCGGGCGAAGACCTTCCGCTCTCCGAGCTGGAGCCAGAGGCGGTCCCCCCGCCCGAGCCCGACGAGCCGGTCCAGCTCCGGCTGGACCCGGCTCTCCTGCGTGATCTCCACCATCAGGGTTCCGGCCACCTCCCCGGGCCCCGGGAGGAGCTCGTTGTAGACGTCGACCTCCTGCTGCACCGCCTCCGGGCGGGCGATCCGCTCGGCGCGGCACATCTCCTGGACCTGGCTCAGGACCGTCGTCCGGTTCTCGAAGACGAACGACATCAGCGGCCCGAGGAGGACGCGCCGCCTGGCCTTCTCGGCGAGGACGGCCTTCCGCCAGTCGTCGCGGATCAGCTCGTACTCGTGGAGGTTCTTCACGTCCTCGAGGGTGATCTTCCTCATGGCTCTCCTGTTCCGTCTCGGGGCGGCCGCGGGATGGCCGCCCTCACTCCTCCGGGGCGAGCCCGTAGGCGTCGCGCAGGACCTCGATCGGGTGCCGGACGGGATGGCCCGTCCCCTGCCGGATCTGGACGCCCGCCAGCGGGCAGTCGGACGCGACGACGTCGGCCTTCGCCTCGAGGAGGCCGTCGAAGAGCTTCCGGCCCACCTTCATCGACTCCTCGAAGTGCTCGGTCTTCATCGCCCAGGTCCCGTCGTGGCCCGAGCACTTCTCGACGACGGTCACCTTCGCCCCGGTCAGCGCCAGGAGGTCCGAGGCCTTGTGGCGGATCCGCTGGACGTTCAGGTGGCACGGCAGGTGGCAGGCGACCGACGCGGGCGCCTTCGGGAACTCGGTCACGAGCTTCCCCTTCCCCTTCAGCTCCATCAGGAACTCGCAGAGGTCGCGCGTGGCCGAGGCGAGCCTCGCGGTCGGCTCGTCCCCCGGGGCGAGCCACGGGTACTCCTTCTTCATCATCAGGGAGCAGGAGGGACCCGGCGTGACGACCGTGTAGCCCTTCCCGACCCAGCCCGAGAGCGCCGCGACGAGGCCGCGGCGCGCCTCCTGCGCGGCCGCGACGTCGCCGACGTCGAAGTACGGCATCCCGCAGCAGTGCGGGTAGTCGACGGCGACCTCGACGCCGTTCCGTTCCAGGACCTGCACGGCGGCCTTCCCGATCTCGGGCCGGTTCCACTCGACGGAGCAGGTCGGGAAGAGGACGACCTTGGCGACCGGGCTCTCCGGCGCCTTCGTCGCCCGCTTCTCGAACCACCGCGTGAACGTCTGCCAGGCGAACGTCGGGAGCGACTTCCGGCGGTGGACGCCGATCGCCTTCTCCAGCGCCCAGCGGGCCACCGGGAGCGTGTTGACGAAGTTGGCCACCGGGGCGACGGGCCGCGACAGCGCGCCCAGCCGGTCCGGCCGCGAGAGGAGGCGCTCGCGGAGCGGGATGCCGCTCTCGGCGCCGCGGACCCGCCGGGCGTCGAGGACCAGGTGCGGGATGTCCACCATCCAGCGGTGGGGCGGCACGTACGGGCACTGCGCGGGCGAGACGCAGAGCTTGCACTCGTAGCAGAGGTCGACGAAGCCGTCGAGGACCTCCTTCGGCAGCTTCCCGGCGTCGCCGTCCACCTCGGGGACGTCGAGGCCCTTGAAGAGGACCTCGAACGACGGGCAGAGCGAGAAGCAGCGGCGGCACCCGTGGCAGACGTCGGCGATCCGGAGCAGCTCCTTGTCGAGGGAGGGCCGGTCGGTCACCTTCACCGGGGTCGGGGAGGTCATCGTCGCGTCCTCCTCGGTCGGGCAGGAGCGCCGTGGGGCAGCGCGGAGGATCGGTCCCCGGGGGGGGCCGGCGGGCCGGCCCCCCCGGGCGCGCGGGCTCAGCCCGCGTTCATCGTGGCCAGGAGCTTCGAGAAGCGGTTGGCGTGCGACTTCTCGGCGCGCGCCAGCGTCTCGAACCAGTCGGCGATCTCCGCGAAGCCCTCCTCGCGCGCCGTGCGCGCGAAGCCCGGGTACATCTGCGTGTACTCGTACGTCTCGCCCTCGATGGCGGCCTTCAGGTTCGCTTCGGTCGAGCCGAACGGCAGGCCGGTGGCCGGGTCGCCGGCCGCCTTGAGGTAGTCCATGTGGCCGTGGGCGTGGCCCGTCTCGCCCTCCGCCGTGTCGCGGAAGTTGCCCGCGATCTCCGGGTAGCCCTCGATGTCCGCCTTGTCGGCGAAGTAGAGGTAGCGACGGTTGGCCATGCTCTCGCCGCCGAACGCGTGCTTGAGGTTCTCGTGAGTCTTCGTCCCCTTGAGGTCAGGCATGTCGATGCCTCCTTTCGGCTCCTGATTTAGACTGAGAATAAGGAAGAAAATCTCCTCGTCAAGGCTCGCGCTTCGGTTCGTTGGATCCTGTCTAGAATGCTCTGTTCCCGCGGTGGCCGGGCCTCCGTGCTCCCCCCGGGGTCCCTCCACCGGGCCCGAGCCAGAAGGAGCAGAGGCATGACCCCTCTCGTCGGCAGCCCGGCCCCCGATTTCACGACCGAGGGCGTCCTCGACGGCCGCTTCAACACCTACCGCCTCGCGGACTACCGCGGCAAGTGGGTGGTCCTCTTCTTCTACCCGCTCGACTTCACCTTCGTCTGCCCCACCGAGATCCTGGCCTTCTCCGACCGGCTCGGCGAGTTCCGGAAGCTGGACGCCGAGCTGCTCGGCGTCTCCGTCGACTCGAAGTTCTGCCACCTCGCCTGGACCGAGCGCAAACGGGCCGACGGGGGGATCCTGGGCCTGGCCTACCCGCTCCTTTCGGACGTGAAGAAGACGATCGCCCGCGACTACGGCGTCCTCGACGAGGGGGCGGGCGTCGCCCTGCGCGGCCTCTTCGTCGTCGACCCCGACGGAGTCGTCCAGCACGCCACGGTCAACAACCTCGGCGTCGGGCGCTCCGTGGACGAGACCCTGCGCGTCCTGCAGGCCTTCCAGTACGTCCGGGAGCACGGCGAGGTCTGCCCGGCCGACTGGAAGCCGGGCGAGAGGACGATGGTCGCCGACTGGGACGAGTCCAAGGCCTACTTCTCCACGAGGGAGTGAGCTCGACCCCTTTTCGCACGAGGGAGAATGACCGGACCATGCCGAAGAAAGAGCGTTACAGCGTCGCCATCCTCGGGAGCGGCCCCGCCGGCCTGACCGCCGCCATCTACTCCGCCCGCGCCAACCTCGAGCCGGTCGTCCTCGAGGGGGGGCAGCCGGGCGGGCAGCTGACGACCACGACCGAGGTGGAAAACTTCCCGGGGTTCGAGCACGGCATCCAGGGCCCGGAGCTGATGGACGTGACCCGCAAGCAGGCCGAGCGGTTCGGGGCCGAGGTGGTCGCCGACACCGTGACCGCCGTCGACCTCGACCGCCGCCCGTTCGTCCTGACGCTCGAGTCGGGCGCGACCGTCCTGGCCGACGCGCTGATCGTGGCCTCCGGCGCCTCCGCCAAGTACCTCGGCCTCCCCGCCGAGATGCGCCTCCTGGGCCACGGCGTCTCGGCCTGCGCCACGTGCGACGGCTTCTTCTTCCGCGGCAAGGAGGTCGTCGTCGTGGGCGGCGGCGACACGGCGATGGAGGAAGCCAACTTCCTGACGAAGTTCGCCTCGAAGGTGTACATCGTCCACCGCCGCGACCAGTTCCGGGCGTCGAAGATCATGCAGGACCGGACGCTCGCCAACCCGAAGGTCGAGGTCGTCTGGAACGCCACGGTGGCCGACATCGAGGGGACCCCCCAGACCGGCGTCACGGGCGTCGTCGTCGAGGACGTGAGGACCCGCGAGCGCCGGACGCTCCCCGCGAAGGGCTACTTCTCGGCGATCGGGCACAAGCCGAACACGGACCTCTTCGCCGGCAAGCTCGCGATGAACGAGGTCGGCTACCTCCTCGTCCAGCACCCGTCGACGCGGACCTCCGTCGAGGGGGTCTTCGCCGCGGGCGACGTGGCCGACCCGAGCTACCGGCAGGCCATCTCGGCGGCCGGCGAGGGGTGCAAGGCCGCCATCGACGCGGAGCGGTGGCTGGCGGAGAAGGGCGTCCACTGACGTGACGCGGGGGCGACCCGGCGCGGGGACGTCCGGGGCGTAGACTGGACCGGATGACCTGCCGGTCCAGTCGCGGGGGCGCCGCCCGGGCCGTCCTGCCCGTCCTCCTCGTCCTCCTCGGCTCGGCCCCGGCCCGGGCCCGGGCCGCAGAGCCGCCCCCCTCGGCGAGCGTCGAGGGGCGCCTCCTCTTCGACGTCCACGGCGAGGACGAGGGGCTCTCGTCTCTCTCGCCGCTCGTCCTCCTGCAGGACCGGGTCGGGTTCCTCTGGGTCGGCACCGGCGACGGCCTCTTCCGGTTCGACGGGAGGAGCTTCGTCCGCTGGGGCGTCAAGGAGGGGCTCCCGGACGCGCGGATCACCGCCCTCCACCAGACGCCGGCCGGGGTCCTCTGGGCCGGGACACGGGCCGGCCTGGCGCGGCTGGACGGGCTGCGGTTCGCCGCGGTCCCCGCGTCGGCCGGGCTGCCTCGTGCGACCGTCCACGCGATCGCCTCCGACGGTCACGGGACGCTCTCCGTGGCCACCGCTCGCGGCCTCTACCTGACGATCTCCGACCGGTTCCACGTCGACGCGCGGACGGACGGCTTCCCGGAGACGGCCGTCACGGCGCTGGCGACGGCGCCGGACGGGGGCCTCCTGATCGGGCGCGACGGCCGGCTCTTCCGGCGGGACGGGGGGCACACGAAGGAATACGGCTTCCCGATCGGCCTCCCCGCCCTCGAGCGGATCGACGACGTGGCGGCCGACGGCGCGGGCGGCGTCTGGGTGCGCGGCGGCGGCCAGCTCTTCGTCCTGGCGAAGGGGGCCGAGCGATTCCGGCCGGCTCCGCTCCCCTCCGGCGCCGAGATCGGGAGCGGGCCGCTCGCGCTCGGCCCGGGCGGCCGCGTCGTCGTCCCGACCTCCCGCGGCGCCTGGCTCGACGACGGGGAGCGGCTGGTCCGCCTCGGGCGCAGCGACGGGCTTCCCGGGGAGGTCGTCCTCTCCGCCCTCGGGGACCGCGACGGGTCGCTCTGGCTCGGCCTGAACGGCATCGGCCTCGTCCGGCGCGCCGGGACGGGCGCGGTCCGCCACTGGGGACCGGAGGACGGCCTTCCGGAAGGGGCGGTCTTCTACGCCGTCCGCCTCCGCTCGGGTCCGGGCGCCGGGACGATCTGGGCCGGCACGGCGAGCGGCCTGTCCCGGGTCGGCGGGGACGGGCGAGCCCGCCCCCCGGCGGGCGCCGAGACGCTCCCCGACGGGCCCGTCCTGTCGGTGGTCCCCGCCCCGGACGGAGCGGTCTGGGTGGCGGCCTGGGGAGGCGGCGTGTTCCGGTTCGACCCGGCCGGCTCGGCCCCGAGGCGGTACGGGGCGGCGGGGCTGGCACCCGCCGAGTTCTCCGTCCTCGCCCTCCTGGCCCCGCCCTCCGGCGAAGTCTGGGCCGTGGGGCGGCTCGGCGTCCACGTCCTGCGAAAGGGAGCCCGGGAGTTCGTCCGCGCCGACGTCCCGGGCGGGACCGGGGCCGACGTGGTCCAGGACGTCGTCTCGGCTCCCGACGGGAGCGTCTGGGCCGCGTCGCGAGCGGGCCTTCTCCGTCTCTCGCCCTCGCCGAGGCGGTTCGGGACGCCGGACGGCCTCCCCACGGCGACGCTGGTGGCGGTGGCGACGATGCCCGACGGAACCCTCCTCGTCGTCGGCGCGTCGGGGGGGCTCCACCGGTTCCGGCCCGAGGGCGAGGCGCTCGCGCGCGTGCCGCTCCCGCCCGGCGCCGCGCGGCTCCCCGCCCGGCTGGTGGCGCTCGGAGCCGCGGCCGACGGGACGATCTGGGCCGGCGGCGACGGCCTCTACCGGGTCCGCCCCGACGCGCCCGAGCCCGACCGGATCGGCCGGCGCGACGGCTTGCCGAGCGCCGACGTCGTCCCGAACAGCCTCCGCGTCGACCCGGACGGCGGCGTCCTCTTCGGGACGACGCGCGGCCTGGCCCGGTGCGACCCGGCTCTCCTCGGCCCTCCCCCTCCCCCTCCTGCCGTGGCCTTCACCTCGGCCTTCGCGGGGAGCCGCCCCTTGCCGTTGGACCGCCCCGCGGTCCTCTCCTCCGACGAGCGCGAGCTGAAGGTCTCGTGGTCGGCCCTCTCCTTCGCCGGCAGCTCACAGACCAGGTTCCGGGTGAGGGTCGCCCCGCTCGACGCGGCCCCGTCCGAGACGTCGGCGAGCGAGCTCCTGTTGAAGGCCCTCCCGCCCGGCGAGTACCGCCTCGAGGTGACCGCGCTCCCGCCCGGGGGAGGCGCCGGGCCCGAGCCCGCCGCGCTGGGATTCGAGGTGACGCCGAAGCTGACGGAAACGCTGGCGTTCCGTCTCCTCGGGCTGCTCCTGGCCGCCGCGGCCCTCTACGGAGCGGTCAAGCTCCGGACCCGGGCGCTGGAGGCGCAGCTGGCGCAGCTGACCGAGAAGGTGGGCGACCAGGACCTGGCGCTGGCGCGGAAGGAGAAGGACCTCGAGGAGGCCGCCCTCACCGACGCCCTGACCGGCGTGAGGAACCGGGCCTTCTTCCAGAAGTCCATCGGCGAGGACGTGGACCGCTCGGTCCGCGCTTACGCCCCGTTCGCCACCCCGGCGCAGCGGCGGGCCGGCGACCTCGTCTTCTACTTCGTCGAGGTGGACCACCTGGAGAGGGTGAACGAGGCCCACGGCTTCGCGGCCGGGGACCGCGTCCTCTCCGAGGCCGTCGAGCGGATGAAGGGGTTCGTCAGGAGCTCGGACTACCTCGTCCGCTGGGGCGGGCGCTCCTTCCTCGTCGTCACGCGCGCAAGCGGGCGCGAGCGCGGCGACGTCCTGGCCTCGCGGATCCTCTCCGCCCTCTCCGCCTCGCCGCTGACGCTGGAGGACGGGACCGAGCTCCTGCTGACGGCCTCCGTCGGCTGGGCCCCGTTCCCGTGGCTGACGGACGCCCCCGGGGACGTCCCGTACGAGGACGTCCTGCGCCTGGCCGACCGGGCTCTGCAGACGGCCAAGGACGAGGGGGGGAACCGGGCCGTGGGGGTCTTCGCTCCCGGGCCCGCGCTCGCCGACGGCACCGAGGCGCACCTTCAGGCGGCCGGGAGCCTGTCCGAGGCCGACGGCAAGACCGTCCGGCTGGTCCGGACCTCGAACCCCGAGGCCTCGTAGGCGGGCCCCCTCCGGGACCCCGGCTCAGAACCTCAGCCCGCCCGAGAGGGCGAAACGGAGCGCGCGCCCCTCGTACCGCTCGTAGGTGGCGGCGTCCGGCGGGTACGTCCCTTCGGTGAACGTCGCCTCCGCCGCGAGCGCGAGGAAGGCGCGCGGGGCCGGGAACCAGGTCACCGAGAGGCCGACGGGGACCCGGTCGACCGAGCCCGCGCGCAGGAGGGACTGGAGGCCCGCGGCGAGGCTCTCGCTCCGGTAGCCGGCCGAGAGCCCCAGCCCCACGACCCGCGAGGGGTACCACGTCGCGCCGAGCGAGGCCTCGCGCGCGATGGTCCGGGTCTCGGAGTAGGGCCGCTCCTCGGGCGCTAGGACCCTCCCGTCCTCGCGGCTCTCGCCGTACCGCCCCGACGCGTCGAGGACGAGCCGCCGCCCGAGGAGGAGGGCGCGCGCGCCGAGCCGGACGCCCCACCCGTCGCCGTCGGCCTCGGTCTCCTGCGAGAACGTCCCCGACCCGGCCGAGAAGAGGACCTCGTCCGAGCGCCGCGCGTTGGAGAACGTCCACTCCCCCTCGGCCGTCACGAGGAGGTCCTCCCCGAGCCACCGGAGCGCCCCCGCGGCGAGCCGCCCGTCGGCTCTCCTGCGCTCGACCCGGCCCACCTCGCTCCGGCCCGACGGGCTCTCCTCCAGCCGGGTCCCGTCGGTCCGCCGCTCGCGCCCGTACCCGAGGCCGAGGAGGAGGGCCGTCGCCCTCCCGAGGTACCACCCGCCGCCGGCCGACACCCCGGTCACGCTCCCGTCGCCGGAGAGCGACGAGGTGACCTTCACGGCCTGCCCCGTGGCGGTCCCGTCCGAGCGGCGCCGGTCCGAGGAGAGGCTCGCCGTCGCGGCGGCGAAGCTCGTCCGAGAGAGGAGAGGGAGGAGGGCGCGCGGCGCGGCCCCGTCGTCCTCGACCCCGCACGCGTACCACGTTCCCCCGACCGAAAGGCCCGGCCCCGAGGACTCGCCGGTCAGCGAGAAGCCGCTTGCGGGGACGCCGTTCACGACGACCTCGACGCGGTCGGTGTCGGCGTCGCCCCACGAGACCGTCGCGAACGCCTCGGCGGAGAACGGCGGGTCGTCCGCGGCCAGGGCCGGGCCCGAGGGGAGAGAGGCCAGGAGGAGGCAGGAGAGGAGGGGCGCGAACGCTCGCGTCATGCGCGGACGATATCGCCCCCCTCGCCTCTCGGGCGCCCCTCCTCGCCGAGCCCGGCGAGGAAGGCCTCCCGCTCGAAGGCGTTGTCGCGGTACGGGTCGCGGCGCCTCAGGAGCGCCCACGCGCTGGAGCCGAAGTAGAGGAGCGGGAAGAGGAGGCCCCAGCGCTCGTACTGGGCGACGTGGACCCGCTCGTGCGAGCGCGAGCGCTCGGCGCTCTCCTCGTGCTCGGCCAGGACGACGTGCCCGAGCGTGACGGCCAGGAGGTGGAGGCGCGGGTGGATCCTCGGGAAGAGCCGCACGAGGAGGCCGCCCGACGCCTCGACGACCCCCGAAACGCGCCGGACCGTCCCGCCCGTCGCCCGGACGAGGAGGGCGAGGAGGAGCCCGACGAGCGTCACCGGGGAGGCCCACGCGTAGAGGAGCGCCCGTCCGAGCGCCGCCGCGACCGGGCGGGGCGAGGCGCGCTCCCCGTTCCCCGCTTCCTTCCCCTCGGCCGCGCTCACGCCCCTTCGCCCTCGCCCGGGACGAGGACGGCCGCGCCCCGGACCCGCCCTTCGCGCAGGGCCGCGAGCGCCTCGTTGGCCGAGGCGAGCGGCCAGGGGGTCGCCTCGGTGACGACCGGCACCATCGCCGCGAGCGCCAGGAACTCCTCCCCGTCGCGCCGCGTCAGGTTCGCCACCGACCGGACGACCCGCTCGCCCCACAGGATCGAGTACGGGAACGAGGGGACGTCGCTCATGTGGATCCCGCCGCAGACGACGACGCCTCCCTTGACGACGGCCTTCAGCGCGGCCGGGACGAGCGCCCCGACGGGCGCGAAGACCAGCGCCGCGTCGAGCGGCTCGGGCGGCGCCTCGTCGGCGCCGCCGGCCCACTCGGCCCCCAGATCGCGGGCGAAGCGCTGCGCCTCGGCGTCCCCGGGGCGCGTCACCGCGAAGACCCGCCTCCCCTCGAAGCGCGCCACCTGGCAGACGATGTGGGCCGCGGCCCCGAAGCCGTAGATCCCGAGCCGCCCCGCGTCGCCCGCCATCCGGAGAGACCGGTAGCCGATCAGCCCCGCGCAGAGGAGCGGGGCCGCCGCGAGGTCCCCGAATCCGTCCGGGACCGGGAAGCAGAAGCGCTCGTCGGCCACCGCGTGGGTCGCGTACCCCCCGTCCAGGTCGTACCCCGTGAAGCGGGCCTCGTCGCAGAGGTTCTCGCGCCCGCCCCGGCAGGAACCGCACCGGCCGCACGTCCACCCCAGCCAGGGGACGCCGACGCGCGCCCCGGGCGCGAAGCGCGTGGCGCCCGGGCCGGAGGCGAGCACCTCGCCGACGATCTCGTGCCCGGGGACGAGCGGGAGCTTCGGCCGCGTCAGCTCGCCGTCGACGACGTGGAGGTCCGTCCGGCAGACGGCGCAGGCGCGGACGCGGAGGAGGACCTGCCCGGGGCCCGGCTCGGGGTCCGGCAGGTCGACCGGGCGGAGCGGCTTCCCGGGGGCGTCGAGGAGCATCGCGCGCATCTCGTCCTCCCCTGCCGCGATTATCGGCGCCGCGCCTCGCGCCCAGGGGACCGCGGGGAGGTTAGGCTACGGGCGGAGGCCCGAGATGCCGAGACCCGAGCCGCTCTCCCTCTCCGAGTTCGTCGACGCCGCCCGCGGGAGCGTCCCCGCCGACCTCGTCTTCCGGAACGCGCGCGTCGTCAACGTCCTGACGGGCGAGGTGCACGAGGAGACGGTCGGCGTGAAGGGGGACCGGATCCTCGGCTTCGGGCCGTACCGGGCGGCGAGTCCCGACGGCGAGGTCGACCTCCGCGGCGCCTACCTCTGCCCGGCCCTCTGGGATGCGCACCTCCACATCGAGTCGACGATGACGACCCCCCGGACGTTCGGGGCGCTCGCCGCCGCGCGCGGGACGGCGGCGGTCGTGACCGACCCGCACGAGATTGCCAACGTCCGCGGGCTCGCCGGGCTCGAGGCCTTCCTCGCCGACGCGGCGGTGGCCCCGGTCGAGGTCCACGTCATGCTCCCCTCGTGCGTCCCGGCCACGCACCTCGAGACCGCGGGGGCGTCCCTCTCGGCTGCCGACCTCGCGGGCTTCTACGGCCGCGAGGGGGTCCTGGGCCTCGCCGAGATGATGAACGTCCCCGGCTTCCTCTTCGGCGACCCGGGGGTGCGCGCCAAGGTCGACGACGCGCGCCGCCGCGGCCTCCCGATCGACGGGCACTCGCCGCTCCTGACGGGCCTCGACCTGAACGCCTACGTCGGCGCGGGGATCCGGACGGACCACGAGTGCCTGGGACGCGAGGAGGCGCGCGAGAAGGCGCGCCGCGGGATGTCGATCTGGATCCGCGAGGGGACGGCCGCCAAGAACCTCGACGACCTCCTTCCCCTCGTCACGCCGGAGAACTCGGAACGCTTCGCCTTCGCGACGGACGACCGGCACCCGTGGGACCTCCTCACGCACGGCCACGTCGACCACCACGTCCGGAGGGCGATCGGCCTCGGCCTCGACCCGGTCCTCGCGGTGCGTCTGGCCTCCCTCACCTGCGCGCGGCACTACGGCTTCCGCGACCGCGGGGCGATCGCCCCCGGCCACCGGGCCGACCTCCTGACGACCGCGACCCTGACCGACTTCCGGCCCGACCTCGTCGTCCTCGGCGGCCGTCTCGTCGCGCAGGGTGGCTCGCTCCTCGTCGAGGTCTCCGCGGGGCGGATGGAGGAGGGGCCCGCCTTCCGCGTCGAGGGGTTCGACCGGACGCGCCTCCAGGTGGGCGCGCGGGACGGCGCCTCGGTCCGGGTGATCGAGGTGACGCCGGGGTCGCTCGCCACCGGGGCCTCGACGGAGCCGGCGCTCGTGACTTCCGGCTACGCCGTCGCCGACCCGTCGCGCGACCTCGCGAAGCTCGCCGTCGTCGAGCGGCACAAGGGGACCGGGAACGTCGCCGTCTCCTTCGCGCGCGGCCTCGGGATCGCGCGCGGGGCGATCGCCTCCTCGGTCGCGCACGACTCGCACAACGTCGTCGTCGTCGGGGCCGACGACGCCTCGATGGAGACGGCCGTCCGCCGCGCGGCCGCGATCGGCGGCGGCATCGTCGTCGCCGACGGGGCCCAGGTCCTCGCCGAGGTCCCCCTCCCCGTCGCGGGGCTCATGTCGAACGCCCCGATCGCCGACGTGGACGCCGCCGAGCGGAAGGCCAACGAGGCCTGCCGCGCCCTCGGGACGCGGACGGACCACCCGTTCATGACGCTCGCGTTCCTGGCCCTCCCCGTCATCCCCGAGCTGAAGCTGACCGACCGCGGCCTCGTCGACGTCAAGAAGTTCGACTTCGTTCCGGCCGTGGTCTGAGACCGGCTCAGCCCTCCGGCGGCGCGCCCGCCCGCTCGCGGCGGGAGAGCTCGGCGCCGAGGAGGGCGGCGGCCAGGCAGAGGGCGACCGAGAGGGTGGTCAGCCAGCCCGGCGTCTTCGGGCCTTCCCCCTCGGGGAGGAGGAGGCCGAGCGAGGTCGTCAGGACGGCGAAGACGGCGCCGTTGAGCCGCTCGGCGCCCGGGGCGAGCCGGCCGGCGACGTAGCCGCCGAGGAGCGAGAAGCCGGTCCCGACGACGACCGTCTGGGCGAGGAACCAGGGGGACTCTGGCAGGCGTTCCAGGTCCGGCGTCACGCCGCGGACGGCCCCGACGCCTCCGGCCAGGAGCGCGTTCAGCGTGAAGAGGACGAGGGCGGCCACGAGCGTCCCGCCCACGTCGACGAGGAGGCCGAGGAGGACCGCCTTCGGGACGACGCGCACCGTCAGCCGGCCTCGCCGGAGGGCGGGCCCGGCTCCCGGGCCGGATCTGGGGCCGGCCCTGCCGCCGGCTCCCCGCCCGGCTCTCCGGCTGCCTCCTCGCCCGCCTCGAGCGTCTCCCCCGTCCAGCGGTCCTTGTCGTGCCAGAAGGGGCACGACGGGCACTTCTCCCCCAGCGGGTAGTCGACCCCTTCCTCGTGAGGGCAGCCGATGACGCGCTCGGCCAGGATCACGCTCTTGACGTCGTGGCGTCTGAGGAAAGCCAGGACGCGGTCGCCCGAGACCGGGTCCCGCCTGACGTCGCCCGACTCGACGAAGAGCTTCTCCATCTCCGTCGGCTCGGCGTCCTTGCCGGGGATCAGGGCGACGACGGCCTTCGTGGCCCGCGAGTCGTCGGGGCCGTAGAAGGCGAGCGTTGCAGCCGGGTAGCCGTGGAAGCCGCGGCCGGCCTTCTTCCTCACGGGCGGGTAGACGAGGTCCGGGTGGAAGGGAAACATCGGTCGAAGCCTACCTCGCGCGGGAGCGTGGGGCTCAGGCGGGCGGTGGGGCCTGCGGCGCCCCGGCCGCGGCCCGCCGTTCCAGCGTCCGCTCGCGCAGCCAGCCGCCGACGAGGGCGCAGGCGGGACCGAGGACCGCGACGACCGCGCCGTACCAGGAGGGGAGCCCCGGCTCGGGGCGGAAGACGGACGGCAGCGAGAGGGCGAGCATCACCCCGGCGAGCGCCGCGGCGTGGAGGAGGGGCTTCTTGCCGGCCCAGAACCCGCAGAGCCATCCGCCGAGGAGGGCGAAGGCGGCAGAGTAGGCGAGGTTCACGGGGAGGAAGGCCGGCGGGAGCGCGGGCGGGGAACCGGCCGGAGGGGGGCTGCCGATCATGACCGCCGCCGCCAGGATCGTGGCGCCGAAGACGGCTGCCATCACGACCAGCAGGCTCCCCAGGACCGCGAGGACGCTTCGGACCATCTCGGCCTCCTTCGGGCTCGTCAGTCGCGCGGCGGGTACCGCCCCATTCTCCACGAAAGGGGGCCGGAGGGAGCGCCGGTCAGCGGAGGCCGTCGACGACGTAGAGGTCGGAGAGGATCTGCGGGGTTCCGTAGACGACCGCCCCGCCGTCCGGGCGGACGAGGATCGGGTTGACCGACGCCGTCCCCGCCGGGTCGGCCGGGAGGATCTCCCTGAACGGCGTCCTCTTTCCGGACTCGAGGTCCAGGAGCGCCACCCTCGCCGGGAGCTCCCCCCGCCGCACGACCCACAGCGAGCGCGAGTCGGAGCCCCACCCGAGAGGGACCTCCCCGCCGAGGAGGTCGCCGATGCGGCGGGCCGGCCCCCCTTCCACCGGGACGACGGCGACGGCCCGGTCGGGGTCCGAGACGAGGACGCTCTTGCCGTCGGGCGAGATCGGGAGCGCGACCCCGTCGGCGAACGTCACCCCCTCCGGGGTGACGGGCCGCGGCGTCCCCCCCTCGACGTCCAGGAGGAAGAGCTTCACGCCCTGCCCCGCCTCGCTCCCGCCGAAGAGGATCCTCTTGCCGTCGGGGAGGAAGCTGGCCACCCGGTGGTCGATCGACCCTGTCGTCAGCTCGCGGGGCTGGCCGGTGCCGGTCGGCAGGAGGACGAGCTGCGCGGGGGTGGCGAGCGTTGCGGTGAGGGCCCACTTCCCGTCGGGCGAGAGGGCCAGTCCGTTGCCCCGCCCCAGCTTCACCGCCGGCCCCCCGTCGGTCGTCCGGAGGTAGACGGAGTACTCGCGCCCCCCGCCGTCCCCCAGCTCGTCGAAGAGGAGCTCGTCGAAGTCGCGCGAGACGCCGCGCGGGTACGACCAGTCGAGCCAGGTCAGCTCCCGCTCGCGCTCGCCGGGAGCGCCGGCGTAGAAGACCCTCCGCCGCCACTTGTCGTCAGAGACGAGGGCGCGGCCGTCGCGGGAGACGTCCTGCAGCGTCAGGTTCCCCGAGACGCGGAGGACCACCCGCTCCTTGCCGTCCGGCGTCGTGGCGTGCAGCTCGCGCCCGGCCCCCTCCGGCGCGCCCGTGAACCAGATCTCGCGCCCGTCCGGGCCCCAGGCGAGGCCCCCGGCGCTCTGCCAGGTCTGCGAGGCGACGCGCTTTCCCTTCCCGGCGACGTCGACGACGGAGACGAAGCCGCGGTCGTCCCAGCGCAGAGGGTGCTCCATGAAGGCGACGAGGTCTCCCTTCGGCGACACCCGCGGGTGGCTGAGCCACCCCTCCGTCTCGTAGAGGACGGTCCCGGCGGGGAGCTCCAGGCGGTTCCTCCCGTCCACGTCCCTCACGACGCAGAGGGTCTCCCCGTCCGGCGCCCAGTCGGCGTCCTGCACCCCCTCGAGCAGCTCGCGCGGCGCCCGCCCGGCGAGCGGCGCCCGCGCCAGCGTCCCGACGCCGAGGTGGAGCGTCAGGAACCGCCGCCCGAGCGAGACCGCCATCTCGCCCTGGGCCGAGACCGACAGGACGTCCCCGTCCGGCAGCTCGAGCCTGCGCGACTCGGGGCTCTCGGCCTGCGTCGTGAAGAGCCGGATCGGGTCCCCTTCCCAGGCCGCCCCGTAGACGACGGTCTTGCCGTCCGGGGCGAAGCGGGCGGACCGGATCGCCCCGCGCGAGAAGGTGATCCGGCGGAAGGAGGGCGCCTCCGGGCGGCCCCCCGCCCGCGTCGCCAGGAGGCCGGCCCCGGCGGCGACGAGGAGGAGGACGCCCGCGGCGGCCGCGACGAGGGCCGCCCGGCGGCGGCGCGGCCCGGGCAAGGCCGTCACCTCGGGAGGGACGGAGACCGAGACCCACGAGAGCGCCTCCAGCGCGAAGGCCAGGTCGTGGGCCGAGTGGAAGCGCCTCTCGCGGTTCTTCTCCAGGCAGCGGGCCACGACCCGCTCCAAGGCGGGCGGCACGGACGGCAGGAGGTTCGAGAGCGGCGGAGGGTCCTCCGTGAGGACCGCGGCCATCGTCTCGGCGGGCGTCGGGCGCCGGAAGGGCGGCTTCCCCGTCAGGATCTCGAACAGGACGACGCCGAACGAGAAGACGTCCGAGCGGTGGTCGACCTCCTCGGCCCTCACCTGCTCGGGCGACATGTACGTCACGGTCCCGACGACGAGGCCGGGCGCCGTCGCCTTCTGCCGCAGGGCCAGGGTGTCGCCGGGCCGCGAGGGCGCCACGGCGCTCCTGCGGGAGAGGCCGAAGTCGAGGATCTTGGCCCGGCCGTCCCGGGTCACCATGACGTTCTCGGGCTTGAGGTCCCGGTGGACGATGCCGTGCGCGTGGGCGGCGGCGAGCCCCTCGGCCACCTGGGCCGCGATCCTCACCGCCTCCCGGACGGGAAGCGGCCCGCGCGCCAGGACCTGCCGCAGGCTCTCCCCCTCGACCAGCTCCATGACGATGAAGCGCCGGTCCTCCGCCTGCCCCACCTCGTGGACGACGACGATCGAAGGGTGGTTCAGGGCCGACGTGGCCCGGGCCTCCTCCTCGAACCTGGCGAGGAGCTCCGCGTCGCGGGCGATCCCCTCCGGGAGGACCTTCAGCGCGACGTCCCGCGAGAGGCGCGGGTCGCGGGCCCGGTAGACCTCGCCCATCCCCCCCGCCCCCAGGGGGGCCACGACCTCGTACGGACCCAGGCGCTGGCCGGGCTGGAGCATCCGCCGGGGGCATTCTGAGCGCCCGGCGGGTGTCCGTCCACCGCCTGTGCGAGGATCTCGTCAGGAGGCTTCCGGTGCCGACGGTCGAGTGGGACCCAGCCCAGTACGAGCGGTTCCGGCGGGAGCGGACGCTCCCGTTCGAGGACCTCCTGGCCCTCGTGAAGCCGCGCCCCGGGATGCGGGTGGTGGACCTCGGCTGCGGGACGGGCGAGCTGACCCGGCGCCTGCACGAGGCGCTCTCCGCCCGGGAGACGATCGGCCTGGACACGAGCGAGGGGATGCTGGCGAAGAGCGCCGGTTTCGCCGGGGGCGGGCTCTCGTTCCTCCGGCAGGACGTCGGGACGTGGGAGCCGGACGGGGCCTTCGACCTCGTCTTCTCCAACGCCGCCCTCCACTTCGTCCCCGACCACGAGCGGCTCTTCGCGCGCCTGGCCTCGGCCCTCGCCCCGGAGGGCCAGGTCGCCGCCCAGATCCCGGCCAACCAGGACTTCGCCACGCACCGCGTCGCCACCGAGGTGGCGGGAGAGGAGCCCTTCGCCACGCTCCTCGGCGGCTGGTCGCACCCCGACAACCGCCTCGCCCCCGAGGAGTACGCGCGCCTCCTCGACCGGCTGGGCTTTCCGGAGATGAACGTCCGGATGCAGGTCTACACCCACCGGCTCCCCTCCCGCGACGACGTCTTCGAGTGGGTGAAGGGGTCGCTCCTGAACGAGTACAAGGCGCGCCTCTCGCCCGCGGACTTCGAGGCGTTCCTCGCCCGGTACCGCGAGCGGCTCCTGGCGCGCCTGCCGGACGCCCGCCCCTTCTTCTTCACCTTCAAGCGGCTCCTCCTCTGGGCGGGGCGCTGAGGGAGGCGGGGCGGAGCCGGCGAGGACCGATGCGTCTCCCGTCGCCCCGCCCCCTCTCCGAGCTGCTGTCCCGGGCCCGGGGCCCGAGGAGGTCGGACCTCCTCAAGCGCGACGCCCGGCACGCCGTCGACAAGGTCCTCTTCCTCCTCGCCCTCGTGGCGCTCTCGGCCCTCGTGCACGAGTACGGCTTCCGCTCGGACCCGCTCTTCCTGGCGGCCGTCGACGCGGCCGGGCCGCACATCGTCGGGTGGTTCGCCCTCCTCGGGACGGCCAAGGGGCTCCTGGCGGACGACCGGCGCCACTTCGTGAAGACGCGCCGCGTCGACCTCGTCCTGTTCGCCGTCATCGGCGTCCACCTGGCGAGCGGCGGCCACCTGGCCGACCTCCTCCCGGGGCGCGCGACGCTCTCCCCCGACGCCGTCGGGCAGCTCTACCTCGTCTTCACGCAGGCGCTCTTCGCCGTCGCCATCGTCCCGGGCTGGATCCGGTACAGCAAGAGGCTGATGGGGCGGAGCGTCCAGCCCGGCGCGCTCATCCTCGCGAGCTTCCTCCTCCTGACCGCCGTGGGGACCGGGCTCCTCCTCCTGCCACGCGCCACGCGGGCCGGGACGATCGCGCCGGTGGACGCGCTCTTCACCGCGGCGAGCGCGGCCTCGGTCACGGGCCTGACGGTGGTCGACACCGCGCGCACCTTCACCCCTCTCGGCAAGGGGATCCTCCTCGTCCTGATCCAGGCCGGGGGCCTCGGGATCATGACGCTGACTACGGTCTTCGCGTTCCTCCTGGCCGGGGGCTCCACGCTCCGGCAGTACGCGGCGATGCAGTCCCTCGTCGGAGAGGAGAGCTTCGGCCGGTTGCGCGCGACCGCCGCCAAGATCGCTTTCGCCACGCTCCTGTTCGAGGGGACGGGCGCCGCGGTCCTCTACCGCGTCCTCCCCGAGGAGGCCCTCCACGGCTCGGGCCGTCTCTTCTCGGCCGTCTTCGTCTCGGTCTCGGCCTTCTGCAACGCGGGGTTCGCCCTGACGCCGCTGAACCTGGCCGAGACCTCGCTCGCCTACGACCTGCCCGTCCTCTCGACGGTGATGGTCCTGGTCACGGCGGGCGGGCTGGGCGTCCCGGTCCTGGCCGGCCTGGCGGGGCTCCTCGCCCGGCGCGAGCGCCTGTCGGTCCACACCAAGCTGGTCCTCGTCACGTCGGGGATCCTCGTCGTCCTCGGGACGCTGGGGATCGCCGCCATCGAGGCGAGCCGGTCCTTCGCCGCGCTCTCCCCCGGCCGCGGCCTCCTGGCCGCGCTCTTCCTCTCGGTCTCCTCGCGGACGGCGGGCTTCAACACCGTCGAGATGGCCGCCCTCTCGCCGGCCACCCTCTTCCTCGTCGTCTTCCTGATGTGGGTCGGCGGCTCCCCCGCCTCGACCGCCGGGGGCGTGAAGACCACGACGCTCGCCCTGTCGGTCCTGAACATCCACGCCATCGCCTCGGGGAAGAACCGGATCGAGCTGTTCCGCCGCCAGGTCTCTCCGCTGTCGGTCGCGAGGGCCTTCTCGACGGCGCTCCTGTCGTTCGTCGTCGTCGGCGTGGCGCTCTTCGCCCTCCTCCTCGTCGAGCGCGCCCCGTTCCTCGACCTCCTCTTCGAGGTCATCTCGGCCGTCTCGACCGTCGGCCTCTCGACCGGGGTGACGCCCACCCTCTCCTGGATCGGGAAGCTGGTCGTCGTCGCCCTGATGCTGGGCGGCCGCGTCGGACTCCTGGGGGTCGTCATCGCCCTGACGCCGCCGGCCCGGGTGACCCCCCACGAGTACGCCTCCTCGGACGTCCTGGTAACGTAGGGCCGTGCGACGCCAGTTCGCCGTCATCGGCCTGGGCAACTTCGGCAGCCAGCTGGCTCTGGAGCTGGCCCGGCGCGGCGCCGAGGTGCTGGCCATCGACGGGGACGCCGGGAAGCTCGACGCCGTCAAGGACGAGGTCGCCCACACCGTCCGCCTCGACGCCACAGACAAGGAGGCCCTGGCCGAGCAGCGCCTGGCCGAGCTGGACGCGGTCGTCGTCAGCTTCGGCGAGGACTTCGAGGCGGCCGTCCTGACGACCATCCTCCTCCGCGAGACGGGGGTGCGGCGGATCATCGTCCGCGCCGTCTCCGAGCGGCACGAGCGGATCCTCCAGATGCTCGGCGTCAACGAGGTGGTCCTGCCGATCTCCGAGGCCGTCACGCGCCTCTCGACGACTCTCATGCTGACGGGCGTCGTCGACTCGTTCGCGCTCTCGCGCGACGACACGATCGCCGAGCTGGCGGCACCCGAGAGCGTCGTCGACCGGACGGTCGGCGAGGTCCGATTCCGCGAGCAGTACGGCCTCCTCCTCGTGACGATCCGCCGCGTCGTGAAGGTGCCCCAGCTCTTCGGCCTCCTCGACCGGACCGAGGAGCGGATCCTCGGCGTCCTCCCCCCCGAGGCCCGGATCGAGCGCGGCGACACCCTGATCGTCTTCGGCCCGAAGAAGGCGATCGAGAAGCTGGCGGGCTGATCGCCCCGCCCCCGGTCCCTCCCTACTCGAACCACCCCGTCACGTCGAGGATCACGTCGACCTGGCCGGACCCCATGCCCGCGAAGACCGAGACGGAACCGCTCGCCCCAAGGTTGAGGACGGCGTTGTTCGCGCGCACCTGACCCGCCTTGAAGTTGACCGTGCTCGTGAGCGGCATCGGGTAACCGGTCTGCCAGAGCGACAGGAAGCCCGGCGTCGACGCCCCGGTGACGGTGACGTTGGCGCTCACCGCCCACGCCGTCGCCGGCACGGAGCAGTTCCCGACGATTCGGTAGACCCGGGAGTCGCCGGCGGGGATCGGCGGACCGCCGATCGGCACCGTCCCCCCTCGCGTGTCCAGCACCCGGCAGGGGGCCAGGGTGTGGTATTTCGCCGGGCTCGCGGCGGGACGAGCCAGCCGGATGCGGTGGTTGTCCCGGTCCGCCACGACGAGCCGCCCGTCGGGGGCCACCGCGAGGCCGGCCGGGGTGTTGAAACGTGACAGCTCTCCGACGCCGTCCACGCCGCCGCAGGATTCCGGTGCCCCGGCGAGGATCGTCACCCGGGCGCTGGATGTCTCGATCTTCCGGAGGGTGCAGTTGCTGGAGTCGGCGACGTAGAGGACGCCCGGCTCCGCCTCCCTCACCCGATACGGGTAGGAGAACCGCGCCGCCGTCCCGGTTCCGTCGGCCGAGCCCACCTGCCCTGGCTGCCCCGCGAAGGTGATGACCGCGCCCGTTGCGGGGTCCACGCGGCGGATCGTGTCGTTCCAGGTGTCGGCGACGAAAAGGTCTCCCCCCTCGTCCAAGGCAAGACCGTAGGGGAAGTAGAAGCGGGCCGCGGTCCCCGTCCCGTCCGCCGACCCGGACTGGCCGGGCGACCCCGCCAGCGTCGTCACCTGCCCCGTCGACAGGACGATCTTCCGGATCGTGTGGTTGTGGCTGTCGGCGACGTAGAGGTTCCCGAACGCGTCGAGGGCGAGGTCTCGTGGGGAGTAGAAGCGCGCTTCGGTCCCCGTGCCGTCCGCGGTTCCCGAGAGCCCGGGGGACCCCGCCAGCGTCGTCACTTGCCCCGTCGGCAGGACGATCTTCCGGACCGTGTGGTTTCCCGTGTCGAGGACGTAGAGGTCCCCCGGGGCGTGAAGCTCGAGCCCGATCGGGTTGCCGAACCGCGCGGCGGTGCCCGTCCCGTCCGCCGAGCCCCACTGCAGGGCCGCCCCCGCGAACGTGGTCACGGCCCCCGTGGCGAGATCGACCTGCCGGATCGTGTGGTTCGAGCTGTCCGCGACGTAGAGCCCCCCTGCGTCGTCGGCCGCGAGACCCTCCGGATGCGAAAATCGTGCCGCCGTCCCGGAACCGTCCGACGAGCCTCGCTGGGGAGGCTGTCCGGCGATCGTCGTCACGGAGGCCCCTGCGAGCTCCATTCTGCGAAGCGTGCCGTTCCAGCTGTCGGTGATGAGCAGGCTCCCGCTGCCGTCGGGAACGAGGCAACGGGGCCAGTTGAAGCGCGCCGCGGTCCCCACGCCGTCCGCCGAGCCGCTCGACGGCGGGAGCCCCGCCGCCGTCGTCACCTGGCCGGTCGAAAGGACGAGCTTGCGGATCGAGTTGTTCCGCGAGTCGGCGACGTAGAGGTTTCCCTGCCCGTCCGCCGTCACGCCCTGCGGCCAGTAGAAGCGCGCGGTCGTGCCGGTGCCGTCGGACGCCCCCGACTGCTCCGCCAGCCCCGCGAGCGTCGTCACCTCCCCCGTCGACGGGACGAGCCTGCGGATTAGGTCGTTGAACGTGTCGGCGACGTAGACGTTCCCCGCGGCATCCGTGGCAAGACCGATGGGGCCGAAAAAGCGGGCGGCGGTCCCCGCGCCGTCCGCCGACCCGTGGAGGCCGGGCGAGCCCGCGACCGTCGTTACCTGACCCGTGGCGAGGACGAGCTTCCGGATCGTGTAGGCGTCCGCGTCCGCGATGTAGAGGTTTCCATGCCCGTCGGAAGCGAGACCGGTGGGGTCGCGGAAGCGCGCTGCCGTCCCGACGCCGTCCGCGGTCCCGGGGCTCCCCGCGAGGCCGGCCACCGTCGTCACCTGCCCCGTCGACGGCACGACCTTCCGGATCGTGGCGTTGTTGGTGTCGGCCACGTAGAGGTTGCCTGTTGCGTCGAACGCGATCTCCGAGGGCCGGTCGAAGCGCGCCGCCGAGCCCGTGCTGCCGTCCACCGCTCCGCGGACGCCGGGGACACCCGCGATCGTAGACACGGCGCCGGTCGTCCGATCGAGGCGGCGGATCGTGTGGTTGCCAGTGTCGGCGATGTAGACGCTCCCATCCGGCGCGACAGCCACGCCACCCGGGTTCGAGAGCTGGGCGGCCGTGCCGATCCCGTCGGCGTAGCCGGGGCCGCCGATCGGTCCCGCGAGGGTCGTCACACGGTATTCCTCGCCCCTCGCGGGGAGAACGGGGAGGAGGAGCAGGGCGAAGCAGAGACGAAGAGAGGTGGCCGCCGCCCGCGGGATCGGACTCGCGATGCAGGGCCGCAGGGATCTGTCCATTCCCTCGACTCCTTCCCGGCTCTACTCGAACCACCCCGTCACGTCGAGGATCAAGTCGACTTTGCCGGGCTCGAGGCCGGCGTGAACCGACACCGAGCCGTTCGTTCCGAGGGTCAAGAGCGCGTTGTTCGCCCGTACCTGGCCCGCCCTGAAGTTCACGGTGCTCGCTACCGGCATCGGGTACCCCGTGGGCCAGATCGTCAGGAAGCCCGCGGAGGAGGGGGCGACGACGGTGACGTTGGACGAGACCGCCCACGCCGTCGCCGGGACCGAGCACGTCCCGATCACCCGGAGGACCCGGGACGCGCCCGCCGTCAGCGGGTTCCCCGCGACCGGCGGCCCGGGTCCTCGCGTGTCCAGGACCCGGCAGGGAGGCAGCGCGTGGTACCTCGTCGGGCTGTCAATGGGCCGGGCGCTGCGGACGCGGTGGCCGCCGATCTCGGTCGCGAGGAGACGGCCGTCGGGGGCAACGGCGAGCGCCACCGGGCTGCTGAACCGCGCCAGCTCGGCAACGCCGTCGACGTCGCCCTGACCGCGTGGGATGCCGGCGATCGTGGTGACCAGGCCCGTCGCGAGCTCGATCCTGCGAAGCGTGTGGTTGCTGGAGTCCGACACGAAGAGGGCTCCCTGGCCGTCGCTGGCCACGGCCCAGGGACGCCAGAACCGTGCGGTCGTTCCCGCGCCGTCGACGGAGCCAGACTGCCCTGCCGTACCGGCGACGGTGGAGACCTGCGCGGTCGAGGGGACGACGGCTCGGAGCGTGTCGTTCACCGAGTCGGTCACGTAGAGGGTGCCGGACTCGTCGAAGGCCAGGCCTCGCGGGTCGTTGAACCGCGCGGCAGTCCCTGTACCGTCTGCCGAGCCCGCCGTTCCCGGCGCGCCCGCGAGGGTGGTCACCTCTCTCGACGAGAGGACGACGATCCGGATGGTGTGGTTGCCTGCGTCGGCGACGAAGAGGTTCCCCATCCCGTCCAACGCGAGGCCTTCCAGGTCGTTGAACCTCGCCGCGGACCCGGTCCCGTCATCGGAGCCAGCGGAGCCCGCGGACCCGGCGACCGTCGTGACCAGCGCGGTCGAGAGCGCCACCTTCCGGATCGTGTGGTTGCAGCGGTCCGAGACGAACAGGCTCCCGCTTCCGTCGAAGACCAGCGCGGACGGGCACGCGAACCTCGCCGCGCTCCCCGCACCGTCCGTCGATCCGGACTGCCCCGCCGCCCCCGCCAGGGTCGTCACCTCGCCCGTGGCCACGACCACCTTCCGGACGGTGTGATTGCCGTTGTCTCCGACGTAGAGGGTCCCGGAGCCGTCGAGCGCCAGGCCCCTGGGGTAGGCGAATCGGGCCGCCGTTCCGGCCCCGTCGGCCGAGCCGATCTCCAGGCCGGAACCCGCCACCGTCGTCACCCGGGCCGAGGAAAGCAGCACCTCGCGGACCGTGCTGTTCCAGCCGTCCGCCACGTACAGCGTCCCGTCGCCGGACACCGTCAGGGCGGTCGGCCAGAAGAACCTCGCCGCGGTCCCGAACCCGTCCGCCGAGCCGGTATTGCCCGCCGACCCCGCGAACGTCGTCACCTGGTTCGTCGACAGGACGACTTCTCGGATCGTGCTGCCGTGCATGTCGGCCACGTAGAGGCGTCCCGCTCGATCCGAGTCCACCCCGATCGGCCAGTTGAATCTCGCGGCGCCGCCGACGCCGTCGGCCGTCCCCAACTGCCCCGCGGCTCCCGCGACCGTCGTCACCTGGCCGGTCGACAGGACGAGCCTCCTCAGCGTGTGATTGCCGGAATCCGTCACGTAGAGCGCGTCCGGGCCGTCGAGCACGACCCCGCGCGGGTCCTTGAACCGGGCCGTACTGGCGACGCCGTCCGCGGACCCGGTCTGTCCCGCCAGGCCGGCAATCGTCGTCACCTCGCCCGTCGGGACGGCCACCTTGCGGATCGTGCTGTTCCCGGAGTCGGCGACGTAGAGGTTCCCGAGGCCATCCGAGGCGACGCCTCGTGGCATCTTGAACCTGGCCGCCGTTCCGGCTCCGTCCGACGAGCCCCACTGCCCAGCCAGGCCTGCGGTCGTCGCCACCTGCCCCGTCCCGAGGACCACCTTCCGGACCGTCGACCTGTTCGCGTCGACGACGTAGAGGTTCCCCTGGCCGTCGAGGGCGATGCCGACGGGACAGTCGAAACGGGCGGCGGATCCCGTGCTGCCGTCGAGCGCACCGGGGAAGCCGGGCTTCCCGGCGAGCGTGGAGACGAGCCCCGTCGCGAGGTCGACGCGACGGATCGTGTGATTCCTGTAATCCGACACGTACAGGTTCGCGCCGCCGTCGCTCGCGATACCCTCCGGCAGGCTGAACTGCGCAGCGGTGCCGACGCCGTCGGCGTACCCCGGGCCTCCGAGGGGCCCGGCGAGCGTCGTCACCCGCAGGTCGGCTGCGCGCGCCCGCATCCCGACGCCGAGGGTGAGCATCGCAGCGAGCGCGACGCGCGTCGATGGACTCTGCCTGGCGGGCCGTCTCCGGGACCACGAGCTGCCGTCGTCGCGGAGGCACCCGGTGAAGCGTCGTGCGTGGTTCCGGGCGTCGGGGCACGGTGTCCCCGTTCGGTGGAAGGCCATGGGCGAGCCACTACCTCCACTTCTCCACCGACGGTGATCCAGGTGCCCGCAGGAAGCGTGGCGCTCACACCACGCTCTGTCAAGCGGCATCCCGCTGCGGTCGATCCACGGATCACGGACCCGGCGCGGCCGAGCAGGGCGGAGAACCGGGGGGACTCCGGTCTCTCCTCCCGCGACTGACGGTGACCTGCCACCCGAGAAGTAGCCGATCGAGGTCTGGAGTCCTCCACAGACGGGCTCCTTGCCCCGAATCTAGCCAGCGAGTTCGGCGACCTTTCGGGCTTCGTTTCGGTTCATCGCCTCAGTTGATCCGGCCCTGGGTCACGGAGCCCTCCTCCCGATCCGTAGAAGCCCGCCGGCACGGGCCTGGTTCATCCCGACGTCGCGGTGCGACGATGGATACGACAGCCTGCCGGCAGGGTCGACAAACCCTGCACGATCTCGAGCGCGTCGCAGCCCTCCAGCTCGAGCGATTCGAGCGCCGGGAGGCCCGAGAGCCTCACGATCTTCAGCGCTCGGCACCCGCTGGCGGAGAGGAACCTCAAGTGAGGCAGTCCCGAGAGATCGAGTTCCTCCAGGGCTCCACAACCGGCGACTTCGAGCAGGAAGAGAGAGCCATGCCCTTCCAGCTTCGCCGAGGTGAGTGTCTCGCAGCTCTCCAGGCTGACGGATCGCAGCGCGCGGAGCGGGGCCAGCTCGCTTGTGTCTCGCAGAACCCGCGTCGAACTCAGATCCAACTGGATCAACGAGGACACCTGCTGGAGAGACCCCAGCCCGGCCAGAGCGATGCACCCGCCGAGGTCCAGCGACTCGAGCAACGGCGTGCCGGCGACATCGATCTTCTCGAGGGCGGAGCATCCGAACAGCATCAGCGATCTCAGCGACATCAGCCCGCTCAGCTGCTCCGCGTCCACCAAAGACGTACAGAAGGCCCCCCTGAGAGTCGTCAACGATGCGAGGTCGGAGAGCCCGCCGAGGTCCGTCAGCGATTGGCAGCCGGAAATGTCGAGGATCTCCAGCGACACGAGCCCGGAGAGCCCCTCCAGGCTCGTCAGGGACTCGCAACCTCTGAGGTCCAGCGACTTCAGGCACGTGAGTTGCGACAGCCCGTCCAGATCCGCCAGGGACGTGCAGCCGGTCAGAGCCAGGAACCTCAAGGACCTTGGGCCGGAAATCCCTTGGAGACTCTTCAGCGACTCACAGTGGCTCAGGTCGAGCGAGGCGAGCGACGCCAGTCCCGAGAGCCCTCGAAGGTCTTCGAGGGCGGAGCATGTGTTCAACAACAACGACTCAAGTGATCTCAACCCCGGCAACCCCTCCAGGCTCGTCAGGGACTTGCACCTCGAGAGCTCCAAGTGCGTGAGGGCCTTGAGCCCCGAGAGCCTCGTCGCGTCCGCGAGGAAGTCCGAATCGCCCAAGTCCAGGGACGACAGCGACGAGAGCGGCTCGAAGTCCACGTGCGTGGCGACAGGGCATCCCGCGAGGCTCAGCGAGCTGAGGGACGCTTGCCCGGACAGCCCCGTGAGCTCCTCCAGAGTCCGGCACCCTCCGAGTTCGAGAGTCTGCAGCGTCGTGAGCCCGGAGAGATCCAGCCGCCGCAACGAGCTGCACCCCCAGAGCTCCAAGACCTTCAAGAACGGCATTCCCGAGAGCCCTGTGACCTCGTTCAGGGCATGGCAACTGGACGCCCTGAGCCTCGCGAGCGACGACATGCCGGAGAGGTCCAGGCACTGAACGGCCTTGCACTCCCTCACGTCGAGATCCCTGAGGGACCCGAGCGCCCGAAGCCCCTCGATTCTCGTCAGCCTCTCGCAATCGCTTGTCGTCAGCGTGGCCAGCGAGGTCAGCCCCGAGACATCTAGCCTGTCCAGGCTCTTGCATCTGTCGAGAGCTAGGCTGGTGAGCGATGCCAAGCTCGTGAGTCCTTCCAGGCGCTGGAACGACCAGCAACCGCGCAGGTCGAGCGACTTGAGCAGTGGCGTTCTGACCAGGCTCAGGCTCGTCAGCTCCCGGCAATTGTGGAACTCGAGGGAACGAAGCGACTCCATGTCAGCCAGTGACACGTCCCTGAGACGCAGGTTGCAGATCACTTCCAGCGTCTCAAGTGACGCGATCCCGGACATCCCGTCCACGCACTCCAAGAGGTCGCAGTCGTGGACGCGCAGACGCCGCAAACCTCCGCAATGCCGAAGCGACTCCGAGTGTCCCACCTCGCGGAGCTGGCTCCAGGCCACGAGGTCCAGGAACCGAAGCGAGGCCGGAAGCTGCGTTTCCCTCAAGGTCTCGCAATCTGGCTCGTGGAAGAGACAGAGCTCGTCGCACGGCGTCCGCTCCGTCAACGCCATCGCCGCTGCGCCGATCACGACTGCCTGTCGAACGCCGGACTCGAGCTCGACCTCTCGGGCTCCCGGGAACACCACCTGGATTGACGGCTCACCTGCGACCGAGACGACGAAGCCGCTGGCGGATGATCGGACGTCAACCTCGGGGCTGGCTGGGTCCGGCCCGACGACGTGCAGGGCGAACCCCGCGGACTCGTGGCAGGCGCACTCCATCCCGAGGTGGACCGGGCCGGAGGCCTCGCCATCCGAGGGCGACTCGAGGAGCGAGTGGAGGCCTGACCTACCTTGGCTCCTCAGCTCGAATCGGAACCGCGGGTCCAGGTTCAGCAGCTGCCGTACCCCGGGCCGCCTGTCCTCGCGTATCCAGGCCATGGTCGGTCACCTCCGCGGCCGCCCGATGACTGCCACCGGCGGCCTCGGGTCTCCTCCTGTCCACCCAAGTGTACCCGCGGGCGATCGGCCTCGGCGCGGTGCTGAGTGCTTGGACGGGTTGCCTCGGACAACGAGTGCGGGCGAACCCGTCCGGGGTACCGAGTGCCTGGTTGCAAGTACGCAGGACGTTGGTCGGACCCGCTTGTCTCCGGCACACCGGATTCGCGGATAATCCGTCAGGCGGATTCCTGGTCGACAGCCTCGCTGGCGGGATCGAACCGGCAGGCCCTGGCGAGGAGAGCAGGATACCCAGCTGTTGTCGAACCCTACGGAGGCCTGGATGCGTCGAGATCCGACTTCGAACCGAGTTCCCGCACGCCTGGTGAGGGCTTCGATCGTCGTCTTCACGGTCGCGGCGGCCGCGCCTCTCGGCGCCGCCCGGTGGTTCGTCCCCGGCGCCGCGCATTCCCCAGGGGTAGGCAGCGCTTTCTGGCGGACCGACCTGATCCTCGCCAACCCCGGATCCGTCCCGGTCACGGCGACCGTCCGGCTGCTGAGGGCGGGGGCGGACAACTCGCGGCTTCCGGACCCCGTCTCGTTGGCCGTTCCCGCCGGCGGACAGGTCGTCAACCAGGACGTCGTGGCGACCCTCCTCGGCGGCGAGGGATCCGGCGCGCTCCTCGTAGAGTCCCCGGCGGACGGACTCCTCGTCTCGAGCCGCACCTACAACGCCCGTGCTGACCGCATCTACGGCATGCTCCTACCCGGACTGCCCGAAGACCAAGCGATCCCTCCCGGCGAGAAGGGCCATCTCATCTGGGCTGCCGGGTCCGGCTCCCTGAGGACGAACGTCGGGTTCGCCGGGACGACGGGCCGGACGGGTTCCGTGACGCTCCAGGTCCGTGGGACGTCCGGGCAGCTTCTCGGCTCCGTCACCCGCGCCCTCCTCCCCTACGGCCAGACCCAGGTGAACGACGTCGTGGCGTCCGTCGGCGCCGTTCCTACGGACGTCGCCCGCGTGGAGGTGACCGGTACGGTTCCGCTCCTGGCGTTCGCGTCGACCATCGACGGGCAGACCGGAGACCCGTTCGCGACCGTCGCCCAGAGGGCTCGCGACGGGGCTTCCGAGCTCGTGCTGGCTTCCTCGGCCCACGCAGACGGGGGAGGCGCTTCCCGCTTCCGGACCGACCTGCGGCTGTTCAACTTGTCGGGCTGGGAGGTCGCGGTCCGGCTGGCCTTCTACCCGAGGGGCGAGAGCACGGCGGCGCCGGAGTCGGTGGACGTGACTCTCGCGGGGGGCGAGCTGAAGGCCCTCGAAGACGTTCTGCTCTCGTCGTTCGGGAAGGAGGCCGCCGCCGGAGCCCTGACGATCTCGTCCCCGCGGTCGCTGCTCGCGGTGTCCCGGACGTACGACCGGACCGATGCCGGTACGGCGGGGCTCGGTCTCCCGGCGGTCTCCCGTCTCGGCCTCGTCGAGCCGGCCGACACGGCGGTCCTCCCGTTCGTTTCCGATTCCGGATTCCGGACGAACGTCATCTTCTTCCTCCCGGGCGCCGGCTCGATCGCGACGCTGACGCTGAAGGGCGACGACGGCGGGACCCTCGCCTCCCGAGACGTCGAGCTGCCGGCCGATTCGATGCAACAGATCGACGACGTGTTCGGCTGGCTCGGTGTTCCCGGCGTGAGCGGCACCATGGAGGTTCGGTCCGCGGGAGGTGGCAAGTACTGGGTGGTGGCGACCGTGATCGACGAGTCGTCGAACGACCCGATCCACGTCGGGCCAGCGGTGAGACGGGCGCTCCCGGACGGCTGCGTCCGGATTGCCTGGCCCTGGGGCGGGCTGGAGCTGACCTACCTCTACGACGCCACCTCGACGGATCCGAAAAGGGTCTCCTGGAGCTTTGATCGCGTCACCGAGACCGTGACGAACACCCTGCAGAACCAGGGCGGGGCCGTGGCGTTCTTCTCGGGCGAGACCTACCGCATCCTGGACTCGGGCCCCCTGCGGGGCTTCCGCGAGCTCGGCGAGTCCTGGGGTGGCACCGTCTCGACGACTCGCTGGACGGAGGGCCGGAGCTACTCGCCAGCCCTCCTGACAGGCCCCTGGACGACTTGGTGTCCCGGCGTCACGTGGAACGCTCCTTCGGTCCAGATGACGGTCACCGACCCGTTCTACGGCGGGTCGGTCAGCCAGACGGCGCCCGAGACCGGCGAGGTCGTCGCCGTGGAAGAGCCGCTCATTCTGTCCATCTCCACTGCCCCCGGCCTGGAGCCGGCGCCCGTGACGTTCCGGACGGTCCACCGGAAGACGACCCGGCCCGAAGGGAGCGGGACGTCGACGACGGAAGCATGGATCTCGATGGAGCACGGGATCGTCGTGAAGCAGGTGACGACGGGAGCCAGCGGCGCGTCGTCGACGAGCGTCCTGACGGCCCTCTACTGACCGGCGAGAGGCGGCGTGTGCCCTTTCTCGGCGTTTCCAGCTCTGGTTTGGCCACGACCGCCGCTAGAATCCGTTCCGGCATCCCGGATGGCACGTCGCGGGCCGCTCGGAGACCAGGACAGGCAGGTCCGTACAGGGAGTCCAGGGGGGAGCGGCCTCGAGAGACGCCGCCTGCAGCGTCCTTGTGAGGAGGGCCTACATGCCGGCCACGACCTTCCCCGACCGAGAGCGGCCAGCCTTCCCCTTCGGGTTCGGTCTCGTTGTCATTGCCCTGGCACTGCCGTTGACCCGCCCGGCCACAAGCCAGTCATCATTGCCGGAGAACGAAACGGCGGCCGTCACCGAGGCGGCAGCCTTGCCGGCCGAGCCGAACACGGCTCCACCGCCAGACGTGTCCTCGACGCCCCCGGGACTGGTAGCGCTGAGGCTCTACAACGTTGACGACACGTTCGCCGCGTACCTCACGAACGACCACGTGACGCGGATGCCGCTGCTGTCGGCGAGCTACGGCCAGGACACTGGCTTCGTCGACATAACCACGAGTCTCACGCTGGGCATGAACCAGATCACCCTTGAGCTGACAAACGTCTTCGCGGGGTGGACGTACGGCTACCAGCTCTCCAACGGGGGCACTGTCATCGCGCAGGGCGCGTGTGGCAGTGCCGGATTCTCCGGCTGCAACGAGGACTACAGAACCGGGCTCGTGTACTCGATCACGCTGGACGTCTGGCAGGACGTTCTCCTTGCGTTTGCGGCGCCGTCTTCGGTGTCGCGGTACGTCGCGACGTTTCCCGTGACGAACCAGTCGGTGAAGGCGACGCCCACGGTGGACTGCCCGGGATACGAGTACTCCCTGTGCGAGACGGGTTCACCGGGCGGCAGCTGCGCGGCGGCTGGCTGGTCGGCGCTGCCGTTCGCGGGGGCTTCGGCCTCGATCCCGACGCCTGCGGCCACGAGCTACCCGGCGTACTTCTGGCTCCGGATCCGGTACTCGTACTCTACGGGCGGCAGTTGCGGTGTCCCGACGACGGTCGCCTGGTTGCCCCGCGTCGTGTCCGGGACGCCGGACGTCTGGCCACTCTCCGTCCAGGGCGGGATCTCGATCGACTCATTCACCGCGAACCCCACGACGATCCCCTCCGGCGGATCGTCGACGCTTGCATGGGAGACGACCGGCGCGTACACGGTCTCCATCGACAACGGTGTCGGGACCTTCGGGGCCGACGGATCGGTGAACGTCTCGCCGACTCGGACCACGACGTACACATTGACCGCGATCGACAACTTCCCGGTTCGGCCCTCGGCCATCCCGCGAGCGTATCCGACGGCCCAGGTGACCGTGCACATCGGGTCGCCGGTGTCGGTTGGGACCTTCACGGCCACTCCTGGGACGATCGTGCCTGGGGGATCGTCGACGCTGACGTGGACGACGACGGGGGCGACGTCGGCGGTGATCACCGAGGAAGGACCGCCCGGGCCGGGCGGGGGAGGCCAACAGTACAACGTCCCCGTGAACGGCTCCCTCGTCGTGAGGCCGTCCCAGACGATGACGTATACGCTGACGGCGACAGGGGCGGGGGGCTCGGCCACGGCGAAGGCGACGGTGACGGTGAGCGCGCCGCAGGTGGCACTCTCTCCGGCGGCGATCGCGACGACGGTGGGAGCGAGCGTGCCGGTGACGGTGACGGTGAGTCCGGCGCAGGCGGCGGCGGTGACGGTGACGTTGACGAGCTCGCAGCCGTCGGTGGCGACGGTGCCGGCATCGGTGACGGTCGGAGCGGGGGCGACGACGGCCCAGTTCCAGGTGGCGGCGGTGGGAACGGGGAGCGCCACGGTGACGGCGCGGCTGCCGCAGAGCCTCGGTGGGGGGAGCGCCAGCACGGGGGTCACGGTGGGGTGTCCGACGCTGGCGGCGCCGCAGATCGTGTCGGCGCCGGCGGGGGCGGTGACGGCGGGGAGCTCGTTCACGGTGGCGTGGACGGCGACGGGGACGTCGTACGAGGTGTCGC
>RHKY01000023.1 GCA_008363385.1 Acidobacteriota bacterium | reverse complement strand
CGGATACGCCGCCTTCCGAGACGATGACGTCTCGATCGCTCCTGTCCGCGCCACGCAGGCCCTCCCACTCGGACGACAGGCTTACGCCACGGGCTGTTAACGTCCTCGTCCACGCTCACCGCCGCGACGCCCCGGACCACCCGAAGCACCGGAAGTGGCTGGAGGCGACCCTCGGGGCCGACTCCGCGTACGGGGTCTCCGACCTCGTGCTGAGCGGGTTCCTGCGTGTCGTCACGCATCCCCGCGTCTTCCGCGAGCCGACGCCGCTCGAGAGCGCGCTCGCCTTCGTCCACGAGGTCCGGGACCGCCCGAACGCCGTCGAGATCGTGCCGGGCCCCAGGCACTGGGAGATCTTCACCCGGCTCTGCCGGGAGTGCGGCGTGCGAGGCAACCTCGTCCCGGACGCCTGGCTCGCGGCGCTCGCGGTCGAGTCGGGGTGCGAGTGGGTGACGACGGACCGCGACTTCGCGCGGTTCCCGGGCCTCCGGTGGGGCCACCCGCTCCAGGCCGGTCTCCGGCCGAGCTGATCCCTCCCGGTTCGTCAACCCGGAACCACGGCCGGCCTGGTGGCCCGGCGCCGGAACGTCTCTCGCGCCCGAGCACTCGGCTCGGCACTCCCCGCGGGCGTCGTCGAAAGGTGGGACGATAGCCGCGTGGACGGCCGGCACTTCATCTCCGTCTTCGACGACGCGGTGGCCCGGCGGGGGGAGCGGCCCGCGCTCCGCCACCGGGTGGACGGGACGTGGCGGGACGTCTCGTGGCGGGAGCTCGGCGAGGCGGTCCGCGCGGCCGCCCGCGGGCTCGTCGCCGCGGGCGTCGGCGAGGGCGACCGGGTCGGCATCCTCTCGCCGAACCGTCCCGAGTGGACGGTCGCCGACCTGGCGATCCAGCGGGCGCGCGGCGTCTCGGTCCCGATCCACGCGACGAGCGCGGCCTCGCAGGCCGCTTGGATCCTCCGCGACGCGGGCGCGAAGCTGGTCTTCGCAGGCGGCCGGGAGGGGTGGGAGAAGGTCCGGTCCGTCCAGGGCGAGATGCCCGCGCTCGAGCGCGTGGTGGTCTTCGACGACGCGGTCGCCCGCTCGGCGCCGGGGACCGTCGCTTTGGCCGACTTCCTGGTCCGGGACGACGCTCCCACCGCCACGGACCTCGACGCGGAGGTCGCCTCGCGCCTCGCCCGCGCCTCCGGCGACGACCTCCTGACCCTGATCTACACGTCCGGGACGACCGGCGAGCCGAAGGGCGTGATGCTCACGCACGCCAACTTCACGGCGACGGCTCCCCTCCACGACCGGCGCCTCCCGCCCCTGGGCGAGGGGGACGTCTCGCTCTGCTTCCTGCCGCTCTCCCACGTCTTCGAGAGGGCCTGGACGTACTACGTCCTCTACCGCGGGGTGGTGAACGCCTACTGCGAGGACCCCGCGAACGTGGTCGAGTGCCTCGCCGAGGTGCGCCCGACGGCGATGTGCTCGGTGCCGCGGCTCTACGAGAAGATCCACGCGAAGGTCCACCACCGGCTGGAGTCGGCGGGCGCGGCGAAGCGCCGGCTCTTCCGGTGGGCGCTCCGCACGGGGGCCGAGGCGGCCGCGCTCCGGCGAGAGGAATCGCCGCTGCCGCCGTCGCTTCGCCTCCGGCACGCGATCGCCGACCGGCTGGTCCTCCGGAAGGTCCGGGCGATCGTCGGGGGCCGGATCCGGCTCATGCCGTGCGCGGGCGCCGCGATCTCGCGCGAGATCGAGGAGTTCTTCCACGCCGCCGGGATCTTCCTCTGCCAGGGCTACGGGCTGACCGAGACGACGGCGACGGTCTCCTGCCACGAGACGAGCCGGTTCCGGCCCGGGACCGTCGGCCGCCCGCTCGAGGGCGTGGAGGTCCGGATCGCCGGCGACGGCGAGATCCTCGTCCGAGGCGACACCGTGATGAAGGGCTACTACGGCCGGCCGCGGGAGACCGCCGAGGTCTTCCGCGACGGGTGGTTCCGGACGGGAGACGCCGGGAGGCTCCGCGACGACGGCCTCCTCGAGGTCCGGGAGCGGATCAAGGACCTCTTCAAGACCTCCGGGGGCAAGTACGTCGCGCCTCAGCTCGTCGAGTCGACCGTCGGAGCCGACCTCTACGTCGAGCAGGTGACCGTCTTCGGCGACGACCGGCGCTTCGTCACCGCCCTGGTGGTCCCCGCCTTCGAGGCGCTCGAGGAGTGGGCCCGGGCCGAGGGCGTCCCGTTCTCCTCGCGCGAGGAGCTGATCGCGCGGCCGGAGGTCCTGGCGTTCTACCGGAGGCGGATCGACGAGCGCTCGGAGCGGCTGGCGCCCCACGAGCGGATCGCGAGGTTCACGCTCCTCCCTCAAGCCCTGACGGTCGAGGGGGGCGAGGTCACGCCGACCCTGAAGGTCCGGCGCCGCGCGGCCGCCGAGAGATTCCGGGCGGAGATCGAGGCGATGTACCGCGAGGAGGCGCCCCGTTGACGGCGTTCGACCTCTCGGTCCGCTTCTTCCTGCAGCTCGTGGTGATCCTGGCCGCCTGCCAGGCGACGGCCTGGGTCTTCCGGCGGCTCGGTCAGTCGCAGGTGGTGAGCGAGATGATCGCCGGTGTCCTGCTCGGCCCCTCGCTCCTCGGCTGGCTCTGGCCCGCGGCACAGGCCTACCTCTTTCCGCAGGCCTCGATGCCGATCCTCTTCTCGGTGGCGCAGGTGGCTCTCGTCCTCTACATGTTCCTCGTCGGCCTCGAGTTCGACGTGGACCTCCTCCGGGCGCGGGCCAAGAGCGCGGCCTTCGTGTCGGCCGCCGGGATCGCGGTGCCGTTCGTCCTGGGCGGAACCATCGCCGTCTGGCTCGCCCGCCGCCCCGACCTCCCGGCCTTCGGCGAAGGGGTCTCGCTCGCGCAGGCCGTCCTCTTCACGGGCGCCGCGATGTCGATCACCGCCTTCCCGATGCTGGCGAGGATCATCCACGAGCAGGGGCTGTCGAGGACGTCGCTCGGCACGCTCGCCCTCTCGGCCGGGTCCCTCGACGACGCGGCCGCCTGGTGTCTGCTGGCGGTCGTCCTCTCCGCCTTCGGGAACGACCCCTCGATCGCCGTGACGGCCGTCGGCGGCGGCGGGCTCTTCCTGCTCTTCACCCTCTTCGTCCTCCGGAGGCTCCTCGCCCCGCTTGGCCGGCAGGTGAAGGGCCCCGGCGAGATGAGCGCGAGCCTCTTCACGCAGGTCCTCGTCGTCGTCATGCTCGGCGCGTTCGTCACCGACGCGCTCCGGATCTACGCGGTCTTCGGGGCGTTCCTCACCGGCGCCGCGATGCCCAAGGGCGCCTTCGCCGAGGAGCTCCGGGGCCGGATCGAGCCGCTGACGGTCGGCTTCCTGCTGCCTCTCTTCTTCGTCTACTCGGGGCTGAACACGAGGATCGGGCTCGTCGCCTCCCCCACCCTCGCGCTCGTCGCCCTCGCCGTCCTCGTCGCGGCCTGCCTGGGGAAGGGGGTCGCCTGCTGGGCCGCCGCTCGCCTCAGCGGGGAGAGCCACCGCGACGCCCTTGCGACCGGGGCGCTCATGAACGCGCGCGGCCTGATGGAGCTGATCATCCTCAACATCGGCCTGGAGCGCGGGATCATCCAGCCGACGCTCTTCACGATCTTCGTGCTGATGGCCGTCGTCACGACGCTGATGGCGACGCCGGTCTTCGAGCGGGTCTACGGCCGTCGCGCCACGCGCGAGGCGGCCGCGGTGCGCGGCTTCGACGTGGGCTGAGCCCGGAGGGAAGGAGGGAGGGCGGGACGCGGCCCGGCCGCGCCCCGCCCTCCCGGACGATGGGCTCGCTACTTCGCCGCGCCCGTCCCCGAGGCTCGGTTGCCGTCCGCGGCCGCCCCGGCGCCCTTCTCGGCAACGGCCCGCGCCAGCTCTTCCCGCTCCCGCCACATGCGGAGCCAGCCGGTCCGCTCGGCGGTCGTCAGGTTGACCGAGCCGTCGGGGTTGTACGTCCCGTTGTCGACGAGACGCTGCTTCTCCTCGGCCGAGAGCGTCGACGGCATCCGGTCGTCCTCGGACCTGGGCCGGAAGAAGGTGTTCTCGACGATCGGCTGGACGTCCTTGTAGGCCTTCCTCACCCCCTGCACGAGGTACGAGAACTCGACGTCGCGGTTGGCCTCCACCTCGACGGCGTCGAGGCCGATGCGGACCACCCCGACCGCCGTGGCCCGGCCGATCGGCGTCACCTGGACGGTGATCCCCTCCGGGTCCGTCACCATCCGGAAGGACTCCGGGACCTCGATGCGGGCCGACCCGCCGACGAAGCGGCCGCGGCCGCGGAAGTACGTCCCGGCCTCGGGGCCTTCGAGGGCGACGTAGGCGATCATCTTCGTCGCGTCGGTCGGATGCGGCTCGAGGAAGTTCTTCGTCCCGGTCCCGCTCAGACCCCCGCTGAACTCCACGCCGGAGGTGTCGCCGCCGAGGACGCCGTACCGCAGCGACGTGCCGGTCCCGTCGAGGCGGATGCCGGCGACGGAGTAGGAGAAGGCCGCCTGCGAGAACCCGATGACGCCGTTCCTCGTCGAGGACTCCCCTCGGACGCCCGCGGCCCAGTGGCCCGTCGCGGGCACCGCGCTGCCGGAGCGGCCGAAGACCCCCGCCGCGCCGTTCGTCGTGCTGTTGTTCGTCCCCTTGACGCCGTAGGAGATCCCGGTCGCTCCGCCCTGCTCGCCGGAGGTCCCGTAGCTGTTGTTCGCGGTGCTGCTGACCACGCCCCGGACGGCGGCGATGTTCGCGGCGTCGGCGTTGTTGACGACGTAGAGGAGTCCGTACCAGCTGGGGGCCGTGTTCCCGACGATCCCGACGAAGTCGTCGCTGTTGAGGGTCCCGTCCCTGTCCATGAAGTAGCCGTTGATGTCGATGATCAGGTGGGCCGACGCGTTGACGAAGACGCTGACGGATCCCCCGCTCCCCGCCGGGACGATCGCGGCGTTGGCCCGCAGCTGCCCGCCGTCGAAGTTCAGCGTCGAGACCGTCGGCTGGGACCCTCCCGCCGGCCAGACGGTCAGGAAGGCGTTCTGGTAGGCGCCCGCCGAGCCGATGACCGTGAAGTTGAGGGAGTACGCCGAGGCGTTGGCGGGGATGCCCGTGCAGGTGGGCGAGCTGTCGATGTCGAACGAGCGCGCCACGTTGGCCGCGAGCGCCGGGCCGCCGTAGGGGCCGGCGGCGCCCCGCGTGTCGGCGATCCGGCACGGGGTGGCCGGGATGAAGATCCCCGGGGACCCGGCGTCGGCCTGCGTCGACGGGCCCTTCGCCGACGTCGACGGCAGCGGCCAGTCCGTCAACGGGACGTCCTCGAAAGCCCCCGCCGTGCCCGACAGGGCGAGGCACACGAGCGCGAGACTCATTTCACGGAAACGATGCATAGCGGACATGCCAAATCCTCCTTTTGTGGCGAATCGTTCGTCTCAGCCTAACACGACGGTTCGTGTGAAGGCTATCAAAGCGATCGCCGCGGGAGGGAGCGGGGCGCTCGGAAGCTCGACGGCGGACGTCCGGGCGTCAGCGCCGGACCGGGCGCAGGAGCCCGGGGAGCGGTGCGGCCTCGAGGAGGTTCGAGAGGCGCTCGCGGACCGAGAGGACGACGGACGTGCCGTCCGGCGAGAGGTCGAAGGAGTCGATCGCGCGCCCGGGGAGGAACCCGGCGAGCGGCTGGCGGGAAGCGGTCGTGTCGCGCCCCGGGACGAAGTCCTGCACGAAGACGCCCGTGGCCCCGCGCCCGTCGACGCCGAGGAAGACGATCGCCTTGCCTCCGGGCGCGAATCGGGAGCGTCCGACCTCGGAGCCGCCGACGGCGTCGCTGACCTCGAGCGGGATCTCCGTCACCTTGGCTCCGTCCGCGACCCGGACGACGTCCACGGTGCGTCGACCCGCCCCGAGTCCGTTCCGGAAGAGGACGTACCGACCGTCGGGCGAGAGGTCCGGCACCTGCTTGTCGACGCCCGAGGCGACGAGGACCGCCCCGGAGCCGTCGGCGGCCGCCTTCCAGATCCCTTCCCGGCCCCTCTCGAGCGAGCCGAAGACGAGCCACGACCCGTCCGGCGCGAAGGTCGGGTTCTCGGGAGAAGGCCCGTCGACGGGGACGGGCCGCGGGCCACCCCCGTCGGCCGCCGCCCTCCAGACCTCGAACCTCCCTTTCCTGCGGGAGCTCCAGGCGATCCCCTCTCCGCCGGGGAGCCAGGAGGGGTCCCAGTCCTCGCCGGGCGAGTCGCTGACGCGGCGAACGGCCCCCGTCGCGATCGACACCTCCCAGAGGTCGAGGTCTCCCTCGCGGTCGGAGGAGAAGAGGACCGTCTCCCCGTCCGGCGAGAAGTCCGGCTGGCGGTCGATCGCACCGCCACGCGTCATCCACCGCTCCGACCCGTCGGACGTCCGGACGAGCAGCAGGTCGGCGTCCCAGGTGGCGCTCTCGAGGACGACGCGCCCGTCGCCGAGGAGGTCGAGCGCCGGCCCCAGCGCCGGCCACCAGGCCAGCGGCGTCGCGGAGCCGTTCCGCGCGTCGACGCGGAAGAGGCGCCCGCCGGTCCCCTGGGCGTGGGCGATCCCGGCGTCGTGGACGCCGACGACGAGCTCGCGACCCGAGTCGAGCCAGGCCACCGACGTGAGCCCGTGTCCGGGCGAGGGGGACGGCAGGCGGCGGACCTCGCCCGAGAGGCGGACGAGGACGATCGAGCCCTCGATGCCGCTCTGGGCGCTGCCCGGCTCGCTGGCCGCCAGGACCGTCCCGTCGGGGGAGAAGCGCGGGGACGCCAGCCAGGTCGTGAACCGGGCGAGGACCCGCTCCTCCCCGCCGGCGACGTCGGCTAGGCCGAGCTCCCACCCCGCGGGAGCGCCGCGGCGGAGCCTGGCGAACGCGAGCGTCGCCCCGTCCGGAGAGACGTCGCCCTCGACCGCCCCGGGGACGAGGCGGCGGGCTTCTCCTCCGAGGATCGGCACCCGGCAGAGCGAGGGCTCGGCCGCGGCGTCCCGCCGGGTGAAGAGGACCGACTCGCCGTCGGGGAAGAAGCGCGGGGCGGAGTCGAGCGGCCCCTCGGTCAGCGCGACCTCGGCGCCCCCCTTCAGCTGCTTCAGCCAGATGCGGGAGCGCCCGTCGCGCGTCGACTCGAACGCCACGAGCCGCCCGTCCGGCGAGACGGCCGGGGCGGCGTCCCGCCCCGTCTGCGTCAGGGCACGGAGGACGCAAGGGGGAGCGGGCCCCTGCCGCCAGAACGTCCGGACCAGGAGGGCCCCGAGGAGCACGCCGGCCGCGGCGCCGGCGACCAGCCGCCGGTCGGGGACGAGCTTCCCCCGGAGCGCCCGGCGAGGCAGGGCCGGGATCGGCGCGGACCCGACGGAGACGGCGGCGAAGACCGCCTCCAGCGCGAACGCCAGGTCCCGAGCCGACTGGAACCGCATCTCCTTCCGCTTCTCGAGGCAGCGGCGCACGAGGCTGGCGAGCGGCTCGGGCGTCGACGACCGGACGTCGCGGAGGTCCGGGGGCTCCTCCACCAGGATGGCGTTCATCGTCTCGACGGCCGAGCTGCGCGAGAACGCCCGGCGGCCGGTCAGCATCTCGTAGAGGCACGTCCCGAGCGAGAAGACGTCCGCCCTCTCGTCGACGGGCTCGCCGCGGACCTGCTCCGGGGCCATGTATCCGGCGGTCCCGACGACGAGGTCCGTACGGGTCAGGGGGTCGCCGCGCGCGCCCGGCGGCGCCGGCGCGGCCTCGACGCCGAGGAGCTTGGCGAGCCCGAAGTCGAGCAGCTTGACCGTGCCGTCGCGCGTCAGGAAGACGTTGTCGGGCTTGAGGTCCCGGTGGACGATCCCCTTCTCGTGGGCGGCCGAGAGGCCGCGCGCCACCTGGACGGCGATGCCGGCCGCCTCGCGCGGGCGGATCGGCCCGCGTTCCAGGCGGCTCCTCAGCGTCTCCCCTTCGAGAAGCTCCGAGACGATGTACGGCACGCCGTCGTGGTCGCCGACGTCGTAGATCGCCAGGACGTTCGGGTGGTTCAGGACGCCGGCCGCGCGGGCCTCCTGCTCGAACCTGAGGAACCGCTCCCGGCTGCCGGCCAGGTCGCGCGGGAGGAGCTTGACGGCGACCTCGCGGCCGAGGCGGACGTCGCGCGCCCGGACGACCTCCGACATGCCCCCGGCGCCGAGCGGCGCGACGACCTCGTACGGCCCCAGGCGGGTGCCGGGGACGACGGTCTCGGCGGGGGGGGCGGGCGGGCTCATGACGGGCCGGCGCGACCGTTATCGCACGCCGGGGCCCGGAGGCGAAGGAGGAGGGAGGCGGGCCCGGGGACCGGCTACGAGAGCTCCACGAGGACCGGCGCGTGGTCGGACGGCAGCTTCCCCTTCCGCTCGTCCCGGTCCACCCGCGCCGCGGCGCACCGCGGCACGAGAGCCTCGGAGAGGAGGACGTGGTCGATCCTCAGGCCGTCGTTCTTCGGGAACGCGAGCTGGCGGTAGTCCCACCAGGTGAAGAGGCCCCCTTCCGGGTGGTGCAGCCGGACCGCGTCGGCGAGGCCGAGGTCCAGGAGCCGCCCGAAGGCGGCGCGCACCTGCTCGTGGCAGAGGACGGTCCCCTCCCAGGCGGCGGGGTTGGCCGCGTCGCGGTCCTCGGGCGCGACGTTGAAGTCGCCGCAGAGGACGAGCGGCGCACCGGCCTGCCGCTCCGCCCAGCCCCGGAGCCTCGCCAGCCACTCCAGCTTGTAGGCCCACTTCTCGGACCCGACCGTCTGCCCGTTCGGGACGTAGGCCGAAGCAACGCGCAGCCCCGCGACGTCGACCGCGACGAACCGGGCCTGCGTCTCGTCCCCCCCGTCCCCGAAGCCGGTCGAGACCGCCGCCGGCTCCTCGCGCGTGAGGACCGCCACGCCGTTGTAGGTCTTCTGCCCGAGGACCGCGGCGTGGTACCCCGCCGCGAGGACCTCCTCGCGCGGGAAACCCGGCTCCTCGGTCTTCAGCTCCTGCAGGCAGACCACGTCGGGGCGGTGCCGCGCCAGGAAGGCGAGGAGCCGCTCGCGCCTCGCCTTCACCGAGTTGACGTTCCAGGTCGCGATCCTCACGCTCGGTCCTCCGGCGCGGGATTCTATTCGCCGCGTGCCGGAGAGAATGCGCCCATGCGCCGCCCGCTCGTCCCGCTCGTGCCGCTCCTGCTCTGCTCCGGGGCCCTTCACGGCGCCCCGCCCGGGACCGAGCCGGAGACGAGGGTCCTCGAGGAGAGGAAGACCCGGTTCCAGACGCTCCTGGTGGTCGAGGAGCCAGCCCGTCGGATGCGGCACCTCTGCGGCCCGGGGTGCGGCTACGTCCACGGGTCGATCCGGCTCGACGAGCCGGACCTCCTCGTCCCGGAGTCGCTCCGGACGGCCCTCGTGGGGTTGGCGTTCCTCGCCGCGCCGCCGAAGCGCGTCCTCGTCCTCGGGATGGGGGCGGGGCTCGTCCCCCGCCTCCTCGCCGGGCGCTACCCCTCGGCCCGCGTCGACGTGGTCGAGATCGACCCCGAGGTGCCCCCCCTGGCCCGGCGCTGGTTCGGGTTCCGGGACGGTCCCAGGCTGAAGGTGCACGTCGCCGACGCCGCGGACTTCGTGGAGGAGGCGCGCGCGACCTGGGACCTCGTCTTCCTCGACGCCCTCTTCGGGCCGGAGGTCGCCCCCCGCCTGTCCGGCGAGCCGTTCCTTCGCGCCGTGCGCCGGCGCGTGGCGCCCGGCGGGGTGCTCGTCGCGAACCTCTCGCCCCCCGAGGTCGCGGTCGGGACTCCCGCCCTCCTGCGGCGGCTGATGGCCACCGGCCTCTCCGTGAGGGTCTTCCCCACGCCGGGGGGAGCGAGCTGGATCACCGTCGCATCGGACGGCCCGGTCGACGGCGAGGCTCTCCTGGCGCGCGCGGCGGCCGTCGAGGAGCGGCTCGGCGCCGGGTACGGCCTCCGGGAGGTCCTCTCGCGCTCGGCCCCCCGGCCGCCGGAGGGCCCGGGCGCGGCGACACCCGTGCCGCCGCCCTGAACGCGCCCCCGCGGCCGGACGGCGCGACAATGGCGGCCGATGCAGGAGCCGGCAGGGACCGCACCCGACTCGGCCGACGTGGCCGCCGCCGCCGCCACTCTGTGCCAGGCGCGGTCGGCCCTCTTCGTGACGGGAGCGGGCGTCTCGGCCGACTCCGGCCTGCCGACCTATCGCGGCGCCGGCGGGCTCTACAGGGGCGACGGCCTGGAGCGCGGGATGCCGATCGAGCGGATCCTCTCGGCCGAGACGCTCGAGGAGCGCCCCGAGCTGACGTGGGACGTCCTGGCGTCGCTCGAGCGGAGCGGGAGGGGCGCGCGGCCGAACCGGGCTCACGAGGTGATCGCCCTCCTCCAGGGCCGGATCCCCCGCTGCGTCGTCCTGACCCAGAACGTCGACGGCCTCCACGGCGACGCCGGCTCGCGCGACGTCATCGAGATCCACGGGACGACCCGGGCGCTCCGCTGCACGCGCTGCCCGCGGCGGGAGCGCGTGGCGGACTGGTCCCACCTCTCGTTCCCCCCGCGCTGCCCGGACTGCGGAGCGGTCGTGCGGCCCGACGTCGTCCTCTTCGGCGAGATGCTCCCCGAGGCGGCGGTGGGCCGCCTCCACGGGGAGCTGGCGCGCGGCTTCGACGTGGTCTTCGTCGTCGGGACGACGGCGGTCTTCCCGTACATCGTCCTGCCGGTCCGGCTCGCCCCGCTCTGGGGCGCGCCGAGCGTGGAGGTCAACCCCGAGGAGAGCGAGGTCTCGGCCCTCGTCGACGTCCGCGTCCGGGCGGGGGCGGCCGCGGCCCTGGACGCGATCTGGCGGGAGCTGAACGCCGGGAGCCGGTCCGGCTGACGCCCCCGGGGCGACACGCGGCCCGCGGTATCCTCGGCGGCGAGCGCAGAGCGGCCTCGAGGGGGAAACGATGATCAAGTACGTCCAGTGCGTCCGTCGGCGGCCCGGCATGGAGGTGGCGGAGTTCCGAGCCCACTGGGAGGAGTACCTCCGGATGTCCCGCTCCTTCGCGGGCGACCTCCCGCTCGTGCGGGTCTCCGAGAGCACGGCCCTCCTCGTCGAGGCCAACGTCCGGATCATGCAGGGCCGCGGCACGGCCGAGCCCTTCGACGCGATGCTCGAGCTCTGGCTCGAGGGCGCCGGCGCCCTGGAGGCGGCCCTCGGCAGGCCCGAGGTGCACGAGAAGCTGACCCGCCTCCAGGAGAAGCAGGAGGTCTTCATGGACCTCGAGGCGTCGGTCTTCTTCTTCGCCTGGGAGAACGTCCGGGCCGCGCAGTAGGCGCTCGCCCCGCCCCGTCCGGAGTCAGGGCCTCGGCGACGGGAGGAGGACCTCGGTCTCCCCCGGTCCGGCCTCGTGCTCGGAGAGCGGGTCGGGCGACGAGGAGACGGCCCGGGGCGCTCCGCCCAAGAGCGTCAGGGTCACCGCCTCGGCCCGGATCGTCGGCCGGTCGACGCCGTGGTAGAAGCGCAGGGCGTACGGCTTGAGGACGTAGGGCCCCTCCACGAACGCCGAGGGGAGGTTCGGGACGTACAGGCGGTCCGTCTTCCCCGCCCACGGCGCGAGGGCCTCGAGCGAACGTCGAGACAGGGCCGTGGCCTCGCGGTAGGCCAGGCGCTGGCGGTCGACCAGGACCAGGCCCGCCACGAGCAGGCCGCCGAGCGACAGCGCGCCGGCCGCCCGGACCGGCGTGCGGGCGGCCGGCGAGAGCGCCGCCGCCGCCGCGGCTCCGGCCAGGAGCGCCACGAAGACGCCGGGGAGGTAGGCATACCGTCCGCTCGCGGTGCTCCCCGCGGGCAGGACCGACCACGCCACCGGTACGAGCGTCAGGCCGAAGGCCAGCGCCAGGCGGGCCGAGGCGGCCGCGCGGCAGACCACGGCGAGCCCGAGGACGACGGCCCCGGCCGCGGCGTGGAGGAGCGCGGCCCGCTCCCCCGGCGGCCCCGGGAGCCCGGCCGCCGGCCGCCCGAGGGCCCTCGCCCAGGTGCCAAGGTTCGCGGCGAGGTCGGTCCGGGAGAGCAGCTCGCCGAAGGACCCGTAGGCCCCCCCGAGGCCCGGCAGGACGCTCGCCCTCAGCCCGAGGTAGGCCGCCAGGAGGAGGAGCGCCGCCACGACGAGGGCGGCGCTCCTCCTCCTCCGGACGGGGTCCTTCCAGGGGAGGAGGACCGCCAGGACCGGCGGGAGCGTGACCGCCATCTCCTTCGACCCCAGCGCGAGCGCGAAGGCGGCGAGGGTCCCGAGGAAGGGCGCCCGGCCTCCCGTTCGCGCGGCGCACAGCCCCAGGAGGAGGGCCGCCACGTAACCGAGCCCGCAGAGGATCTCGAAGCGCGAGCTGAGCCAGAAGTACGACTCGGACGCCCAGGGCGAGAGCCCGAACGCCGCGCCCGCGATCGCCCCGGCCCGACCGCTCCCCGACAGCTCCCGGGCGAGGAGCCCGACGAGGGAGGCGACGAGGAGGTGAAGGGCCGCCGAGACCGCCGCGTTGGCCCACGGCGCCCCGAAGCCGAGGAGGAGAGCTTCCGGCCGCGTCAGCAGCAGCGCGAAGGGCCGCCAGAACCCGCCGATCGGCTGGGCCAGGAGGGAACCGGGCGGCTGCCCCGCGGCGACGCCCAGGAGCGCGAAGTCGTCGAAGAGGAAGAAGTAGGTCGAGGCGTGTCGGAGGAGGACGAGGAGGAGGCCGAGGGCGGCCCCCGCCGCGAGCAGGACGAGGACGCGTCCGAGCCGGTCGTCCCCTTCAGCGGGCTTCACGGAGGGTCGCGTGGAGGAGCGGCGGCAGGCGCGAGGCGCCCCGCGTCACACCTTCCGCATCACCAGGCACGCGTTCGTCCCGCCGAAGCCGAAGGAGTTCGACAGGCCGACGCGGACAGGGACCTCGCGGGCGACGTTCGGCGTGTAGTCGAGGTCGCAGTCCGGGTCGGGCGTCCGGTAGTTGATCGTCGGCGGGACGACGCCGTTCCGGATCGTCAGGGCCAGGATCCCCGCCTCGAGCCCGCCGGCCGCCCCGAGGAGGTGGCCCGTCATCGACTTCGTCGAGGAGATGGCGACGTTCCTCGCCCCCTCGCCCAGGAGCCGCTTCAGCGCGACGGTCTCGATCCGGTCGCCGTGCGGCGTCGAGGTGCCGTGGGCGTTGACGTACTGGAGGTCGGCCGGGTCGGTCGCGGCGTCGCGGAGGGCGTTGCGCATGACGCGGAACGGGCCGTCGCCGTCCTCGGACGGGGCCGAGATGTGATACGCGTCCCCGGACATCCCGTAGCCGATCACCTCGGCGTAGACGGTCGCCCCGCGCGAGCGGGCGCGCCCCATCTCCTCGAGGACGAGGATCCCCGCCCCCTCGGCCAGGACGAAGCCGTCCCGGTCCTTGTCCCACGGGCGGGAGGCCGCCTCGGGGTCGTCGTTGCGCGTCGAGAGGGCGCGCATCGCGGCGAAGCCGCCGATCGCCAGCGGGGCGATGACCGACTCGGTGCCGCCGGCGATCATCACGTCGGCCTCGCCGTGCCGGATCAGGTTCGTGGCGTCTCCGAGGGCGTGGGCCGACGTGGCGCAGGCCGTGACGGTGGCCGTGTTCGGCCCCTTGGCCCCCGTCAGGATCGAGATCAGGCCCGAGGGCATGTTCGCGATCAGGCCGGGGATGAAGAACGGGCTGACCCGGCGAGGCCCCTTCTCGAGGAGCGTCTTGTGCGTCTCCTCGATCAGGGGGAGCCCGCCGATGCCGGCCCCGATGCAGACCCCGACCGCCTCGGCCTCCTCCGGAGGGACCGGGACGGCGAGCCCCGCGTCCGCGATCGCCTGCTTGGCAGCCGACACCGCGTAGTGGATGAAGGTGTCGAACTTCTTGACTTCCTTCCGGTCGAGGACGGTGGCCGGGTCGAAACCCTTCACCTCCCCCGCGAACCGGCAGGCGTAGTCCGTGGCGTCGAAGCGGGTGATCGGCCCGATCCCGGAGCGGCCCGCGAGGAGCCCGCTCCAGGTCTCGGCGGTGGTGAGCCCGAGGGGGGAGACGAGGCCGACGCCGGTCACGACGACGCGGCGGCGGCCCCGGGCGTCCCGGTCGAGGTCCGCGGCGGTCACGGGACCCCGGGGGCTAGGCGGACTTGCCGTGGGCTTCGATGTAGGCGATGGCGTCCTTGACCTTCTGGATCTTCTCGGCTTCCTCGTCGGGGATCTCGATGCCGAACGCTTCCTCGAAGGCCATGACGAGTTCCACCGTGTCGAGCGAGTCGGCCCCGAGGTCGTCGACGAAGGACGCCTCCGGCTTCACTTCGTCGGCCTGGACGCCCAGCTGATCGACGATGATGCTCTTGACCTTTTCCTCGATCGAAGTCGACATTCGACAATCCTCCCTAAAGGTGGCCCGAAAGCCGCGCGATTCTCTCCTCGACCCGCCGTTATTTCAAGCGGCGGGGGGACGGGCCGGGTTCAGCCGATGTAGAGGCCCCCGCTCACGTTGAGGCAGGCGCCGGTGACGTACGAGGCCTCGTCCGAGGCGAGGTAGAGGACGGCGGCCGCCACGTCCTCCCCCGTCCCGAGCCGCCCGAGGACGATCTTCCCCTCGAGCGCCTTCCGCTGCTCCTCGGAGAGCCGGGCGGTCATGGCCGTCTCGACGTATCCCGGGGCGACGGCGTTGACGGTGATCCCCCGCGAGCCGATCTCCCGGGCGAGCGCCTTCGTGAACCCCTCGACGCCGGCCTTGGCCGCCGCGTAGTTCGTCTGCCCGGCGTTCCCCATCAGGCCGACGACCGACGTGACGCTCACGACCCGGCCGGCGATCCGCTTCTTCATCATCAGCTTGACCGCCTCCTGCGTCACCAGGAAGACCCCCGTCAGGTCCGTGCCCAGGACGCGGTCCCAGGCCTCCCGGGACATCCGCAGGAGGAGCCCGTCCTCGGTGATCCCGGCGTTGTTGACGAGGACGTCGAGCCGGCCGTGACGCTCGGCGATCCCCTTGAAGGCGGCCGAGACCGAGGCGGGGTCGGAGACGTCCAGCGCGAGCGCCTCGGCCGAGCCCCCCGCCTGCCGCAGCGATTCCGCGACCTCCCCGGCCTTGGCGGCCGTCCGGGCCGCCACGAGGACGTGCGCCCCGGCGGCGGCGAGCTTCCGGCAGATCGCCTCGCCGATCCCCTGAGAGCCCCCGGTGACGAGGGCCACCTTCCCCGCGAGCGAAACGGTCACCGCCATCCGGTCACTCCTCCACCACGTCGGCCACGGTGGCTCCCGAGGCCGCCACGAAGTCGTCCCCCGACAGGACGAGCTGGACGCCCCGCCGCCCCGCGGAGCAGAGCATCCGGGGCTTCCCCCGTACCGACTCGTGGGCGAACAGGGGAAGGGGCTTGCGCATCCCGAAGGGCGAGCAGCCCCCCTTGACGTACCCGGTCAGCCTCTCCATCTCCTCGACCGCCAGCAACGAGACCGTCCGGTTCCCGCTGGCGCGGGCCAGCTTCTTCGTCGACAGCCGCGTCCCCGTCGGGACGACGGCGACGATCGGGCCGGTCCGGTCCCCCCGGGCGACGAGCGTCTTGAAGACGTCCGCCTGGGGGACGCCGAGCTTGTCGGCGGCCTCCTCGGCCGTGAAGTCGACGGCCGCGAACTCCGCGATCGCGTAGGCCACCTTGCGACCCTCCAGGGCCCGCGTGGCGTTGGTCGTGACGCCGGCGGTCACACCGCGTCCAGCTCGCCGAGGAGCTTCGTCAGCCCCGCCGCGTCCGACGTGGTCCTCACCGGCCAGTCGCGCGCGATCCGCCTCGCCAGCCCCGCCAGGACCGTCCCCGGGCCGACCTCGATCGCCGTCGTGGCCGAGCGGGAGAGGGCTTCCACCGACTCCACCCACCGGACCGGCGAGCAGACCTGGCGGACGAGGGCCGCCCGCGCGGCGTCGGGGTCCGAGTTCTCCGCGGCGTCGACGTTCGTGACGACCGGAAAGGAGAGCGGCCGGAAGGCGGTCGCCGCCAGGAACGGCGCGAGCTTCTCCTCGGCCGGCTTCATCAGCGCGCAGTGGAACGGGGCCGACACCGGCAGCGGCAGGACCCGCTTGGCGCCCCGGGCCGTCAGGGTCCTGGCCACGCGCGCGACGGCCCCCGCCGTCCCCGCCACGACCGTCTGCTCCGGCGAGTTGAAGTTCGCCGCCTGGCAGACCTCCCCGCTCGCCTCGGCCTCCTCGGCGCAGGTGGTGGCGACGTCCGCGCCGGGCAGCCCGATGACCGCGGCCATCGCGCCCTGCCCCACCGGGACCGCCTCCTGCATGAAGAGCCCGCGGCGCCGCACGAGGACGACCGCCTCCTCCAGCGTGAGCGCGCCGGCCGCCACCAGGGCCGAGTACTCGCCCAGGGAGTGCCCCGCCGCCACGGCCGGGCGGATCCCGCGCGCGCGGAGCACCTCGAGCACCGCCACGGAGTGCGTGACGATCGCCGGCTGGGTGACGGCCGTGTGCTTCAGCTCCTCGTCGGTCCCCTCGAACGAGGCCCGCGAGACCGAGAAGCCGAGCGGGGCCAGCGCGGCGTCGGCCCTCTCGTAGACGGCCCGCGCCTCGGGGAACGCCTCGACGAGGTCGCGGCCCATTCCCGCGGCCTGCGAGCCCTGTCCGGGGAAGAGGAAGGCGATGGTCGTCATCGGAACGCTCCTACCAGCGGACGAGGCCGGCGCCCCAGGTCAGCCCGGCGCCGAAGGCGGTGAAGAGGATCAGGTCGCCCCGCTTCACCTTCCCCTCCCGCACCCACTCGTCGAGCGCGATCGGGATCGAGGCCGAGCTCGTGTTCCCGTACCGGGAGATGTTGACGATGCAGCGCTCCGAGGGGATCCCGAGCCGCTCGCCGACCGCGGTGATGATCCGGTCGTTGGCCTGGTGCGGCAGCAGCCAGGAGACGTCCTCGGTCCCGAATCCGCTCTCGGCCAGGACCTCGCGGCAGACCTCGGTCATCGACCGGACGGCCACCTTGAAGGTCTCGCCCCCCATCATCCGGATGAAGGGGAGCCTCGCGCCGAGCGTCTCCGGCCGGTTCGGCGGGGCGCTGGAGCCGCCGCCCGGCATCGAGATGAACCCCGCCCCCTCGCCGTCGGTCTTGATGACGGTCGACAGGACGCCGTGGTCGGACTTCGTCGCCCTGAGGACCGTCGCGCCGGCCCCGTCCCCGAAGAGGACGCAGGTGGCCCGGTCGGTGTAGTCGGTGTATCGCGTCAGGAGCTCGGCCCCGACGAGGAGGACGTTGCGCGCCTTGCCGGCCTGGATCAGCCCGTCGGCCACGTGCAGGCCGTACAGCCAGCCCGAGCACCCGGCGTTCTGGTCCCAGGCGGCCGCCCGCTTGGCGCCCAGCTTGTGCTGGACGAGGCAGGCGGCGGAGGGGATCAGCTGGTCCGGCGAGACGGTCGCCACGACGACGGCGTCCAGCTCGCGGGGGTGCAGGGCGGCGGCCTCGAGCGCCTTCCTCGCCGCCTCCACGCAGAAGTCGGAGAGCACCTCCCCGTCGCGGGCCTTCCGGCGCTCCTTGATCCCCGTCCGCGTGGTGATCCACTCGTCCGTGGTGTCGACCAGGCGGCTCAGGTCCTCGTTCGTCAGGACCCCGTCCGGGACGGCGCGGCCGGTCCCGGCGATGGCGGCGTGGAACATCGCTCTCCCCTTGCCCCCGCCCTCAGATCCCGAGGGCCGCGGGCGCGAGCTGCAGCGCCTTGGCCCGGATCATCTCGGGGATGCGGCGGCGCGCGAACTCGTCGGCGGCCCGGACCGCGTTGCGGACCGCCTTCGTGTTGGAACGTCCGTGGCCGATCAGGCAGGCGCCCTTGACGCCCAGGAGCGGAGCGCCGCCGTACTCGCTGTAGTCGAGCCGCTTCTTGAACGCCCGGAACGCGTCCTTGGACAGGAGGAAGCCCATCGAGGCCTGGAGGCTCCGGGTGATCTCCTGCTTGAGCGCCTCCTCGACGAGGTGCGCGAGGCTCTCGGAGACCTTCAGGATGACGTTCCCCGTGAAGCCGTCCGTGACGATCACGTCCACCTCGCCGCCGTAGACGTCCCGCCCCTCGCAGTTCCCGACGAAGTTGAGGCCGCTCTCCTTGAGGAGGCCGAAGACCTCGCGGGTGACGTCGGTCCCCTTCCCCTCCTCCTCGCCGACGGACATCAGCCCGATCTTCGGGCGGGGGATGGCGAGGACCTCCTGGGCGTAGAAGTGCCCCATCAGGGCGAACTCGCGGTAGTGCTCCGGGCGGCAGGAGACGTTGGCCCCGACGTCGAGGAGGAGGCGCTTCCTGTTCAGCCCCGGGAGGACGGCCGCCAGGGCCGGCCGGTCGATCCCCTCGACGACCCCCATGATCACCTTCGCCACGACCATCCCGGCGCCAGTGTGGCCGGCGGTGAACATCCCCGTCGCCTGGCCGTCCCTCACGAGCTCGGCGGCGACGCGGATCGAGGCGCGCCGCTTCTTGCGGATCGGCGTGATCGAGGGCTCGTCGAAGCGGACGACCTCCTCGGCGTCGACGACCCCGACGCGAGTCCCGCGGTACCCCGTCCGCCGAAGCTCGGACTCGATCTCTCCGCGCCGGCCGACGAGGAGGCTCTCCAGCCCGAGCTCGACGGCGGCGGCCACGGCTCCCTCGACGTTCACGCGGGGGGCGAGGTCGCCCCCCATCGCGTCGACGGCGATCGCCACCGTCGTCTCCGGTCCCCGCCTACTCCTTCTCGGCCCCGGCCACGATCTCCTTGCCGCGGTAGTGCCCGCAGGACGGGCAGACCCTGTGGGGGACCTTCTCCGTCCCGCAGCTCGGGCACTTGGAGAGGGACGCGGGCTTGAGGAAGTCGTGCGCGCGGCGCAGGTCGCGGCGGGTCTTGCTGTGACGGTGTTTCGGATTCGGCATGACGGTTCTCCTCGCTGAGGTCGGTTCTTCTGGGAAGCGACGCGCGCCGGGGGCGCGGCCGCTCAGCTGCTGCGGTCCGGCAGGAGGTCCTTCAGAGACTCCCAGCGGCCGTCCGGCGCGGCGCCGCACGTGCACGGCGCCGCGTTGAGGTCGGCGCCGCACTCCGGGCAGAGGCCGCGGCAGCCCTCTCGGCAGAGCGGCTTCATCGGGATCTCCAGCTGCAGCTGCTCCTCGACGAACGGGTCGAACGGGAAGGAGAGGGCGTCGTAGAAGACGACGTCCAGCTCCTCGCCCGAAAGCTCGCGCTCCTCCTGGGTGGCCGCCTTCAGGTGGGCGGGCGTGAACAGCCAGGCCACCTCCTGCGTCCGCTCGAACGGCACCGGCGAGAGGCACCGGCTGCAAGCCACCTCCCCGGCGAAGGCGAGCTTGCCGCGGAGGAGGAAGCCGTTCTCCATCCGCTGGAGACGCCCCGAGAACTCCACCCGCCCGAGCGAGAGGAGCTCCGGGCGGTCGAGGACCGCCAGCGGGATCTCGAACCGGCTCGAGAGGTCGACCGGCCCGTCGAAGGCCTGTTCCAGGTTCAGTTCCATGGCTCTGCCACTCCTCCGGAGCGGAGGACCGTGGAGCATATCACGCGAATCCCCCACCCCCGCCCCCGGCCGGAAGCGGCTGAGGCGAAAAGCCTTACCATCGGGACGTGCGGATCGCCGTGGACGCCCGGCCGTTCGGGGCCGAGAGGACCGGCGTCGGGCGCTACCTCGAAGGCCTCCTCCCGGCATGGCTCGGCGCGTTCCCCGGCGACCGGATCTTCCTCCTCTCGCCCAGGCCCGTCCGGCTGCCGGAGGCCCTGGCGGGCTCGGTCGAGGTCCGTCCCGGTCAGAGCCGCCTCCCCGGGACCCTCTGGCTCCAGTCCTCCGCCCCGATCGAGGCGGTCCGCTGCCGGGCCGACGTCTTCTTCGCCCCGCTCGCCATCGTCCCGCTCGCCTCCCCCGTCCCGTGCGTGGCCACCGTCCACGACCTGACGCCTTTCCTCTTCCCGGAGTGGCACACGCGAAGGAACCGGCTCGCCTTCGACAGCCTCGTCGGGTCGAGCGTGAGGAAGGCGAAGGCCCTCTTCTGCGTCTCCCGGGCCACGGAGAGGGACCTCCTCACCGCCTTCCCGGAGGCGGACGGCAAGTCCTTCGTCGTCCCGAACGGCCTGACGCCTCCCCACGGAGGGGCCGGGGCCGGCGGCGGCGAGCCCGGCGCCGAGGGGCGCCCGTACGTCCTCTCGCTCGCCACGCGAGAGCCCCGGAAGAACCTCGGGCGCCTCCTCCGGGCGATGGAGAGCCTCTGGGACGAAGACCCCGGCTTCCCCGACCTCGTCGTGGCCGGCGGGAGCGGCTGGGGGAGCGACGAGGCCGTCCGGGCCATCGAGGGCTCTCGCCACCGGGACCGGGTCCGCCTCCTCGGCTGGGTGGAGCCGGCGGAGGCCTCCCGGCTCCTCTCGGGCGCGCGCCTCCTGGCCTACCCGAGCCTCTACGAGGGCTTCGGCCTCCCGGTCCTGGAGGCCATGGCGGCCGGCACGGTCGTGGTGGCCTCCGCGAGCTCCTCTCTCCCCGAGGTCGCGGGCGACGCGGCCCTCCTTCCCGACCCGACCGACGCCGGGGCGATCGCCCGGGCGATCGAGACCGCTCACCGGGACGAAGCGTTCCGGGCGGAGGCGGTCCGGAAGGGCCGGGAGCGGGCCCGCCTCTTCACCTGGGACGCCGCGGCCCGCTCGATGCGGCCCCGTTTCGAGGAGGCCGCGCGATGAGGCCGATCGGCCAGAAGCCGCGCGTCTTCTTCGACGCCCGCAAGGCGCGAGACTTCGGGATCGGCCGGTACGTCACGGGCCTCCTCGGCGCGCTGGCCCGGCAGGGAGAGTTCGGCCTCGTGGCGCTCGTGAGGCCCGGGGACGAGGCGGTGGTGGGCGACGCCGTCGAGGTGCTCGTCTCCTCGGCCTCGAACTACGGCCTGCGCGAGCTCTTCTCCGTCAAGCGGGCCTTCCGCCGGTCCGGGGCCGACCTCCTGCACGCTCCCCACTACGTCGTCCCCGTCTTCCCGCCGGGCGCCACGACGGTGACCGTCCACGACCTGATGCACCTGACCCGCCCCGAGCACCGGACGATGGCCCGCCAGCTCTACGCCCGATCGATGATCCGGCACGCCGTCCGCTCGGCCGCGCGCGTGATCGCCGTCTCCGAGGCGACCCGGAAGGAGCTGGAGCGCCACGTCCCCGGCTCGCGCGGCCGCACGGTCGTCATCCCCAACGGCGTGGAGTCGAGCTTCTTCGCCGCGGTCCCCGAGCGCGAGCGCGCTCGAGCGAGGCGGGAGCGGCGCCTCTCGATGCCCTACCTCCTCTTCCTGGGGAACGACAAGCCGCACAAGAACGTGGAGGGGCTCCTCGCCGCCTTCGCGGCGCTCCGCAAGGAGCAGCCGCTCCCCCACCGGCTGGTCCTCGCCGGCGGGGCGGCCGAGAGGGGGCCCCGGCGGCGCGCGCTCGTCGAGCGCCTCGGCCTGTCAGGCACCGTCCTCGACCTGGGCGTCCTCCCGGAGGAGGACCTCGTCCCCGTCCTGGCAGAGGCCGACGCCCTCGTCCTCCCCTCCTTCACCGAGGGCTTCGGGCTGCCGGTGGTGGAGGCGCAGGCCATGGGGGTCCCCGTCGTCTGCTCCCCTCGCGGCGGCCTCCTGGAGGCGGCGGGCGACGCCGCCCTCTTCGCCGAGCCGGACGACCCGCGGGCGCTCACCGCGGCGCTCGGCCGGATCCTCACCGACGAGCCGCTCCGGCGGGAGCTCTCGCGGAAGGGCCGCTCCCGGGCCTCCGCCTTCACCTGGGAGGCCGCGGCCGAGAGGACCGCGGCCGTCTACCGCGAGGTTCTGTACGGCGCTCCCGGCCAGCCGCGCCGGGCGCGGGCGGGAGCGTGAGGGTCGCCCTCGTCCACGACTGGCTGACGGGGACCCGGGGCGGGGAGAAGGTCCTGCTCGAGATGGTCCGGCTCCTGCCGGACTCGGAGGTCTTCACCCTCTTCCGCTTCCCGGGCTCGGCGCCGCCCGAGGTGGAGGCGCGCCCGGTCCACACCACCTTCCTGCAGCGGCTGGTCTCCCCCCGGACCGGCTACCGGAAGCTCCTCCCCCTCTACCCTCTCGCGGCCGAGACCTGGGACCTGTCCGGCTTCGACCTCGTCCTCTCCTCCTCGCACTGCGTCGCCAAGAACGCCCGGGCCCCGCGCGGCGTCCCCCACCTCTGCTACTGCCACACGCCGGTCCGCTACCTCCACGACCAGTTCGACGCGTACTTCGAGGGGCGCCCGGCCGTCCGGCTCCTGGCGCGGGCGGCCCGCGCCCCGCTCGCGGCCTGGGACGTGAGGACCGCGTCGCGCGTGGACGCCTTCGCGGCCAACTCCCAGACCGTCCGGGCGAGGATCGAGAGGACCTGGGGCCGCGACGCGGCGGTCGTCCCGCCGCCCGTCGACGTCGACTTCCACACCCCGTCGCCTTCGCCGCGGAGGCGGGAGGGGTTCCTCCTCGTCTCGGCCTTCGTCCCGTACAAGCGGATCCCGGACGCCCTCGAGGCCGCCCGGCGGGGCCGCCTGCCGCTCACGCTCGCCGGTTCCGGCCCCGACGCCCCTCGCCTCCGGCGCCTGGCCGGTGAGACCGTGCGCGTCCTCGACACTCCCAGTGACGAGGAGCTCCGCGAGCTCTACCGCGGGGCCGAGGCGGTCCTGATGCCCGGAGAGGAGGACTTCGGAATCGTCCCGGTGGAAGCCCAGGCCTGCGGCACCCCCGTGATCGCCCTCGGCCGGGGCGGGGCGACCGAGACGGTCGTCGACGGGGTGACCGGGGTCCTCTACCCCGGGCCCGGGCCGGACGGCCTCCTGGCCGCGATTGACAGATTCCGGACCCTTCGATTCAATCCCGACGACGCCCTGAGGAACGCCGCGCGCTTCTCGAGGGAGAGCTTCCGGAGGAACCTCCTGGCCTGGCTCCGGGAGGCGCTGGCCGGGCTCGGAAGGGACGAACTCGCCGCGCGGCTCCCCCGCGAGGCGGACGCGAACGCCGGCACGAGGACGACCGAGACGTGATCCGACAGCAGACACGCCGCCTCCAGGCCGTCTTCGTCCTCTCGGACGTCCTGCTGACCGCGCTGGCCCTCGCCGCGGCGTACCTGATCCGGTTCGAGTCGGTCTGGCCCACGCCGAAGGGGGTCCAGCCGTTCTCGAACTACCTCGTCCTCTTCCCCGTCATCGCCCTCCTCTGGCCGACCGTCTTCTACTTCCACCGGCTCTACCAGCTCCGGCGCGACCGCTCCTCGATCGACGAGGGGCTGGCCCTCGTCGTCGCCTCCTCCCTCTCGACGCTCCTCCTCGTCGGCCTCCTCTCGTTCTGGAGGGCCTACTCCTTCAGCCGGCCGCTCCTCGTCCTCTTCCTCGTCCTGGACGTCGTCCTCGTCTTCCTCGGACGGTTCGGGATCCGGAAGTACCTGGAGACGATCTGGGCGACGGGCGCCGGCGTGCGGCGGGCGCTCGTGGTCGGGGCCGGCCACGGCGGGCAGGCGGTCGTCGACAAGCTCCTCGACCACCCCGCGACCGGGATCAAGCCGATCGGCTTCGCCGACGACGACCCGGCCAAGGCGGCGACGTCGTACCGGGACGTCCCGGTCCTCGGGACGACGGACGAGGTCGCCGGGCTCCTCGCCCGGCACGACGTCGACACCGTGTTCCTGGCGCTCCCGGTGGAGGCGCACCGGACGATGCTCCGGATCCTGAAGGAGGTCGGCAACGAGATCGTCGACCTGAGGGTGGTGCCGGACCTCTTCCAGTACGTGACGTTCAAGGCCGGCGTCGAGGACTTCGACGGCCTGCCGGTGATCAACCTGACGCAGGTGCCGCTCGAGGGGTGGAACTCGCTCGTGAAGCGGACGATGGACGTCGCCCTCTCGGCGGTCGGCCTCGTCGCGCTGGCGCTCCTCTACCCGTTCGTGGCGCTCCTGATCTGGCTGGAGGACCGGGGGCCGGTCTTCTACTCGCAGGAGCGGATGGGGCTCGACGGCCGGACCTTCCGGATCCTCAAGTTCCGCTCGATGCGGGTCGACGCCGAGGCCGAGACCGGGGCGACCTGGGCGCAGGAGAACGACCCGCGGCGGACGCGCGTCGGCCGCCTCCTCCGCGCCACCTCCCTCGACGAGCTCCCCCAGCTCGTGAACGTCTTCCGGGGGGAGATGTCCCTCGTCGGGCCGCGCCCCGAGCGCCCCGAGTTCGTCCGCGAGTTCAAGGAGAAGTTCCCCCAGTACATGCTCCGCCACCGCGTCCGGTCCGGCATCACCGGCTGGGCGCAGGTGCACGGCTGGCGCGGCAACACCAGCCTCTCGAAGCGGATCGAGTACGACCTCTACTACATCGAGAACTGGAGCCTCGCCCTGGACCTGAAGATCCTCTGGCTCACCCTCCGGTGGGGCTTCCTCCACAAGAACGCGTACTAGGTTCGGGGGGAGGACCGCCGCCCGGGTCCAGCCTCGGTCGGATCAGCGCGCTCCGCGCTCGAAACGGCGACCGCGGGGCCCCACCCCCGCGGTCCCTCCCCCCGGCCCCCCACCTTTCGGCCGCATGGGGGGGAGGACCGCCGCCCGGGTCCGGCGGGGGGCCAGCCGACGGGGTCTTCGACCGGGGGTCAGAGCTCCATTATACGTTCTGCGAACGGGGGTCCGAACGGGGGTCAGAGCTCCATTATACGTTCTGCGAGCCGGCGTCGTGGATCCGCACGGACTCGCCTGGCCGCCGCGCGGACTCGCCGCGCTCGCGGCCGGATTCCAGGGCGGGCGGTCGGCCTGGAAAGAAAAATGGCCGCCTCGGCCTCGTCCCGGCCCGGAGGGGGGGCGGGAACGCCGCCGGCCCAGCGGGCGACTGGACCGGGGGGGCCGAGGCGGCCGAGAGAGGCCGCTCGGAGGTTCAGCCGTGAGCCATGCAGCCGCCCATCGCCATCTCGAGGACGGCGGGGTCGAACGGGTGCGTGGAGACGAGGCGCTCGCCGAGGGAGAGGAGCTCGTCGACCGTCCCGGCTCGGAGCGCGTTCGCCTCGAATGCGGCGTACGCGTCCGCGAGGCGGTCGAGCTCGGAGGGGGGCAGGACCCGGAGCGCCATCGGGTAGAGGATCCCGTCCTCCTTCTGGATGTGGGCGCGGAGCATGGGGCCGAACGACGTGGAGTGGCGGACGAAGGCCTCCGCCTCGTCCGGGGTCGCGGCTCCCGCGGCCTCGCCGATCGTCGCGAGGGCGCGCACGTGGGCGCGGCCGACCTCGTGCTCGTGGAGCATCACCGCCAGCGGGCCGCCCTGGAGCGGGAATCCGCGGTCCACCATCGCCTGGAACAGGAGGTCCTCCTCCTTGCCGTGGTGGAACGCGTCGGCGTACCGCTGGAAGAAGCCGGCGAACTCGGCGACGCGGGCCCGCTCGGGGGCGGCGCCCGACGGCAGCCCGCCCGCGTAGGCCTCGAGGGAAGCGGCCACCCGCTCGATGAGCCGGTGCTCGTTCATCAGGACTTCGATCGCCTTGGCCATCCGGGGACCCTCCTTAACATTTGGAGCCTATCATAAATTACGTTTTCAAGCGCAAGCGGCGTCCCGCACCCTCGAGACGGCCCCCGGGCCCGTCCCTCCGCAGTCCCCACCGGGAGCACCCCCGCCTCTCCCGAGAGCCGGCTGACGTCGCTCGCCCGGCCCGGCGGGCCCGCGCCCCCGCCCCGGCCCGGCCGCCTTCGAAGCCCCCGCTGAAGCGCACGCCCCCGTCGTCTGAATCGTTCGGATCATGCGAAACCGGCCGGGGCGGGTTAGAGTCCCCACGCCCCGAAAGGGGCGGAGGGAACCGTGTACCAGATCGTCAAGCGCGAGCAGTTCTCCGACGTCACGTTCCTCTGGGACGTCCACGCGCCGGACGTGGCGAAGGCGGCGAAGCCGGGCCACTTCGTCATGGTCCGGCTGAAGGAAGGGGGCGAGCGGATCCCCTTGACCGTCGCCGACTACGACCGCGACTGGGGGACCGTGACGATCGTGGTCCAGGCTCTCGGCAAGACGACGCGCGAGATGATGCGCGAATACGAGGAAGGGGACGAGTTCTCCGACTTCGTCGGCCCGCTCGGCCTGGAGAGCCACGTCGGGAACGTCGGGCACGTGGTCCTCGTCGGCGGCGGTCTGGGCGTGGCGCCCGTCTTCCCTCAGCTGCGCGCCTTCAAGGAGGCCGGGAACCGGACGACCGGAATCATCGGCTTCCGGTCGAAGGACCTCGTCTTCTGGGAGGACCGGTTCAAGCGCTACTGCGACGACCTGATCGTCTGCACGGACGACGGCAGCTACGGCAAGCCGGGCTTCGTGACGGTCGCCCTGAAGGAGCTGATCGAGAAGGAGAAGCCCGACATGGTCGTCGCCATCGGGCCGCTCCCGATGATGCGGGCCTGCTCCGAGGTGACCCGCCCCTCCGGCGTGAAGACGATGGTCTCCCTCAACGCGATCATGGTCGACGGGACCGGGATGTGCGGCTCGTGCCGCGTGACGGTCGGCGGGCAGACGAAGTTCGCCTGCGTCGACGGGCCCGACTTCGACGGGCACCTCGTCGACTTCCCCGAGCTGCAGCTCCGGCAAGACCGGTTCCGGTCGCAGGAGACGACGGCCAAGGACGACTTCTCGAAGGTCTGCACGATCGAGGAGCAGCTCTTCGAGCTGAACAAGCGGAACTACAAGAAGTTCAAGGACCTGCCCGAGCACGCGATGAAGATGCCGGAGCGGGACGCCAAGGAGCGCTCGCGGAACTTCGAGGAGGTGAACCTCGGCTACACGATGGCAGACGCCCTCGTCGAGGCCGAGCGCTGCATCCAGTGCGCCCGCCCCACCTGCGTCGCCGGCTGCCCGGTGGCGATCGACATCCCGCGCTTCATCCGCCACCTCCTCGTGCGGGACCTCTCCGGGGCGCTCTCGGTCATCCAGGAGAGCAACCTCTTCCCGTCGATCTGCGGCCGGGTCTGCCCGCAGGAGACGCAGTGCGAGATCCAGTGCATCCTGGAGAAGAAGATGGAGCCGGTGGCCATCGGGCGCCTGGAGCGCTTCGTCGGCGACCACGCCCCGCTCCCCGACGTCCACCCGCCCGCCAGCGCCGGCCAGCTCGGCAAGGTCGCGGTCGTCGGCTCCGGGCCGGCGGGCCTCGCCTGCGCGGGCGACCTGGCCCGCAAGGGGGCGGCCGTCACGGTCTACGAGGCCCTCCACGTCGTCGGCGGCGTCCTGAAGTACGGCATCCCGTCCTTCCGGCTCCCCCGGACGACGATCGACCGCGAGGTGAGCGCCCTCTCGAAGCTGGGCGTGAGGTTCGAGACGAACAAGGTGATCGGGAAGACCTTCACGATCGACCAGCTGATGGGCGAGATGGGGTACGACGCCGTCTTCATCGGGACGGGCGCCGGCTTCCCCACCTTCCTCGGCATCCCCGGCGAGCAGGCCGGGCAGGTCTACAGCGCCAACGAGTTCCTCACCCGGGTCAACCTGATGGGGGGCGACCACTTCCCGTTCGAGGACACCCCGGTGGCGATGGGCAAGCGGGTCGTCGTCCTGGGCGCCGGGAACACCGCGATGGACTGCCTGCGCGTCTCGCGGCGGCTCGGGGCCGAGGAGGTCCACTGCCTCTACCGGCGGACGGAGGCCGAGGCGCCCTGCCGCGTCGAGGAGCTGCGGCACGCCAAGGAGGAGGGGATCCACTTCAACTGGCTCGTCAGCCCGACCGAGATCCAGACCGACGAGAAGGGGAACGTCAAGGCGATCGTCGTCCAGAAGATGGAGCTCGGCGAGCCCGACAAGAGCGGCCGCCGCCGCCCGGTCCCGATCGAGGGGGCGTTCGAGACCTTCGAGTGCGAGACGGTGATCTACGCGCTCGGCACGCGCGCCAACCCGGTCATCTCCCGCTCGGCGCCGAACCTCTCCGTCCGCGGCGAGGGGTACATCAACGTCGACCAGAAGACGCAGGCCTCGAACCTCCCGGGCGTCTTCGCGGGCGGCGACATCGTCACCGGCGGCGCCACCGTCATCCTGGCGCTGGGCGCCGGGCGGCGGGCGGCCCGGGCGATCGAGCGGTACCTCCAGACGAAGGAGTGGCCGGTCGTCCTGCCGGAGGAGGTCGAGCCGGGCAAGGCCGCGGCGGCGGTCGCGGCGATGGCCGCCTGCTCGAAGTGCCGCCGGCCGTTCGAGCCGGGGGACGAGGAGCACATCTGCTGCGCCGGCGAGAAGCTGATCTGGACCTGCGAGTCTTGCCAGAAGGTCTCCGAGGGCTTCGCCTTCCCGTACGGCCTCTGCCCGGCGTGCGGCGGCACGCTCGTCGCCGGCCACGACACCGAGGTCGAGTCCGAGGCGGCGGTCGAGGCGATCCGGCAGGCCTTCGAGATCGAGCTGGGCGGGCTCTCCTTCTACGCCCGCGGGGCGATGGAGGTCGAGGCGAAGGACCCGGAGCTCGCCCGCCTCTTCCGCGAGCTGGCCGAGATGGAGAAGGGGCACATGGTGACGCTGGCGCGCCGGTACCACATCGACGCGCCGGAGGCGGGGGCCAGCCTCGAGCTCTCCCCCGCCAAGGTCGCCGTCTTCGCGGGCGCCGAGCTGAAGGACCTCTCGGGCGCGGCGCTCCTGCGCCTGGCCGTCCACCTGGAGAAGAGGGCCCGCGCCTTCTTCCTCGACGCCGGGAAGAGGTTCCCGACCGGCTCGCACGAGTGGCGGCTCTACCGCGAGCTGGAGGCCGAGGAGCGCGAGCACGTCGACCTCCTGTCGACCGTCCTCGCGCGCCTCGTCGCCGACAAGCCAGTGGTGGTCTGAGGACCGCCTCCGGCTCGGCACGACCGGGACCTCCCGGTTCTCCAGCGAAGGCGGTTACGAGCCGGGCTGGCAGGTCACCGACCACCGCGCCGGTGCCTCTGCGCCCGGAGCTTCTCCGCGGCCCCAGCTGCGGGTTTCAGCTCCGGGGGCAGGACCTGCTCCTCGAGGTCCTCTGCGGCGTGACCGGGAGCGCCGAGGGGATCGACGGGACCCCCGTTCGCGCGCCGCGCGCAGGTCGTTCACGACGTCCCTCTTGGCCATCGTCCGTCCCGATCCGGAACAGCCGCAGGAGGAACGGCACTGCGAGCGTCCTCATTTGCGAGCACCATCGCTCGCAGTACGTCGCGGAAGCCGAGCTCCACGAAGCTCTCGATGTTCGGAGGAGCGCTCGCCACGCCCCACCATGAGCTACGGTCGGCGGAGATGACGCGGAGGGAGGCCCCGCCATGCGAGATCATCAGCCCGTGACTGACGGCCTTGTACGTGACCGGCCCCCGCGTTGCGATGTCCGGAATGCTGTCGAACAGGCGCTTGAACTCCTCGACGGACATCTCCGCGGTGAAGCTGTAAGTCTCGGACATGGTCGCGTCTCCGGACCGGGTCGGCACCGAGTCCCGAGCGTCCTGCACGGGGGCGCCTAGCGCTGGCCGCCGACGAGGGCGCAGGCGAAGTCGACCCACCGCATCGCCTGTCCGCGACTGGACGCGACCGACTCGAGGAAGCACCGTGCCTTCTGGGCCAGGAGCTCCCACTCGTCCCGCTCGCCCGGGGCCAGGCGCTCGAGGAGGGCGAGGGCGAGCGCGGTGGCGAAGACCCGCCGCGGGTCTCCTCCGACCGGACCGAGGGCTCGCCAGCCCTTCTCCAGCTCGTCGTGCTCGAATCCCGAGAGCGCGGCCAGGCGGTCGTCCAGGTCCCAGGAGCCGTCGTGCCGCTGGAGGGAGACGAGCCGGTCGAGGGGACGGGTGGAGGTACGCGAGGGCGTGCTCGCGCGCTCCCGCGCGTCCTCCCGGTCGATCCGATGCAGGATCGGCAACGGGATGTCGTACGGGTCCGCGAGCGTGGCGTGGTCGGGCTCCCCGATCATGAACGAACCCCGTGCCCTTCTCATCGGCGCCGGCGCCGCCGCCGGCATCGCCATCGCCGACGGGGCGGCGAAGGCCGGCGCTCCCGCTCCTGCCGCGGCCTCGAGGCCGCCCCAGTCGTGCGTCAGGGCGACCGGGACCTTCCTCAGGACGGCGTCCCCCGAAACGGGCGTGGCGCGCTCCTCGACGGCGACGAACGACGTGGCGCTCGTGACGAGGCCGTACCGCTTCCCCAGCTCGACGAGGCGCTCGCGGACGCGGTCCTCCGTCCGGCCGCGCCGGTCCTCCTGGCGCGATCCCTTCCGGCCGTGGAGCGGGCTCCGCCCCTCCGCGAGGTCCCTCACCAGCTCGCGGGCCGCCAGCGTGGCGAGCGTCGTCCCCTCGACGGCCCCGGAGGGGTCGAGCGGGATCTCGACGCGGATCGGGCCCGACGGCGCGCGCGCCGTGAGCGTGACGGTGGCGGGGCGGAGCTCCTTGACGAGCCCGTGGACGAGGAGCCGTTCCCCGTCGAAGACGGGCGGCAGGACGTGCGGCGCCTGCTCGGGAGCGAGGCCCCCCCAGTCGAGGACGACGTCGGTCACGGCGGGCTGCAGGGCGCGGCGCAGGTGGCGCATCACCTTCCCCTCGATCCGCTCGCGGGGCGCGACGAACTCCGCGGCGCCGTTCCCCGCGCGGGCCAGGCCCTTCACGAGGTGGCGGCTGGCCCCGGCGCCGATCCCCAGCGTCAGGACCCGGGCGGTCCCCGCGTGCCGGGCGGCGAGCGCCAGGACGGCGGGGGCGTTCGTCACCTCGCCGTCCGTCAGGACGACGACGACGCGCGGGAGGCCCTCGGCGCGCCTCGCCTCGAGGACCGTCCGGAGCGCCGGGAGGATCTCGGTCCCGCCCAGGTCGGCCCGCATCCCCTCGACGTGGCGGCTCGCCTCCGCGAAGCTCTGCGGGTCGTAGGGCCGGCTCTCGGGGAAGAGGGCCTGCACGGTCGACCCGAAGCCGACGACGTTGAAGCTCGTCCCCTCGCCGAGGCTCCGGAGGAAGAGCTGGAGCGCGTTCCTCACCTGCGCGATGGAGCTCCCCTCCATCGACCCGGAGCGGTCGACGAGGAAGACCACCTCGGAGCTCCCGGCCGTCGCCGCCTCGAAGCGGGGGCGGAAGGAGACGAGGACGGCTCCGCCCCCCTTCCCGTCCCGCTCCGCGAGCACCCGCTGCCCCTCCGGCCCGGCCAGCTTCACCCGGACGACGAGGTCCCGGTCGAGCGCCGTCTCGCGCTCGCCGAGGGTCACGGTCGCGCGGCTCCCGTCCACCTCGACCGACAGCGGGTGCGTCGGGGACTCCACCGAGCGGATCCCGACCGGCATCTCGAGGCGCAGCGTGAGGCTCAGGCCGTACGGCACGCTCCAGAGGACCGGCGGGTTCAGCGCCTCGGCCGGCGTCCGGCCCACGCCCTTCCGGTCCTCCTCGGGCGCGTACCGGGGCGAGACGGTCGTCGGCAGGGCGTAGACGCGGTCCTCCCCCTCCTCGGCGACGACCGAGACGGTCGTCAGCCTCACGAGCACCTCGGCGCCGGGCGGGACGTTCCCGATGCTGGCCGTGAAGACGTCCGGCTGCTCCTGGTCGAGGAGGTAGGCGCCGTGCCCCGCCGCCATCGCCTCGTCGTAGGCCGTGAACGCCGCGTCCCTCTCCTCGACCCGTCCCACCACGTGCGTTTCGCCGATGAGCGCCTCGAACCCGCAGACCGCGGCCCCCTCCTCCAGGGGGAAGACGTAGACCGCCTCGATCGGCGCCGCCTCGTCGTTGCGGTACCGCTGCGTGACCACCTGCCGGACGGCGAGGTCCTTCACCTCCGCCTCGACCGTGACGCCCTGGAGCGGGATCGGGAGGCCAAGGGCGACGAGGCCCGTCGGGGCCGGTGCGGGAGCGGGAGCGGGGCCCGGAGCGGGGCCCGGAGCGGGGCGGGGCGGGGCGGGCTTCGGTCTCATCGGTCCTCCTCGTTGGTGAACAGCCGGCGGCAGGTCGAAACGAGGTCCGCCAGCCGCGCCGGGGAAGGCAGGCGGACACCGGTGGCGACGTGGAGCTCGACACCTGGCAGGAGCGTCAGGCGGATCCAGGTCTGCCGCTCGGGGGCGGGAGGGACCTCGGGCGCCGCCTCCGCTGGCGCCTTTCCATCCTCGGCGAGCGCCCTCCGGATCTCGGGGAGGCTGAGTCCGAGCTCCTGCATCGAGCGGACCCGGAGGAGCCGGGAGAGGTGATCCGGGCCGTAGTGCCTGCCCCGTCCGAGCCCTTCAGGCGGCTGGAGGAGCCCCTCCTGGACGTAGAACCGGACCGTCCGGCGGGTCACCCCGCCCAGACTGGCCAGCTCCTCGATGCCGTACCGGCTCTCTTCGGGCACGCCGAAAATATGTGACAGTAACTGTCACTTTGTCAAGTGGCATATTTCGAGCCGGCCGGATCGACTGGCGTGCGGCCTCAGGCTCGTCCCGGAGGCGTCGAGAGCGCCCGGCCCAGGTCGCGGAGGAGGCCGGCGAGGCGCTCCCGCTCCGCGGGACCGGACGCGGCCCCGCCGAACGACTCGCGGACGTAGGCCCGGGCGATCTCGCGCGAGAGCCTCCCGGCCTCTGGGCCGAACCGCGAGGCCGCGGCGACCGTCTCGCCGGGCGCGGCCGAGGCCGCGAGCGAGGCGCCGCGCCTTCGGAGCTTCCTCTGCATCCGGAGGTACGCGGACAGGCCCGCGCCCGGAGGCTCCGCTCCCGGTAGGCGCAGGCGCAGGCCGAGGGCCCGCCGCACCCGGCCGGAGGCGACGAAGACGAGGAGCCCGACCCCCGCGGCCGCCAGCCCTGCCAGGAGCAGGGGCGAGCGCCGGATCGCGGTCCCGGCCCGGCGGGCCAGGAGCGCCGCGCTCTCGGCGGCGGCGCGCACCCGGTCGGCGATCTCCTCCTGGTCGGCCTGGCCGAACGAGAGGACCCACCGGTCGTAGACCAGCTCCACGCTCTCGCCCAGGTTCCTCAGGCGCGACAGGAGGCCCTCGCCCCCGAGCCCTGGCCGTCCCACCTCGGGCGTCGGGTCGAACGTCACCCAGCCGAGCTCGGGGCCGCACCAGGCCTCGACCCAGGCGTGGGCGTTGCGCCCGCGGACGATGAAGGTCCCGCCCCAGAGCGCGGGCTCGGCGCCCGCGAAGCCGGTGACGAAGCGGGTCGGGATCCCGACCTCCCGCAGCGCCAGCGCCATGGCCGTGGCGAACGCCTCGCAGTGCCCCTCGCGCCGGTCGAAGAGGAACTCCTCGACGGGCCTCTCGCCCGAGAGCGGGATGTCGAGCGAGTACGCGAAGGTGCCGGCCAGGCGCGCCTCCAGCTTCCGAGCCACCAGGAGGGGCTGGGTGACCGGGTCGGCCCCGCCCGCCACCTCGCGGACGAACTCCGCGACCCGGGCCGAGCCGAGCGAGGACCGCGTCGGGTCCACCGCCCCGGGCGGCAGCCGGTCGGCCTCGGGACGCCCCGTCCTCACCTCGTACGCGAAGCCGCGGTGCGGCTCGACCGCGAGGAGGACGTTCTCCAGCCGGTCCCGCTCCACCCACGCCCCTCCGGGCAGCCGGGTGGCCGTGCCGGTCAGCGACAGGGAGAGCGCCCCGGACGGGAGCGGGAGGTACCGGGATCCGAGCGGGGCCAGGTCGACGAGCATCGCCCCACCCTGGGCCTCGGCCCCGGCGCCGATCTGGATCCTCCCCCGGCCGTCCGGCCGGAGGACCCGGTTCGGGCCCTGCGGCTTCCTCCAGGTCCGGTCCTCGTACGTGGCGAAGGCCAGGGTCCGGAACCGGAGCGCCAGGGCGAACGCCTCGACCGGGACGTCGGCCTCCGGCTCGACCCTGAGGACCACCTCGTCGCTCTGCTTCAGCCGTCCCGAGACCCCGGGGTCGACCGACTCGGTGAATCCCGTCCAGATCTCCTGCCCCGCAGACTGGCCCCGGACGTACGGGGCGCGGATCCTCGGGAGGACGAAGAAGAACGGCACCGCCAGGGCGAACGTGACCGCCAGCGACGCCGCGGCGGTCCTTCGGCCGGGGAGCTCGCGGGCCTGGGGGTCGCGGTCCCACTCGGACCGCGCCTCGGCCAGGTCGCGGAAGAGCGCCCACTTCACGAGGACGGGCCACGCCACGGCGGCGAAGGCCGCGACGTAGACGAGGACGGTGGAGTGGAACGAGGTGGCCACGGAGGCGACGAAGAGGAACGTGACGAGGAGGAGGAGCGTCGCGAAGTCCCGCTCCCTCACGACCGAGACGAGCTTCGTCAGCGTCGTGGCGAGGAGGAGGTGGATCGTCGCCTTCAGCAGGCTCCGCGTCCCCATCCGCAGGTCGGCGTAGAAGCCGAAGAGGAGGAGGATCCCGAGGAGGTTCAGCGCCCAGTCGGGGACGCGAAGGACGCGCCCGCGGGCCGCGAGCAGGACCGGGACCGCGGCCAGGACGAGGTAGAGGCCGAGCTCCGCGGGCGCCAGCGTGTCGTTCAGCGCCAGCGGGACCGGCGCCAGCAGGGCCAGGCGCCCGACGAGGAGGAGCCGCTCGCGGTGGAACGGCAGGGGCGGAGGGCTCGCCGTCTTCACGCCGCCTCCCGCACCCCGGGGACCACGGGGTAGACGAGGAGGTCCGGCGGGAGCGGCGGGCGCGCCGCGGCCGGCCCCACGCGCGGCTCGACGAGCGCCAGCGCGGCCAGGAGCGCGCGCCGCTGGACCGAGCCCGCGCCGGGCGGAAGGAGGCGCTCGCCCATCAGGAGCCCGACCCGGTCCCCGCGGGCCAGGAGCTGCAGGACCGCCCCGGCCGCCTCCGACACGGCCTCCTCGAACGCGGCGTCCCACGCGGACCCGGCCCCCTTCGGCCTCTCCACCGAGAGGGCGACGACGGAGTCGTGCCCCTGCTCGGCGCTCCGCTCCTTCGTGATCAGGACCCCCTGGCGGGCCGTCTGGGGCCAGTGCAGGTCCCTAGGGTCGTCCCACGGGAGCGCCTCGCGCAGGAGGCGGACGTCGGCGCCACGCCCCCGCTTCAGGAGGCTCGCCCGCTCCCCCGCAGGCCCTCGCGACTCGGGCCGGGGGAGCGGGCGCCTGAGGACCCGGGGGAAGACGATCCGCTCCCGCGCGTCGGCGTGGACGCGGCCCTTCCGGAAGAGGCCGATCGGGTAGGCGCTGTAGACGAGGAGCGACTCCACCTTCCGCCGCCCGCGGCGCGAGAAGACGAGGTCGACGCCGCGGCTGGGGGTCGACTCGGGCGGGACGAGGGGGAACAGGAGCGGCTGCGAGGCGCCCGCGATCCGGACGAGGACCGCCCGCCGGGTGCGCCTCTTCTCGTTCCGGAGCTTCAGCGTGAAGCGGACGGGGTCCCCCGCGTGGATCTCGTCGGGGCCCTCCAGCTCGGGGACCAGCTTCTCGACGTTCCGGCGCGAGACGACGCCGGAGACGACGAGGGCGCCGAGGAAGGTGGAGAGGAGGACGTAGAGGCCGTTGTTGCCCGTGTTCGTCGCCCCGATGGCCACCACGAGCGTCAGGAGGACGAAGCCGAGGCCGAGGTTCGTGACCCTCACGACGATCGAGGTGTCCAGGAGCTCTCGGAGGCGCTCCCTGAGCCCCCTCACAGCGGGACGGGGACCTCGTCGAGGATCTTCCGGATCGCGTCGCGCTCCCTCCGGCCCGCCGACGAACCCTCGTACGCCCCGGGAAGGGCGGCCAGGACGCGGTGGGAGAGGACCGGCACGGCCACGCGCTTGACGTCGTCGGGCGTCGCGAAGTCCCTCTCGGCGACCAGCGCCCGCGCCTGGACGGCCCGGAAGAAGCCCTGGGCGCCGCGCGGGGAGACGCCGAGGATCAGGTCCGACGTCTCGCGCGTCCGCGCGACGATCGAAAGGACGTAGTCCAGGAGCTTCTCGGCGACACGGACCCGCTCGACCTGCAGCTGGACCTCCTTGAGCTCCTCGAGGCTCATCACGGGCGTCAGCGAGGCCAGCGCCCGGTCGGCCCCCCCGGAGAGGAGGAGCCGTCGCTCCTCGTCGGGCTCGGGGTAGCCGAGCGAGATCCGCATCAGGAACCGGTCCAGCTGCGACTCCGGGAGCGGGTAGGTCCCGAGGTACTCGACGGGGTTCTGCGTGGCCAGGACGAGGAACGGCTCGGGGAGGCCCCGCGACTGCCCGTCCACGGAGACCGCCCGCTCGTTCATCGCCTCCAGGAGCGCGGCCTGCGTCTTCGGCGTGGAGCGGTTGATCTCGTCCACGAGGAAGATCGGCGTGAAGATCGGGCCGGGGTGGAACTCGAAGGCCTGCGTCCGCTGGTTGAAGATCGTCAGGCCGAGGATGTCGGACGGCAGCGTGTCGGGCGTGCACTGGAGGCGCTGGACGGCCAGGCCGAGCGCCTTGCCGATGGCCAGGGCGAGCGTCGTCTTCCCCACCCCCGGGACGTCCTCGATCAGGAGGTGCCCCCGGGAGAGGAGGCAGACGACCGCGTCCTCCACCGCGGACGCGGGCCCGCGGTAGGCGGTCCGGACGGCGCCCACCAGGCGCGAGGCGGCCGAGAGGACCGTGACGCTCAAGGGCGCCACTCCTTGGCCAGGCGCGACTCGACGGCCCGCCGCAGGGCGTCCGAGGCCCCGCGGCGGGTGACGAGGAGGCCGTCCTCCGAGTCGACCACCACGAGGTCGTCCACGCCGATGAGGGTGACGGGCCGCCCCTTCCGGGCCAGCGCAAGGCAGCCCCGGCTCTCCAGCGCCTGCGCCGGCCCCTCCAGGACGTTGCCGGCCTCGTCCTTGGCGCGGAAGTCGTGGACGGCGTCCCAGGAGCCGACGTCGCTCCATCCGCAGTCGCAGGGGACCATCACCACCGTCGTGGCCTTCTCCATCACCGCGTAGTCGATCGACTCCCGCCGGGCCCGCCCGAAGGCCTTCGCCATCCCGGCGGCGTCCCCGGCCTTCCGAGCGGAGGCCGCCTCCCGGATGGGCCCCAGGATGTCGGGGCAGAGCCGCTCCATCGCGTCGAGGAGGACCGGGACGCGGAAGACGAAGATCCCGGCGTTCCAGAAGTGGAGCCCGGAGGCCAGGAACCGCTCGGCGTCGGCGGCCGGCGGCTTCTCGACGAACCGCACGACGCGCCGGACGGGCCAGCCGGCTTCGGCGGGGTCGGTCTCGAGGTAGCCGAATCCCGTTTCGGGGCGGACCGGCGTGATGCCGAGCGTGACGAAGCCGTCCACGTGCCGCGCGGCGTCCACGGCCGTCTCGACGCCCCGCTGGAACGCCGCCTCGTCGGCGACCGCCTGGTCGGACGGCAGGACGACGAGGACGGCCTCACGGTCCCGCTCGGCGACAGAGAGGGCCGAGAGCGCGATCGCCGGGGCCGTGTTCCGCCTCTCGGGCTCCAGGACGAGCCGGTCCCCGGAGACCGCCGCCAGGTCGCGGCGGATCAGGGCGGCGTGCGTGACCCGCGCCGACACCAGGACACGGTCGGCCCCGGCCAGGGCGGAGGCCCGGCGGAAGGTGGCCGACAGGAGCGTCTCGGGCCCCGTCAGCGCCAGGAAGGGCTTCGGCGCGGAGTCGGTGGAGCGCGGCCAGAGACGGGTCCCGCTCCCGCCCGCGAGGATGAGCGCGTAGACGGCGCCGTGAGTCGTCATGCCGTCGATTCTACGGAGAGAGGCGCGGCCTCGTCGTCGCGAAGGGGGCCGCCGACGAGGACGATCTCGGGGACGAGCTCCACGCCGAACCGGAGCCGCACCAGGGCCCTCATGTCGGCCATCAGCGCCCGCACGTCCCGCGCCGTGGCGCCCCCGAGGTTCACGATCACGTTGGCGTGCCGGCCGGAGACCTCGGCGCCGCCGCGCCGCCTCCCCTTCAGCCCGCACGCCTCCAGAAGCCGCCCCGCGTACTCGCCCGGCGGGTTCCTGAAGATCGAGCCGGCGTTCGGCTCGACCGGCAGGGCCCGCTTCCGCTTCTCGGTCACCTCTCGCATCCGGGCCTCGACCTCCTCCCGCGGGGCCGGCTCGAGGAGGAGCGACGCGCCCGCGACGAGGTCGTCCGCCTCGCAGAGCTCCGTCCAGCGGTAGCCGCGGCGAAGGCCCGCGGCGGGGACCTGCCTCACCGCGCCGTCCGCCCCCACCAGCGTGACGTCCCGGAGGAGGTCGAAGATCTCCCTCCCGTAAGCGCCCGCGTTGATCCGCACCGCGCCGCCGAGGGTCGAAGGGATCCCCGAGAGCCCCTCGAGCCCCGAGAGGCCCGCGTTCCTCGCCGCCACGGCGAGCGCCATGAGCGAGGCCCCGCCGGAGGTGACGAGGGTCGTCCCGTCGAGCCGGTAGGAGGTCATCTCCCCGGCCAGGACGAGGACCGCGCCGTCGAAACCCTCGTCCGGGACGAGGAGGTTCGAGCCCTTCCCGAGCGCCAGGACCCGCGTCCCGGTCTCGCTCGCCCAGCGCCGGAAGGCCGAGAGGGCGGCCAGCGTCCGCGCCTCGACCAGCCACCGTGCCGGTCCCCCGATCCGGAGGGTCGTCCGCGGGGCCAGCGGCTCGTCCGCGCGGACCACGAGGCCGGGCAGCGCCGGAGGGTTCATCGCACGAGACCGGCGAGGGCGAGGAGGCCGAACGCGGCCGCAACGAGGCACCCGGCCGCCACGTCGTCGGCCATGATGCCGGCGCCGCCGGGGAGCCGCTGCAGGTCGTCGACCGGCCCCGGCTTCAGGACGTCGAGGAGCCGGAAGAGGAGGAACGCCGCCAGGACGAGGCCGGCCCCGAGCGCCCCCGAGGAGGCGGCCGGCAGGAAGGCGTGGAGGCCCAGGAGGGCGATCGACTGCCCCGCCACCTCGTCGACGACCACCTCGTGCGGGTCCTCGTCCCGGCGGAGCGCCTCGACGCGTCCCGCCGCCGGGACGCCGAGGAGCGTCGAGACGACGGCCAGGGCGGCCAGGGCCGGGAGCCCGAGCGCGCGGAAGAGGGCCTCGCCGATCAGGACCGCCACGAGGCTCCCCCAGGTCCCCTTCGGCCCGGGGAGGAGCCCCACGCCGAACGTGGCGAAGGAGGCCGCCACCGGGGCCTCCCCGAAGACCCGCCGCCAGGGCCTCGTCCCCGAGTCCGCCTCCGCTTGTGCCGGACCCCCGGCTCGTCCAGAATGCGTCACGTTCCTCCTGCCCGGGACGACGGCCGAGGCCGCGCGGCTCGATCCGTGCGCCCGCCCGTCCCGACACCGACGACCCTCTTCCGCCCCTCCGGCCCGGCGGCGGCACGCCGGAGGCGGACGCCTATAATCCGCCGTCTTTCCGACGAAAGCGAGGACAACTCCCCATGGCCACCATCGACAGAGAGAAGCTCAAGGCGCTCGAGCAGGCGGTCCAGCAGATCGACCGCCAGTTCGGCAAGGGGGCCCTCGTGCGGCTGGGCGACCGGCCGCAGGAGGCGATCCAGGCCATCTCCACCGGGTCGATCGCCGTCGACGCCGCGCTCGGGATCGGGGGCGTGCCGCGCGGCCGCGTCGTCGAGATCTTCGGGCCGGAGTCCTCCGGCAAGACGACCCTGACGCTCCACATCATCGCCGAGGCGCAGAAGCGCGGCGGCCTCGCCGCCTTCATCGACGCCGAGCACGCGCTCGACGCCGAGTACTCGCGGAAGCTCGGCGTCGACGTCGACAACCTCATGGTCTCCCAGCCCGACTCGGGAGAGCAGGCGCTGGAGATCGCCGAGGCCCTCGTCCGCTCGGCCGCCGTCGACGTGGTCGTCATCGACTCCGTCGCCGCCCTCGTCCCGAAGGCCGAGCTGGAGGGCGAGATGGGCGAGGCCTCCGTCGGCCTCCAGGCTCGCCTGATGTCGCAGGCTCTCCGGAAGCTGACGGCGGTCGTCTCCAAGTCGAAGACGACGCTCATCTTCATCAACCAGATCCGCGAGAAGATCGGCGTCATGTTCGGCAACCCGGAGACGACGACCGGGGGCCGCGCCCTGAAGTTCTACTCGTCCGTGAGGATCGACATCCGGAGGATCGCCTCGCTGAAGGACGGCGAGGAGGTCGTCGGCAGCCGGACCAAGGTCAAGGTCGTCAAGAACAAGGTCGCCCCGCCGTTCCGGAGCGCCGAGTTCGACATCGGCTACGGCGAGGGGATCTCCAAGACGGGCGAGATCATCGACCTCGGCATCGAGCACAAGCTCGTCGAGAAGTCGGGCGCCTGGTTCAGCTACGGAGACCTCCGGATCGGGCAGGGCCGCGAGAACTCCAAGCAGTACCTCCGCGACAACCCCGACGTCGCCTCGGAGATCGAGACGAAGATCCGCCAGAAGCTCGGCCTCCCGGTCGACGCCCCCGTCGAGGAGGCGCCGAAGCCGGCCCCGGTCGAGAAGAAGAAGTAGGCCCGTTTCCCTCCGCGTCCCGACGGGGCGCCGCTCGCGGCGCCCCGTTCGCTTTCCGCCCCGCGGCGCGCGCCAAGCGCCGTCCGTAGAATGCGCGGATGGTCCGCACCCGGGCCCTCTCGGCCCTCACCTTCCTGCTCGCCGCGTCGGCGGCGGCCCCCGCGGCCGAGCCCGCCTGGCCGCACCTGACGACCTGGGTCGTCGTCCGGCCGCCCGCGCCCCGGGTCGAGGCCCTCGAGGCCTCGCTCCCCGCCCGGCCCGGAAGCGGCTCCCCCGGCCTCCTCCTCGAGCTCCCGGCGGCCTCCTACGCCGACCCGTCCGCCGCCGAGGCCGTCCGCCGCCTGGTCGCCTCGGCCCGGCGCGCCGGCTGGAGGTCGGGCGTCGCGCTGGAGCTGCCCGAGGTGCCCGTCCCGACCGACGGGCGGAGCGCCGAGGCGGCCACGGCCGCCACGCTCGTCCCCGGCCTCGGCCCGATCCTCGTGGCCGCTCGGGGAGCCGACCTCTTCGCCCTCGACTTCCCGGAGATCGGCGAGGACCTCGCCGCGCGCCGGTTCGTCCTGAAGAAGGTCGCCGCCGCGATCCGCGCCGAGAACCCGCGGACGTGGATTGCCGCCGTCTTCCACCAGCCCCGGGAGGGCTCCCTCTTCCCGGCGGCCGCCGCGGAGCTGAAGACCGACGACGTGGCGCCGTTCGTCGACCTCGTCGGGCTCCACCTCTCCTCCGCCTCCGCCGACCCCGCCGCCCTCCGGGCCGAGGCGGACGCCTTCGCCTTCGGCCGGCCGCTCTTCGTCGAGCTCCCCGAGCAGCCCGGCCCCGAGGCCCTCCTCCACCAGGCGGCGCGCTTCGCCGCGGCGGGCTCTCCCGTCCTCGCCGCGCCGCTCGCCTCGGCCGCCGTAGAGGACCGCCTCCTCTCCCGCTTCGGGGGCCTCCTCTCCTCGGGCGACTACGCGCGCGACGGCCGGCCGGCCGAGGCCCGCGGAGCGAAAGGCGAGGCCCTGGCGATCCACCGGCTCGCGCCGGACGACGACCTGGGAGGCCTCGTCCTCCTCCCCGGCCTCGACGAGGCCGGGAACCCGTACCGGGGCGCCGTCACCCTCGCTCTCGACGCCCCCTCGTACGCCGCCGCCGAGGTCGTGGAGCTGGCCACCGGCCGCTCGAAGCGGTTCGAGATCCCCGCGACCAAGGAGCCGCCCCGGCTCTCCTTGTCGCTCCGGTCGGGGGCGGTCGCCGTCCGCCTCGACGCCCGGGAGAAGCCCCCGGAGGAGCTGACGAAGGCGACGGTCGGCGTGTCCGCGAAGCGCTGGCCCACGGCCGAGGAGATCCTGGCGCGCCACCAGATCTGGCGGACACGGCGCGACGCGCGCTGGAAGCGGTTCGCCGCCTGGAACAAGACCTCGATCCGGTTCCGGATCGCCGAGCTGGCGAACACGTTCGAGCAGACCCTCGCCGGCCCGTTCTTCTACGAGCCGGGGAAGGGGTACGACTGGGCCTGGTCCGAGACCTACTTCAACGGCGTGAAGTGGCGCGGGAAGAGCTCGCCGGTCCTGCCGATCGTCCAGCCCGAGAAGGTCTCGGAGCTCCCGCTCGAGATCACGTTCAACGACGCCTACCGGTACGCCCTCGAGGGGGAGGACACCGTCCTCGACCGGCCCGCCTGGGTCCTGACCTTCGAGCCGAAGGCCACCGAGTCGGACAAGCCTCTCTTCGCCGGCACCGTCTGGATCGACCGGCAGGACGACTCGGTCCTGCGCGTCAAGAGCCGGCAGCTGAACCTCAAGGGCGAGGTCCAGTCCGTCGACGAGACGACCGACTTCCTCGTCCTGCCGGGGGCCTTGGGCGACGTGGCGATGCGCTTCCCGCTCCTCGTCAAGGCGCAGTGGATCCTCCGCACCTTCTCGCGGACGACCGTGCTCGAGCGCGAGACGGTCCTCTCCGACGTCCGCCTCGACCCCGAGACGTTCGACGCGGAGAAGAAGGCCCTGTTCGCCTCGCCCCAGACGATGGTCCGCGACACGGAGAAGGGGGTCCGCTACCTGGAGAAGACGCCCGAGGGGGACCGCAAGGTGACCGACGAGACGAAGCTCTCGCGCTTCTTCGGCCTCGGCGGCGTCTTCTACGACGAGTCGCTCGACTACCCGCTGCCGCTCCTGGGCGTCTACTACCTCGACCTCGACGTGAAGAAGAAGGGGCAGCAGGCCCAGGTCTTCTTCGGCGGCGTCCTCCTGGCCGGCTCGTTCAACGAGCCGAAGCTCTTCGGCTCGACGGTCGACCTGGGCGCGGACGTCTTCGGCATCGCGGTCCGCGGGACCGACGTCCCGTACCAGGACGGCGAGAAGGTGGACGCCGAGGCGGTGAAGAGCCGCTCCTTCGCCGCCAACCTCAACGTCGGGACGCCGGTGGGACGGCACGTGAAGCTCTCCGGGACCGTCGGCGTGAGCTACCGCGACTACGCCGAGGCCGACGACACCGACCCGGCGTTCGCGATCCCGTCGGACCACTGGGTCTACCGGCTGGAGGGGCGGGCGGCGTGGGACTGGCAGGGCTGGGCCCTCTCGGGCCGGTACGGCTGGAACAAGCGCTCCCGCTGGGACGCGTGGGGCTACGCCGGGAACCCCGAGTGGGACCCCGGGAAGGACACGTTCCGGACGTGGGGGGTCCAGCTGGCCAAGGACTTCCACCTCCCGAAGTTCCAGCGGGTCAAGACGGCCGTGAACTGGCTCGGCACCTCCAACGCCGACCGCTTCTCGAAGATCTCGTTCGGGTTCTTCGGCTCCTCGTCGCTCCGGGGGTTCAGCTCGGGGAGCCTCCGCGGGGAGGAGGCCCTCATCGGACGCCTGTCGTACGGCTTCGTCGTCGGCGACGTCTTCCGCCTCGAGGCGCTCTACGACCAGGCCTGGGTCACGGACGAGCCGTCCGGCTTCTCCTGGACTCCGTTCGGCGGCGCCGGGATCTCCGGGCAGTTCTCGGGCCCGTGGTCCACGCTGGTCCAGCTGGACGCGGGTCTCCCGGTCGTCGGCCGCGACCGCGGGCAGACGGGCTTCGTCCTCTCGCTCAACTTCCTGAAGATCTTCTGAGCCGCGGGGAGGCCCCCGCCACGCTGCCGCGTGGCCGGACGCCGGGCCTCCCCGCACCCCTCCCCCGGCGATCCCGTCGCGAGTCGCCTGGAGGCCCCCGCCACGCCACCGCGTCGCTCCCGTGGGTCTCATAATCCGGACGTCCGGGTGCGGCGTTCCTCCGGGTCCCGGCCGTCCGGAGGAGACGCCCCGGGCGGGAGGGACCGCATGCACCCCAACGTCCTCGAGACCCTCCGCTCGTACCTCGGATCGCCGGCCTGCGAGGGACGGCACCGGTCGATGTACCGCGACACCGGCGGCAACAGCGTCGGGATCGGCTGCCAGATGGAGTCCGTCGAGGAGGCCCAGCGGCTCCCCTGGGCCCGAAGGGACGGGCGGCCCTGGGCCGGGGCCGACGAGCGCCACCGCGTCGTGGCGGCCGAGTACGCCCGGATCCGCTCCGGCGGCAGCGGCAGCGCCGGACCGGACGCCGTCGTCCTGCCGGACCGGGCGATCGACGAGCTCTTCGACCGGCAGGCGCGCGCCAACGAGGGGGTCCTGCAGCACCTGTTCGGCGACTGGCCGGGCTTCCCTGCCGACGCGCAGCTCGGGATCCTCCACTTCTCGTGGATCCGGAGCAGCGCCCCCGGGATCACGGCGTGGCACGGGGGGGCGTTCGTCGAGGCGGTCCGGGCCCGCGAATGGGACCGGGCCGGCGGCGAGTCGCTCTGGGAGGAGCTCCGCGAGGCGCCGCAGCCGCGGCACGGCCACCGGCGGAACGCCGTCCTCCGGATGTTCCACAACGCGGCGCTCGTCGACGCCACGCACGGGGGCGTCCCCGTCAGCTGGCTCTTCTTCCCGCGGGACGCCGAGGACACGACAAGGCGCTACTCGCACGCGGGCTCCGAGAGCCTCGTGGGTTCGCTGCGCTGACGGTCCCGCCGGCCCGGGGGCGGCCGCCCGGGCACCGCGGACGGGGCCTTCTCAGCCCCCCTTCGCGTAGTTCGTCGCGCCGTGCCAGTCGATCGCCACGCACGGCTCGTCGCCGACAACCCAGGCGTCGTGCCCGGCCCCGAGCACCGAGACGTCTCCGGGGCCGAGGTCGAACTCCGAACCGTCCGACATCACGATGTGCACCTTCCCCGAGAGGACGTACTGGAAGTGGGGCGCCTCGCACCACTCGGTCCCGGCGACCGGCTTGACGTCCTTCGACCAGCGCCAGCCCGGCCGGACCTCCAGGCGCCCCACCGAGCCGCCCCCGACGTTCACCAGGTCCACCTTCCCGTTCGGGAACTCGCGGGTCTCGTCCGGGGAACGGAAGCTCTTCGTCTCCGCGTTGGGCATGGCTGCACCGTCTCCTTTCGCAAGGCATCAGTTGAGATTGCGTTTCAAAGAATATGGGGCGCTGGCGCGCCACTTTCAAGGGTCCCCTGCACTTTCGGGGGCGGTCGGGGCCGGCGCCTACAATCCGCGGCCGATGCCGACCTTCCGATCCGTCCTTCCGGCGACGCTCCTGGCGCTCGTCCTCTCCCCGGTCCGGGCCGACTGGCCCCAGACGGCCGAGCGCCTGATGGCTGCCGACGCGGCCTTCTACGCCCCGCCCGACCTGAGGCGGCAGCTCGCCAAGCACCGGGACGAGCTGATGGCCGGAGTCGACGCGGCCCGGAGCGCCGCCGCCGGGCCTGCCGAGCCCGCCGCCCGGAGGCGCGACGCCGCCCGGCGGGCCCGGGACGTCGCCTCGGCGATCCGCAAGCGCGCCTCCTTCGCCGACGTCGCCCGGTCGGTCGGGGCGCTCGTCCACGACGCGGCCGCCGGCTTCCCCCCGCCTCCCGGCGAGAGCCCCGACTCCCTCCTCCAGGCCGCGCGGTCGTCCTCGTTCCTCGGCTTCCCTCGCGAGCCGTTCGCCGCGCCAGAGGGCCTCGCCGCGCTCCCCCTCTCCGACACCAGCGCGAGGCAGGCCTACGACGCGGCGGTGACGCTCTCGACCCGGCTCCTCGCCTGGATCTGGAAGGAGGCCGGCGGCGACGCCTCGGTCGTGAAGAAGCACCCGGAGGCCCGCGGACCGTACGCGGTCCGGGTCCCCCAGGCGGCGACGGCCCGCCCCGCCGCCCGGCCGTAGAATCCCGCGCCGGGCTCGACGAGCCCCCCGCCGCGAGCGCCGGCGGCAACCCGAGACGAAAGGAAACCCAGTGCCCGCCACCCGGAAGCTCGCCCTCCTCTCCGTCTCCGACCGGACCGGCCTCGTCGAGCTGGCCACGGCCCTCGTGCGCCACGGCTTCGACCTCCTCTCCACGGGCGGGACCGCCGCCCACCTGGCCGAGGCCGGCCTCCCCGTCCGGCAGGTCAGCGACCTGACCGGCTTCCCCGAGGTCTTCGACGGGAGGGTGAAGACGCTCCACCCGAAGCTCTTCGGCGGGATCCTCTTCGACCGGGCGGTCCCGGCCCACGCCGCCCAGGCCGACGAGAACGCCGTGACGCCGATCGACGTCGTCGTCGTCAACCTCTACCCGTTCGAGGCGACGACCGCCGACCCCGCCTGCACGCTCCCCGCCGCCGTCGAGAAGATCGACGTCGGGGGGCCGTCGCTCCTGCGCGCCGCCGCCAAGAACCACGCCCACGTCTCGGTCCTCTGCGACCCGGCCGACTACGCGGGCTTCGTCGCCGAGCTGGACCGGACGGGCGGGGCGGCCTCCGTCGAGACCCGGCGCGCGCTCGCGGCGAAGGTCTTCCGGCGCACCGCCGCCTACGACGCCGCGATCGCTTCCTGGCTCGGCGCAAAGACCGGGGCCGAGACGTTCCCCGAGCGGCTCTCCTTCTCTTTCGATCGCGGCTCCGTCCTCCGTTACGGCGAGAACCCGCACCAGGAGGGGGCCTTCTACGTCTCCCCCGCGGCCCCCCCGGCCGCCCTGGCGCGGTTCGAGAAGGTCCAGGGCAAGGAGCTCTCGTACAACAACCTCCTCGACGCCGACGCGGCGCTCTTCGGGGCCCGCGCGCTCGGCCCCTCGTCGCTCGTCATCGTCAAGCACCGGATCCCCTCCGGGGCCGCCACGGCCTCCGGCGCCGCCGAGGCGTTCGAGGCGGCCTGGGCCTCCGACCCGGTCGCGGGCTTCGGGGGGGTCGTGGCCTTCACCGGGACGATCGACGCCGCGTGCGCCCGCGCGATGGCGTCGCGCTTCCTCGAGGTGGTCGTGGCGCACGGGGTCGACGAGGAGGCCCGGGCGATCCTCTCCGCGAAGGCCAACCTCCGCGTCCTGACGGTGGCGCCCGATCCCGGGCCGCGCCCGAGGCTGGAGGTCCGCGGGATCGACGGCGGCCTCCTCGTCCAGGAGGGGGACCTCCTCCCGGACCACGAGTCCGCCTGGAAGATCGTCACGAAGCGCGCCCCTTCCGAGGAGGAGACCGCCGCGCTCCGCTTCGCGTTCCGGGTCGTCCGCGGCGTCGTCTCCAACGCCATCGTCGTCGCCAGCGGGACGGCGACGCTGGGGATCGGCGGCGGCCGGACCAGCCGCGTGGACGCCTGCCGGGACGCCGTCGCCAAGGCGGGCGAGCGGGCGCGGGGGGCCGTGGCCGCCTCCGACGCCTTCTTCCCTTTCCCGGACGGCCCGGAGGCGCTGGCCGACGCGGGGGTGACGGCCATCGTCCAGCCCGGGGGGTCCGTCAAGGACGCCGCCGTCATCGAGTCGGCCGACGCCCGCGGCCTCGCGATGGTCTTCACGGGCCGGAGGCACTTCCGGCATTGAGGGCGACCCGGCTCCTCCGCTCCGCCCTGCTCCTCCTCGCCCTCGCGGGGGCCGGCGCGGCCCCGGCCCAGCCGGACGCGCGAGCCGTCCTGGCGAAGGTGAGCCGGGCCTACACCGCGAGCCCCTCGGTCTCGCTGACCTTCGTCCAGCAGTACGCGCCGGCGGGCTTCCCCGACACGACGCCGGAGACCGGGCGGCTCGTCCTCCAGGCCCCCGACCGCCTCCGGTTCGAGTACGACGGGGCGGAGGGGAAGCTCTTCACGTTCGACGGGACGGCCGGGCGGCAGTACGTCGCCGCCGACCGGCAGATGGTCGTCCGGACCCTGACCCCCGAGGAGCGCCAGCGCCTCCCCCTCCTCTTCCTGGAGGCCCCGGACCGTGTCCTCGACCGCTTCGCCGCCACCGCGGCGGACGCGGCGAACGGCCTCTCCGAGCTGACGCTCGTCCCGAAGGGCGGCGACGAGCCCCGGAAGGTCACGCTGACCGCGACGGCCGAGGGCGAGGTGAAGCGCCTCGTCATCCTGGACCGGGAGGGGAACCGGACCACGTTCACGTTCACGAAGAAGGAGTCGGGGCCCCGCCGTCCCGCCTCCGACTTCACCCTCGTCCCGCCGAAGGGGACGAAGGTCGTCGGCGGCTGAGCCGCCAGGGAGGCCCGATGCCCGACCCCAGCTTCGACGTCGTGTCGGAGGTGAACCTGCAGGAGGTGGTCAACGCGGTGGCCCAGGCGCACCGGGAGATCACCCAGAGATTCGACCTGAAGGCCACGGCCGCGGGGGTGACGCTCCAGGAGAAGGAGCGGACGCTCACGCTGACCGCCGACGACGAGTTCGGCCTTCGCGCCGTGGACGACGTCCTGAAGACCAAGCTCGTCAAGCGGAGCGTCGACCTCAAGGCCCTCGACCCCGGCCCCGTCGAGCCGGCCGCCAAGGGGACCGTCCGGCAGGTGGTCACGATCCGCCACGGCCTGGCGACGGAGAAGGCCAAGGAGATCGTCAAGGCGATCAAGGACGCGAAGCTGAAGGTCCAGGCGGCCATCCAGGGGGACCAGGTCCGGGTCACGGGCAAGAAGAAGGACGACCTCCAGGCCGTCATCGCGCTCCTGAAGTCCCGGGACCTCGGGGTGCCCCTCCAGTTCACGAACTACCGCGGGTGAGCGGCATCCGGATCCCCCGGAGCGGCGGAATCCCGCGGGAGGCTAAGATCGGGCCCCCGGCATGAACCAGACCTCGCTGCGCGACCGTCTGCTCCTCTCGACCCTCCCCCCGGGAGAGCGGGAGAACGGCCGCCGCCTCGTCGCGGCCCTCGCCCTCATCGAGGGGAAGCTGAAGGACGTCGAGCGGGAGATGGAGGCCCGGACGCGCTCCGAGGTGAAGACGATCGGGCTGATCGGCGACTACCTCGTGGACGGCGGCGGGAAGCGGATCCGCCCGGCCCTCCTCCTCCTCGGGGCCCGCCTGCTCGGGTACGAGGGGAGCCGCGACGTCCGGTACGGGGCGATGATCGAGTTCATCCACTCGGCCACCCTCGTCCACGACGACATCATCGACGCGGCCGAGACCCGGCGCGGGCGCCCCAGCGTGAACCGCCGCTGGGGGAACGAGCTGACGGTCCTGTTCGGCGACTGGCTCTACATGAAGGCGATGGAGATCGCCCTGGACGAGGGGGACCTGAAGGTCCTCAAGCTCCTCTCGGACGTCACCCTCGCCATGACCGAGGGGGAGATCCTGGGCGCCGAGCGGAGGGGCTCGGCCGGCATCGGCCTCCCGGTCTACATGGACATCGTGAGGCGGAAGACGGCCCTCCTGTTCGCCGCGGCCTGCCGGATCCCGTCCCTCCTCCTCCCCTCGGGCGCGCAGCACGGCGACACGCTCTGGGCCTTCGGCGAGGCGCTCGGCACGGCCTTCCAGCTCCAGGACGACCTGCTCGACTACACGGCCTCGGAGGAGGAGCTGGGCAAGCCGGTCCTCTCCGACCTGCGGGAGGGGAAGCTGACGCTGCCCCTGATCCTGGCCCTGCCGGCCATGACCCGCCCCGAGAGGGGGCTCGTCGAGGTCGTCATGCGCGAGCAGGGGTTCGAGAGCGTCACGCCCGACCAGCTGCTCGAGATCGTCCACCGGACCGGGGCGATCGCCTCGGCGCGGCAGCTCGTCGACGAGTGGGCCTCCCGGGCCGCCGACCAGGCCGGCCGGCTCCCCGCGGCCGACGCCCGCGACGCCCTCCTGCTCGCGGCCGAGTACGCCGCCAACCGGCGGAAGTAGCCCCGGGCCGGTCCGCTCCCCGGACACCCCCCCCGTTCCGTCCTCCCCCCGGACGTTCGCGCTGTCCCGAACTTCGTTCGGCGGAGGAGGTCGTTCGCCTTCGGCACGGCGCACCCAGGCGTCCCATTTCGCTACATCTCCGATCTTCCTTAGGCCGTTTCGCCTCTTGGCCTTATTTTTTTCGAGATTCCTCTTGCAATCCTGGGGCGGCATCCTTATCTTCATCCTCGACCCGCAGGAGAGGACATGTCGATCCAGAGCTTCTTCCGGACGTTCCGGTCCTCGATCCCGCCGCTGCGGCGCGAGGAGATCTCGCTCGAGGACGAAGTGACCCTCTACCGGAAGCGCGCGGACGTCGCCCTCAGGGAAGAGCGCTTCCAGGACTCGCTCGTCTTCCTCGCCAAGGTCCTCCGGCTCAACCCCTACGACCTGCAGGCGCGGATGACCGTGGCCGAGGTCTACCACCGGTACCTCGGGGAGCCGACGAAGGCGCTCCTGACGTACGAGAAGGTGGTTGCCGCGGCGGGCTACGACGAGTCCAACCCGTTCTGCGCGGCCGCGCGCGAGGGGATCCGCGAGCTGACGACCGTCTTCGAAGCCCCCGTCGTCCCCGCCGCCGACCTGCTCGACGGCGAAGACCCGTTCGATTCCACCGACGACCTCCGGCGGGAGGCCGTCTCCTGACACCGCCTCATCGAGAAGCCCCCGTTCCCGGAATGATTTAGCGCCGTCGCCGGGTGTACCGGCGACGGCGCATCCCCTTCCCCCCTTCCCTCGGGGCGGCCGCCGGAAGTAGTATCGGCCGTGCCCCACCCGGTCCCCTCGTCCCGTGATGCAGGTGCGTCCGACGTGGGACGGGTCGCCCCGGTCGTGGCCGTCATTCCCGCCCGGTACGCGGCCGAGCGATTCCCCGGCAAGCCCCTCCACCCGATCGCGGGCGTCCCGATGGTCGTCCGGGTCCTGGAGCGGGCCCTCCTGGCGCGGAGGGTCGGACGGGTCCTCGTCGCCACCGACGACGAGCGGATCGCCCGGGTCGTGGAGGCCGCCGGAGGCAAGGCCGTGATGACCGACCCGGCCCTCCCGAGCGGGACCGACCGCGTCCGGGCGGCCACGGAGGGCCTCCCCGCCGAGGTCGTCCTGAACGTCCAGGGGGACGAGCCCCTGATGGAGCCCGCCAACCTCGACATCGTGGCCGGCTTCCTCCTCGAGCACCCCGGGTTCCCCCTCGCCACCGTGGCCGTCCCGCTCCCGGACCCGGAGCAGGCGGCGAGCCCCAACGTCGTCAAGGTGGTCCGGGCCGACGACCTGGCGGCCCTCTACTTCTCGCGTTCCCTTCTCCCCTACCGGCGGCGCCCGGAGCCCTCCCTCCCCACGCTCAAGCACCTCGGGCTCTACGGCTACCGGAAGGAGGCGCTCGCGCGGCTCACGTCGCTGCCGACGCACCCCCTCGAGAGGGCCGAGGGGCTCGAGCAGCTGCGGGCGCTGGCGGCCGGGATGCGGATGGCGGTCCTGGACGGGGCCGGGGACTCGATCGGCGTCGACACCCCGGAGGACGCTCTCGCCGTGGAGCGGATCCTCCTCTCGCGACCGCGGCGACCGGAGGCCTGACATGGGCACCAAGTACGTCTTCATCACGGGCGGCGTCGTCTCGGGCCTCGGCAAGGGGATCGCGGCCGCCTCGATGGGGGCCCTCCTCGAGGCCCGGGGCTACAAGGTCGCCCTCATGAAGTGCGACCCGTACATCAACGTCGACCCGGGGACCATGTCGCCCTTCCAGCACGGCGAGGTCTACGTCACCGACGACGGGACGGAGACGGACCTCGACCTGGGCCACTACGAGCGCTTCACGTCCGGCCTGACGACGCGCGCCAACAGCGTCACGACCGGGAAGATCTACAGCTCGGTCATCGAGAAGGAGCGCCGCGGCGACTACCTCGGGAAGACCGTCCAGGTCATCCCCCACATCACCGACGAGATCAAGGACTCGATCCGCAGGGTCGCCGGCGACAACGACGTCGTCCTCGTCGAGATCGGCGGCACCGTCGGCGACATCGAGTCGCTCCCCTTCCTCGAGGCCATCCGGCAGTTCCGCAAGGAGCTGGGGCGCGGGCACGCCGTCAACATCCACCTGACGCTCGTCCCCTACATCGCGGCCTCCGACGAGCTGAAGACGAAGCCCACGCAGCACTCCGTCAAGGAGCTCCTCTCGATCGGGATCCAGCCCGACATCCTCCTCTGCCGGGCCGACCGGGCGATCCCCGAGGAGATGAAGAAGAAGATCGCCCTCTTCTGCAACGTCGAGGAGCGGGCCGTCATCGCGGCGCGGGACGTCAACACGATCTACGAGGTGCCGCTCGCCTTCGCGCGCGAGGGGCTCGACGACATCCTCCTCGACTACCTCTCGCTCCCTCACTACGTCCGCGACCTCTCGCGCTGGGAGCAGATCGTCAACCGGGTCAAGAACCCCGCCGACGAGGTCTCGATCGCCATCGTCGGCAAGTACGTCCAGCTGGGGGACAGCTACAAGTCGCTGAACGAGGCGCTCACGCACGGCGGGATCGCCAACAACGTCCGCGTGAGGCTCCTCTTCGTCGACTCCGAGGAGCTGGAGGCCGCCGGCTTCCCCGAGGCGCTGACGCTCGCCGACGCCGTCCTCGTCCCCGGCGGCTTCGGAAAGCGGGGCATCGAGGGGAAGCTCTCGGCGATCCGGTACGCGCGCGAGAAGAAGGTCCCCTTCTTCGGCATCTGCCTGGGGATGCAGTGCGCCGTCATCGAGTTCGGACGGAACGTCTGCGGCCTCCAGGGCGCCAACTCGACCGAGTTCGACTCAAAGGCCCCTCACAAGCTGATCTTCAAGCTGCGGGACCTGATCGGCGTCGAGGCGCTGGGCGGGACGATGCGCCTCGGGAAGTACCCCTGCGACCTCGCCGAGGGGTCGCTCTCCCGGAGGGCCTACGGCGAGGCGACGATCGTCGAGCGCCACCGGCACCGGTACGAGGTGAACCAGGAGTACGTCCCGATCCTCCGGGAAGGCGGGCTCGCCTTCCCCGGGATGTCGCCCGACCGGAAGTTCGTCGAGATGGTCGAGCTGCCGGGCCACCCGTGGTTCGTCGGCTGCCAGTTCCACCCCGAGTTCCGGTCCAAGCCCACGGCGCCCCACCCCCTCTTCAAGGACTTCATCCGCGCCGCGCGCGCCCACAAGCACGCCCGGGCCGAGGGGCGGCTCGAGAAGGTCGCCGCCCTCGAGCCGCCGGTCCCGGTGCCGGCGGGGCTCCCCGCCCCGAACGGCGAGACGGCGTAGGAAGACCGCACAGCTCGGAGGACCCGATGAGCGAGATCGCCCGCGTGAAGCCGGACAGCCGCAGCGGCCAGGTCGGCCAGACCTGGGGAAACCTCCTCCTCCCCGAGGGGCGGCTCTCGGTCCACGACCGCTTCCTCTTCGAGGGGGAGGAGTCCGCCCCCTTCGAGGTCAAGCGCGTCCTCTCCTGGCCGCTCGACCCGAAGCTCCACCTCGTCTACTACGAGTCGACGAAGCGGCACGGGTAGGGCCGGGGCACCGCCAGAGCCCGAGGAGGGCCCCGGCGGGACCACGCCGGCGCCGGCCCGGGGCTCACGCGCGGGGTGTCGTCGCGCGTCCCGGGCCGGCGCCGGCTTCTCTGACGCCTGTTCTGCCCCTGCTCCCTACTCGAAGTACCCCGTCACGTCCACCACCACGTGCGCGTCCCCGTCGGACCCGTTGAACGCCGACAGCGACGCCTGCCCGTCCGACGTGACGCGCACGACCGCGTTGTTCGCCCGCACCTGCCCCGGCGTGAAGTTGATCGTCGACGTCAGCGGCCTCGGCGCGTCCGACGGCCAGAGCGTCACGAACCCTCCCGCCTGCGGAACCACAACCGTCACGTTCAAGGCCAGCGCCCGAGCCGTCCCCGGCACCCCGCAGCTCCCCGTCGCGATCGGCCACGACCGCTCCCCGAGCCGCCCCAGCGCCGGACCCCCGAACGTCCCCGCCGCCTCCCGCGTGTCGAGCACCCGGCACGGCGGGAGCGTGTGGAGCTTCGACGACACCGCCGTCACCGAGATCCCCTTCGTCCCCGCCGCCGACGCGCACCCGCCTGCCGTCTCGACCACCTGGAGCGTCAGCTGTCCCGCGGCCCCCGCCGCGAACGTGATCGCCGCCGTCCCCTGGCCGCCGGTGATCGTCCCGTTCGTGATCGTCCAGGCGTACGTCGACCCCGCGTGCGACTCGACCGAGGCTATGAGCCCCGACGCCCCGGAGGCGACCACGTCCGGAGCCGAGATCACCGGCGTGGCCGGGACCGGGTTCACCGTCACCGTCGCCGAGCCGGAGGGGGTCCCCGGACCGTAGGCGTCCGAAACGGCCGTCACGGTGTAGACGGTGCTGACGGCCGGGCTGACCGTCCGCGTCGCCGGTCTGGCCCTGGCAGATCGTCCCGCCGCCGCTGACCGCGGCCGAGGCGGCTGGCACGGCGTCCAGGCTCACCTCCGTGATGCTCGTCGCCGTGCCGTCGCTCGCCGTCAGCCGGAAGACGTAGTACCCCGCCACGTCGGGCGTGAACACCGGGTTCCGGACAGCGGTGGAGGAGAGCGACGCCGTCGAGCCCGCCGGGATCCGGGTCTGCCTCCAGAGCCAGCTCGTAGCGGTCTGGGGCGCCGTGTCGAGTTGACGCGCCTGACCGACGGGGCCCTCCGGATGATCGATCGTGGCCGCGTCGGCCAGCGCCGCCGTCCCCCTGCGGATCGCGTGGTTGTCGTAGTCAGCGACGAGAACCTCGCCGGAGGGTCCGGCAGCGACGTCAGAAGGAAACCTGAACCGCGCGCCGCTCCCCGTGCCATCGGCGTTGCCGCTCACCCCTGCGAGGCCCGCCGACGTCGTCACCACTCCGGTGGGCGTCACCTTCCGTATCGTGTGGTTGTTGTCGTCCGTGACATAGACGCTACCGGCTCCGTCCACGGCCACACCGGAGGGCAAACGGAAACGCGCGGCGCTCCCTGTCCCGTCGGCGCTGCCGGGCGAGCCCGCCAGACCAGCGAGCAGCGTGACGACCCCCACAGACGTCACCACTCGGATCGTGTGGTTGCCGCGGTCGGCCACGTACACGTTTCCAGCGCCGTCCACGGCCACGCCATGGGGGTCTTTGAACCGGGCGGCGCTCCCCGTCCCGTCAGCGCTGCCCGGCGATAGCGCCAGGCCCGCCAACGTCGTCACGTCGCCGGCCGGCGTCACCTTCCGAATCGTGTGGTTCGAGGCGTCCGCCACGTAGACGTTCCCCGAAGAGTCCACAGCCACGCCCGCGGGGCCCCCGAACCGCGCCGTGCTCCCCGTCCCGTCGGCGCTTCCCAGGCTTCCCGCAAGTCCCGCCAGCGTCGTCACCACCCCGGCCGGCGTCACCCTCCGGATGGTGCGGTTGCCTCTGTCCGCGACATAGAGGCTCCCCGAGATGTCCGCCGCCAGGCCCTCCGGGAAGCTGAACTGCGCGGCGCTCCCCGTCCCGTCGGCGGCGCCCGAGGACCCCGCCAGCCCCGCCAGCGTCGTCACCACCCCGGCCGGCGTCACCTTCCGGATGGTGTGGTTCCAGTAGTCCGCCACGTAGATGATCCCCGAAGCGTCCACCGCCACGCCAATGGGGTTGTCGAACCGCGCGGCGCTCCCCGTCCCGTCGGCGCTGCCGGCGGACCCCGCAAGCCCCGCCAGCGTCGTCACCACCCCGGCCGGCGTCACGTACCGAATCGTGTGGTTTCCATAGTCCGCAACGTAGAGGTTCCCTGAAGCGTCCACAGCCATGCCATCGGGATCATCGAACCGCGCGGCGCTCCCCGTCCCGTCGGCGGCGCCCGAGGATCCCGCCAGCCCCGCCAGCGTCGTCACCGCGCCGGCCGGCGTCACCTTCCGGATCGTGTGGTTCAAGGAGTCCGCCACGTAGACGTTCCCCGAAGCGTCCACAGCCACGCCATCGGGATAACCGAACCGCGCGGCGCTCCCCGTCCCGTCGGCGCTGCCCGGGGATCCCGCAAGCCCCGCCAGCGTCGTCACCGCGCCGGCCGGCGTCACCTTCCGGATCGTGTGGTTCCGAGATTCCGCCACGTAGACGATGCCCGAGGAGTCCACCGCCACCCCAGCGGGACGATTGAACTGCGCGGCGCTCCCCGTCCCGTCGGCGCTGCCGGCGGAGCCCGCGAGCCCCGCCAGCGTCGTCACCACACCGGCCGGCGTCACCTTCCGGATCGTGTGATTCCAGTAGTCCGCCACGTAGACGTTCCCCGAAGCGTCCACAGCCACGCCGAGGGGACCATCGAACTGCGCGGCGCTCCCCGTCCCGTCGGCGGCGCCCGGGGACCCCGCAAGCCCTGCCAGCGTCGTCACCACACCGGCCGGCGTCACCTTCCGGATGGTGTTGTTGCCCACGTCAGTCACGTACAGGTTCCCGGACGAGTCCGCCGCGGCAAAACCCGGAGAGCTGAATCGCGCCGCGGTTCCGATCCCGTCCTCCGAGCCAGCCCCCCCCTCGTTCCCCGCGAGGTGCGTGAACGTGAGGCTCTGGGACGAGGCGAGGCTGCCCGGGACGAGGATCCACGCCAGCATGATTCCCAGCAGGCCCGCGTGTCCCCCGGACCTCGCAGCGTACTTCGTGCCGTTTCCGAGTCGTTCGACCATGTCGCCTCCTCGCAGCCCGTGGGAGGGCCCCCTCCACGCCGGCGCCGGCCCGGGGCTCACGCGCGGGGTGTCGTCGCGCGTCCCGGGCCGGCGCCGGCCGCTTCGACGCTTGCTTCCGCTACTCGAAGTAACCCGTCACGTCCACGAGGACGTGAACGCTCCCCCCTGACCCGTTGAACGCCGACAGTGACGCCTGGCCGTCTCCGGCCGCCTTCACGACCACGTTGTTGGCGCGGACGCCTCCCGCTCTGAAGTTGATCGTCGACGTCAGCGGCCGCCCCGTGTCCGACGGCCACAGCGTCAGGAACCCCGCTGCCGCCGGCGTCACCACGGTGACGTTCATCGCCACCGCCTTGGCCGTCGCCGGCACGCCGCACCCGGCCGCCGCCAGCCTCCAGGTCCTCTCCGCCAGCGCTGCCAGCGCCGGCCCCCCGAACGGCCCGGTCGCCCACCGCGTGTCCAGCACCCGGCACGGCGCCAGGGTGTGGAAGCGCGCCGCGTTCGACGTGACGGCGGCGAACGTCGCCGTCACGCTGGCGTTCCCCGCGATCGTGAAGCTCGTCGACGCGCTCGTCGTGCTCGTGAAGCTCCCGCCCGTCCCCGTCCACCCCGAGAAGACGTAGCCGGCCGGGACGTTGGCCGTCAGGCTGATCACCGTGCCCCCCCTGTAGCCTCCGGTGCAGCTCTGCGCCGTCCCGACCGTCACGCTCCCGACGCCCGCCGGGCTCACCGCCGTCGCCAGCGTGTAGCAGATCGGGGTGAACGTCGCCGTCACGCTCGCGTTCCCCGTGATCGTGAACGTCGTCGACGCGCTCGTCGTGCTCGTGAAGCTCCCGCCAGTCCCGGCCCAGCCCGTGAACGTGTACCCGGCCGGCGGATTCGCCGTCAGGCTCACCGCGGTTCCCGGCGTGTACCCCCCCGTGCAGCTCTGCGCCGTCCCCACCGTCACGCTCCCGACGCCCGCCGGGCTCACCGCCGTCGCCAGCGTGTAGCAGATCGGCACGAAGGTCGCCGTCACGCTCGCGTTCCCCGTGATCGTGAAGCTCGTCGACGCGCTCGCCGTGCTCGTGAAGCTCCCGCCCGTCCCCGTCCACCCCGAGAAGACGTAGCCGGCCACCGCGTCGGCAACGAGCGGGATCGCCGTCCCGCCCGTGAACCGGTCCACGCAGTTCATCGCCGCCTGCACCCCGACGCTCCCCCCGTGGTACGGGCTCGCCGTCGTGCCGAGCGTGTAGCAGTTCGCCGGCGGGGCGTACGCGAACGCGCCCGCGACGGAGGCGCCCTGCCCGTCCGTGTTCGTCACACGGACGTCCACCGTGCCCGCCGCGTGGACGGGAGAGGCCGCCGTCAGGCTCGTCGGGCTCGTCACCGTCGTCGTGCCCGCGAGCACCCCTCCGAACGTCACGACTGCGCCGGTCCGGAAGCCGGTCCCGGACACCGTCACCGACGTGCCTCCCGTCGTCGGGCCCGTCCCAGGAGCGATCCCCGAGACCGTCGGCGCCGGGTACGTCACCGTGAAGCCCGCCGCCCCCACCACCGTCCCCGCGTTGGCCTGCGGGCTGGCATCCACCGCCGTCACGTCCACTGCGTAGGAGCCCACCGGCTGCCCGGTCGCGTCGTACGTGGCCGAGTACGTGCCGGACCCCGTCGAACCCATCGGCACCGAGCCGACCACGCCGCCCCCGACGCGCCTCACGGTACCGGTGACCGTCGCCACGCCGGTGTCTCCATCGACGACGGTGCAGGTGACGACGAAGCCGCTGCCGGCAGGTGCCGAGGCGGGGGTCACCGCACAGCCGCTGACCACCGGTGCGACTCGATCCACGAGGCGCGTGACCGTGCGGGTCACGTCGCTCACGTTCCCGAGCGTGTCCACGGCGTTGTACGTGATCGTGTTGGCGCCCTCGACGAGCCCCGAAACGGTGAACGAGAAGTCGGAGTTCGCGTCCGGTGTGACCGGCGTCCCGTTGATCGTGAACGTCGCCACACCGCTCTGGTCCGAGACCTGTCCCGTCGTCGCGATGGAGGTCTCCAGGGTGACGGTCCCCGACGCTGGGGTCGCGACGTTCACGAGCGGCCCCGAAAGGTCCGGTGGCTCGAGGGGCCGGTAGACCACCACGTTGCCCCCTTCGCCGTTCGCGGCCAGCTCGCTCGTCGACGGGTTCCAGGCGAGGGCGCGGGCCGCTCCACCCGGGAACTCACCGACGCGGAAGCTCGCGCCGCTCATGAGATCGACGACTTCGACCTTGCCGTCTCCCCCGACCGCGAGCTTGGAGTCGGCGTCGAGGAACGTGACTCCGTACCGGTTCTGGCTCGGCAGGTTCGGGGCGGAGTAGTTCGCGACCAGCGTCCATCCCGACGTCTCGTAGACGTTGATAGCTCCCGTGCCGACCGCGGCGAGCTTCGTGCCGTCGGCCGAGAACGCCACGTGGTACGCGTCCTTGCCCGGGCTGACCGCGAGCGTGGCCAGGAGAGTACCGGAGGAGTTCCAGACGTAGGCGTACCCGCTCGACAGGTCTCCCATCGCGCAGGTGCCCGTGGGCCGATAGCAGTCCATCCTGTTGGTCGGGTCGGACCTCAGGGCCAGCCCCTTCGTCCCGGGACACGTGGTTCCGTGGCGATAGATCCACGAGTAGGCCGTTCCCGTGCCTCCGTCGTAGGCGTCCGCGGCCGAGTAGTACGAGCTCGGACCGTTCCAGCAGGCCACGGTCTGGTTGCTGTCCGGGTTCGTCCACGTGCAGGTACGGCTGCCGTTGGCGAGGGAGTAGATCTCGATCCCGCGACCTCCCGTGGCGGCCACTATCTTCTGGGAGTCGTCCGAGATCGACACCTGCGAGACACCGGAGCCCGCCGTCGTCGCGCTCCACTTCACCGCGTAGTCCGCGGTGGACCACGCCCTCATCTGCCTCGAGTACGCCGACGCGAGCATCGTGGCGCCATCGGGGCTGTACGTGACGCAGTCGCCCGTTCCGCCCCCCGTGGGAAGCGTCCGCCCCGCCATGGCACCGCCCGTACCTCCGCCCACCTGCGCGTTGATGGTCGTCGCGGCGGTCACGCCGTCCACCGTCGCCGTCACCGTGAGCTGCTCCGAGACGGTGACCGTCAGGAACGTGCTGATCTTCCCGGTCGGGATCGTGTAACCCTGAGCGGGGTTCAGGCTCGCGGTGCCCGACGTCGTCCCGAAGGAGACGAGCATGTTGTTGAGCGGAGTGCCCACGGAGTCCGTCACGAGGGCCGTGACCTTGTACTTCGTCCAGACGTCGGTCGAGTCGTACCAGATGGCGCTCAGCCGGACCATCGTCGCCCCGACCGGCGCCTGCACCGTCAGCTGCACCATCGTCGAGGTCACGCCCGGGCTCTCGACGGTGATGAACGCCGTCCCGCCGGCCTGCCCGGTGAACCGCTGAGTCGCCGTCCCCGTCTCGTCCGTGACGGCGGTGGCAGAGCCGTAGGAGATCCCCCCGCCGCTGAAGAAGCCGGGGAACGTCGTCGAGAAGGTCACCGTCGCGTCCGGGATCGGAGCCCCGCTCGCGCCTCGGACCACCGCGGTGATCGTCGATCCCAGGTCCTCCGCGACCGGATTGGGGGAGGCCCACGCCGTGATCCCGCCCCCGCCGCCTCCCCCGCCGGAGAGGTCGAACGTCGCCGTCACGGACCTGGCCCGATCCATCGCGACCGCGCACGACCCCGTCCCGGAGCACCCCTCACCCGACCATCCCGCGAACGTCGAACCCGTGTCCGCGGTCGCCGTCAGCGTCACCGTCGTCGCCGGGAACGTCGCGACGCACGTCGTCCCGCAGTCGATCCCGGCGGGCTCGCTCGTGACACGGCCCGTGCCGGCCCCGCTCTTCGTCACCGTCAGGGACGTCAGGGAGGTCTGCAGGACGCCCGAGATGACCAGGGCGTAGGGCTGCCGGTCCGATCCCGTTTCACCGTTGCCGTTGACGTTCCAGCCGTTCACCCGGCACGTCCATTTCCCGGTCATCGGTGAGGTGACCTTCACCTGCTCCACGTTGTTGACCCTGTCGGGAGCGCCGCCCGAGTAGTTGAGCCGATTCGGGAAGTAGACCGTCCCGTCGGGCGCGATCAGGGTCAGGTCCAGGTCGTTGACCAGCACAGTGCCCGCCGGCGATAGCCCAGAGGGGTCCGTCCAGACCAGAGTGGCGATGAGCGCGTTCGCCGATCCCACGACGTAGAACTCCTGAGAACGGCTCTCGGACGTGACCATCCCGTTCGAGACGTCGAAGACCATCATCTTCCGCGAGGCCGACGAGCCCCACCCGAGGTGCGGGAACAACGAGTTCTCGACGTCGACCCGACCGTAGCCCTCCGCGTTGTTCGGGAGGTCGTGTCCCGCGTCCCAGGCCGGGGGGATCTCGCGCGTCGCTCCCGTGCCGTACTGCCCGGGTGCCATGTCCCAGGCGCCGTTGATCAACGTCGCCTTGATGAGAGCTGCCGAGGGTGCGAATCCCTGAGAACCAACGGGTGCCGAGTTCGTCGTCTCGCTTCCGTTGGCGTGCCACCCCTCGACGTAGTACTGGCGGACGAGCGCTGCCGCACCGGAAACGAGCGGCGCAGCCATGCTGGTGCCAACTTCGAAGTTGTAATCGAACTCCTCAGTTCCGAGAGAGCAGGTTCCGTAGCCGGGAATACCGGTGACTTGCGTCGAGCGCGTCGAGAGAATGACGTTGCCGGGTGCGACCACGTCCGGTTTCACCCGGTCCCCCTGCGCCGGTCCTCGACTCGATGTCGCTGCAACACCGTAGGGCTCATCTGATGTCTCGTCCGATTGCAGCGGTTCCTTCGAGAAGAGCCCCCACTCCCAGTACTGCCAGACGCTGCAGTCCTTGAACGTCTCTGTCTGCAGCGGCTGCCCGGGCCGCCCATTCTCCGCGCTTCCGACCGAGACGACGTTCTTCGCCGAGGCCGGCGAGCCGAGCGACGCCGTGTCCACGACGCCGTCCGCGGGACTGGCGTCCTTGCCTTCGTTCCCTGCAGCGAACACGGCGAGGTAGTCCGGATGACTCCAGAGCCAGGAGTCGACCTCGACGGCCGAGGAATCGTACGCGCCGTTGACAGCGTTCCCCCAGGAGTTGTTTCCGATCCGAGCCCCATCGCTGTAAGACGTATCGAGCACCGTCGCAAGGACCGCGCCCGAGTCTTCGCCATCCGCTCCGAAGACCCTCTGGATAACGAGTTCGGATTCGGGCGCTGTCCCGGCATGGCTGGCCCCGGCGTACTGGTGAGTCGAGGGGTTTCCTCCCGACAGAAAGCCGTTCCCAGCGACAGAGCCGGCGACATGTGTACCGTGGCCGTTCGGATCAGACCAGTCGAAACACCACGACAGGTGGCAGTGGTACCCCACGATCCGCATCGGATTCGTGGAGCTCCCTACCTTACCGAAGTCCTCGTGAATGTCGCCCGTGCTACCCGTGTCGAGACCGGTGTCGACGACGGAGACGCGCTGCCCTTGCCCGCGGATGCCCTTCGCCCAAACATCTTCGACGTCGAGGATCGGCCCGGCTATCCCAGGGCCACGACCATTCGCGAGACTCGTCGAGGTTCGGGCCTTGTCATTGAACAGTGAGCGGGGCTTGCTCTCCTCCAACCAGAGGCAGCCCGGCACTGCGGAGAGCTCCCGGAGGAGGGCCTCCGTCGGCGCGGCAGAGAACGTGAGCCTCCGACCGGGCGGATTCACCGCCTCCAAGGCCGCCCGCAACTCCGAGAGGACCGCCTTCGCCTTCTCGAGGCCGGCGGCGTCTCCCGGCACGATGGAGATCGACAGCCGGAGCGGAGCGGTCGCTCCAGCCCGAGAGGACTCGAGAAGGGCAGGAGAGACCCTCCACTCCGGCCGGAAGAAGCCGATCCACTGCGTGTCCGGATCGCCGGCGAGATCGTCGTGCTGCCGGGCGTCGAGCCAGACCAGGTAGGCCAGGTTGGGGACGTACCCGACGATCTTCACTCCCCGGTCCAGGAGGCTCTTGCGCAGCTGCGTCTGGCCCGCCGGGGAACCGGCCTGAACGATGAACAGCTCCTTCTCGGAGCTCTGGAACGGAACCCGCCCGGGGCCGGCGAGGAGGCCTGGCTCGACGGCGGGCGCCCGGAACACCCGTCTCGTCCCCGTCCGCTCGACGAGCGCCGTCGTCGTGAAGATCTGGTTCAGCAGGACGATCGCCGTAGGTTCGTGAACCGCGGCCCGGAGCGTGAGCCTGCCGGCAGATTCGTTTGGGGCCGGCTGCGGCCCCGGCGGCGTCCCGAAGGCAGGTGCCGCGGAGAGGTGGACGGCAGCGACCAGCGCCATGAAGGCGAGCGGTTTCCGAGCGGCCCGTTTCCGTATCACTCCCTACCTCCTGTCCGTGGCGCGAACGCCAGCGAGCCCTGGGAACACACGTGGCCGAACCCCCGCCAGGGGCGAGCACCCTTCTGTTGCAGCGGCGACACGAACGCTTCCAGCCCTCTCACTCCCCGGACCCCGGGGCAGCGACGCAACCGCGGTGCCGGCGCTGGCAACCAGCAGAAACGCCGTGCATGGCTAGCAGCTTCGCGTTTCGGAAAGTCACTTTCCGGATGCGGCAATCGAATGAGCGTCGCGTCGGGCGGCGTGCTTCCCTCGGACCCGTGTCCCGACGGCCCGCCTCCTGTGGCTCCCCGAGTCTCTCCGCCCACTCCCTCATTCCCGGAGTCCCAGCCTCGCGAGCTTCAGCCGGAGCCCGGCGCGGGTGATGCCCAGGAGGCGCGCCGCGAGGGTCTTGTTCCCGTGCGAGCGCCGGAGGGCCTCGGTGATCGCGTCGCGCTCGACGGCGTCGACGCGGTCCTGGAGGAGGAGGTCGCCCTCTCTCTCGTCCTCGAGCCCCGCGCGTTTCGTCGGCCCGGGGTCCGTCCTCGGCGTGGCTGCCGGGGCGGGTCCTCCGCCCGGGATCGGCTCACCCGCTTGCTGCGACCTCTCCACCGCCCAGACCACCGGCCGGAAGTGCTCGGTCTGCAGGGTCCCTCCGTCGGGGCAGAGGAGGACCGCGCGCTCGACCTCGTTCTGGAGCTCGCGGACGTTCCCGGGCCAGTCGTGCGCCCGGAGGATCTCCATCGCCTTGCGGCTGACGCCGCGGATCCGCTTGCCGTGGAGGGCGGCCGACCTCTCGAGGAAGGCCAGGACGAGGGCCGGGAGGTCCTCGCGCCGCTCCCGCAGCGGCGGGAGGTGGAACTGCAGGCCCCGCAGGCGGTAGTAGAGGTCGGCCCGGAAGCGTCCCCGGCGGACGGCGTCCTCGAGGTCGCGGTTGGAGGTTGAGACGACCCGTACGTCCACCTTCCGCGGCGCGGACGCTCCGAGCGGGAGAACCTCGCGCTCCTGGAGGACGCGGAGGAGCTTGGCCTGGAGCGACTCGGCCAGCTCGCCGATCTCGTCGAGGAAGATCGTGCCGCCGTTCGCCTGCTGGAAGAGGCCCTGCCGGGCGTCGACGCCCGTGGCCACGCGGGCCTGGACGCCGAACAGCTCCGCCTCGAGGAGCTCGCTCGGGATCGCGGCGCAGTTGATCGCGACGAACGGCCCTCGCGCCGTCGGGCCCGAGTCGTGGACGAGCCGGGCGAAGAGCTCCTTGCCGGTCCCCGTCTCGCCGAGGAGGAGGACGTCCATCCGGCTGCCGAGGGTCGCTCTCATCTGGGAGAGGAGCTCCTGGACGGAGGCCGAGGAGCCCACGACCATTCCGGGCGGGAGCACGAGGGACTCGGTCGTCTCGCCCGGGACCTCGCCCTGGCGACCCCGGGCCCGGCGCTCGGGCGCTTCACGGTCCCCGGCGAGCAGGCGGTCGGCCACGTACTCGAAGAAGTCCGCCTGCCACGGCTCGACGGCGGGCGTCCCCGCCGCGAAGGCCGCCGCGACGAGGCCGCGCTCCCCGCGCGCGAGGAGGCTGGGGACGCCGCCCGGGTGGTGGAGCCGCCCGGGCACGGCCGCCTGAGGGGCGCGGCCGAGGCGACCGATCCCGTCGAGCACCTCCGACGGGGGAAGCGTGCCGCCGAAGGCGGAGACGGCCTCGTCTCCGCTCCCCTGCACCTCCAGGACGACGATCGCCTCCGCCCCGAGGATCGAAACGGCCTCCTCGAGGAACCCGGCTCTGTCCGCGAGGACCGTCCCGCGCGCCTTCTCGTGCCTCCGGACGAAGCGGAGGGCCATCCCGGGCGAGCGCGGGCTCCCCCAGTCGCGGTGCGAATCGGTGTCGCCGCCGGGATCCTCGCCACCGTACGACCCTCCGGCCGAGAGGCCCAGCTCGAGGTCGGACGTCGACGCCTCCTCGACGCTGAGGAGGGCCTGTCCGAGGCGCGCGGCCTCCCCGGGGCCGAGGTCGCACTCCCCCACCCGCTCCGAGCCGATCCAGATCCCGTTCTTCGACGAGAGGTCGGTCAGGCGGACCCGGCCGTCCAGGCCGGAGACACGGGCGTGCGTCCGCGAGACGCCTGGGAAGGGGAGGTAGATCTGGCTCTCTGGGGACGAGCCGAGCGTCGCCTCGCCGCCGGGGACGGCGAAGCGGAGGATCCTGTCCTTGTAACGCCCCACGAGACAGAGCACCCGCCGCACCTCCGCCGCCCTCGCGGCCTGACGGGACGACTAAGGTAGCAGAGACGCCGGGACGCCGCCGGCGGGAGGGCGCCAGCGGGCCTTCTCCTTCTCGCTGCGCGCCCGGGCGGTCTCGTCCGGGCGCCCGGCCCTCGCGGCGATCCGCTCGTACCGATCGGCCACGAGGTCGAACAGGGCCCGGACGCCGAGGTCGGTCGCGCGCTCCCGGAGCGCTCCCTCGAACGACCCGCGGGCGAGATCCAGGGCCTCGTCGAGCTTCCCCTCTCGCAGCCGGAGCTCGGCCCGGAGCGACCTCAGGAGGACCCGCGTCTCGGAGGCCGCCCGATCCTCGGCGTCGAGGAGCGGCTCCAGCGCGGCGGGCGTCCCGCCGGCCGCGAGGCTCAGCTCCAGGGCCCAGTATCGGTAGAGGTCGGGGTCCATCGGGCGCCCCTCCCGCACCCGCTCGACCCGCTCGCCCCGCCGCCACGACACGTACGCCCGGAGGAACTCGAGTTGCCCCACGAGGTCCGCGGGGTACGCGTCCCTGACGCGGTCGATCCACCGCGTCGCGGCGTCCCACGCGCGCATCTCGACGAGCGCGAGCAAGCCGCCGTTCACGCATTCCCACCTCGCCCGGCCCAGCTCCGAATCCCGGGCGAACCCGATGGCGCGGCGATACCACGAGACGGCCCGGACCAGGTCGCCGCCGAGGTGGAACGCGGTCGCCGCCTCGAAGGCCACCTCGGGGCCGACCTCCGGGTCCGTCAGGAGCGGCTCCATCGTCCGCTCGGCCTCGGCGGCGCGCCCGTCGCGGATCCTCAGCACGACGCCGCGCCGGCGCGCCCACGTGGCGAGCGCGGGCTCGCCGGCCTCCTCGGCCCTCTGGACGGCGCGCTCCGAGGCGGCGAGGGCGAAGCCGGCCGAGCCGAGCGCCTCGAGGCGGAAGCTCTCCCGGACCGCCTCGTAGGCACCGTCGCGGGCACGCCTTCGGGCCGGCCCGGAGAGCCTCGAGACGGATCCCTCCGCGAATCCGTCCAGGTCGAGACGGACCCGGGCCTTGCTCCCGCTCCCGAAGCCGAACTCCAGGATTCCCCTTACCGGGTCGCCGGAGCCGACGTAGGGACCGTCCCCACGGTGGAGCGGGCCCAGCGCGTACCAGACCAGGTCGTTCCCGCCGTGACTGGCGAACTGCGAGTCCGGGGTCCGGGTGGCCGCCAGGAGCCTCGAGGGATCGGGGGCCGCCGGGAGGCGGACGGCCGCGATCCCGACCTGGTAGCCGAGGCGGTTGTTCGGCCCGACGAGGATCAGCTCCTTCCGGCCGTCCCCGTCCACGTCGACGGCGGTCAACGGGTAGTGGTGGCCGCTCGCCGCCAGGACGACCCGCGAGAGCCCGGTCCGAGTGTCGAGCGAGACCGTGTAGCTCGGCCAGTACGGCGTGTGGACGAAGGCCACGAAGACCTCGTCGACGCCGTCGCCGTCGATGTCGGCGGCGTGGACCTTGGCGGGGAGGAAGGTGGCGGCGAAGTCCGGGAAGCTCCCGCTCCCGTTCGCGAGCTTCAGGACGTCGAGGACCCGCCCCGTCTCGGGCTCGAGGAGGCTGACGCGGTGGAGCTTCTCGGCGTCGAAGTCCTCCCGGCGCCCGAGGATCGCCGCGATCGCCTTCCGGCCGCCGGGGAGGCGCGCGACCGAGGAGGTCACGGCCTCCGAGAGGTCGTTCCTCCTCCAGAGCGTCCTCCGCTCCGCGTCGACGGCGCGGACGGAGAAGAAGCCGTCCCCGACGAGCCGGTCGAAGCGCGGGCGCGCCCGGTTCCACGCGGCCCAGCCGAGCGCCAGGACGGCGATCGTGGCCGCGACGGCGAGGGCCCATCTCCTCGCTCCCCTCCTCTGCCAGGGCCGGACGCGGCTCGCCCGCTGCCGCTCGAGGTCCGCCCGGAGGCTCGCGGCGTCCTGGTAGCGGTACAGGGGGTCCTTGTCGAGGAGCCGTTCCACGATCCCGCACAGCCACGCCGGCGTCCCCGGCGCGGCCTCGCCGAGCGGCCTCGGGCGCTCCCTCATATGAGCGAGCGCCGTCCCGAACGAAGAGGCGCGACGGAACGGGACGCACCCGGCGACCAGCTCGTAGAGGAGGACGCCGAAGCTGTAGAGGTCGCTCCGGGCGTCCAGCTCGGCGCCGAGCGCCTGCTCCGGCGAGAGGTACTCGGCCGTACCGACCATCGCCTCGGCCTCGGTCGCCCGGGTCTCCGTCCCCTCCTGGTGGCGGGCCAGGCCGAAGTCCCCGAGCTTCACCCGGCCGTCCGCCGAGACGAGGACGTTGGCCGGTTTGACGTCGCGGTGGACGATCCCGAGCGCGTGGAGCGCCTCGAGGCCGCGGAGGACGTCGATGGCGACGCGGAGCGCCTCGTCGAGCGGCAGCCGTCCCCGCTCCATCCGCTTCTTCAGCGACTCGCCGTCGACCTCCTCCATCGTGAGGTAGACCGCGTCGCCCGACTGCCCGATGTCGAACGTCCGGAGGAGCCAGGGGCTCGCGGCGTCGCGCGCGATGGCCACCTCTCGCCGGAACCGGATCATCGTCGCGGGGGTCATCCGGTCGGCCCGGAGGACCTTCAGCGCCACCCGCCGCTTCAGCTCTCGGTCGAAGGCGGAGTAGACGACCGCCGAGCCCCCCGCCCCGAGGACGCCTCGGATCTCGTACCGGGCCCCGATCTCGCTGCCCGGCGCGAGGATCCGTATCGGGGACGGATGCGGCCCCGAGTCGTCGGTGGCGGTGTCGGCGGGCAGCCTCTGTTCCGTGTCCATGCGGCCCGGACGGGCGCCCCGATTGTAGACATCCTCGCGCCGGCCCGCCTTGCTAGGATCGCGTCTCGATGAAGGTCTTCTGCTCCATCACGCCGCACCTCTCGGCCGGGGACCGGTGCCGGCCCGTCTTCTTCGCGGGGCCGTGCGTCATCGAGTCGCGCGCGCACACCCTGAAGATGGCGAAGGCGATCCAGGCGGTCTTCTCCGACCTCGGCGTCGCGGACCGGCTCGTCTTCAAGGCCTCCTTCGACAAGGCGAACCGCTCGGCCGGCGACTCGTTCCGGGGACCGGGGCTCGAGAAGGGGCTCGACGTCCTGTCGGCCGTCAAGGAGAAGACCGACCTCCCGATCCTGACCGACGTCCACGAGCCGGAGCAGTGCGAGGTGGCGGCCGAGGTGGCCGACGTCCTCCAGGTGCCGGCGTTCCTCTGCCGGCAGACCGACCTGCTCCTGGCGGCCGCCGGGACCGGCAAGGCCGTCAACGTCAAGAAGGGGCAGTTCCTGGCCCCCGACGACGCCGCGCAGATCCTCGCCAAGTGCCGGTCGGTGGGGAACCGGAACGTCCTCCTGACCGAGCGCGGGACGACGTTCGGCTACCACAACCTGGTCGTCGACTTCCGCAGCCTGCCGATGATGCGGGCGCTCGGGGCGCCGGTCGTCTACGACGCGACGCACTCGCTCCAGCTCCCGGGCGGCCTCGGGACGGAGACCGGCGGGGCGCGCGAGTACGCCCCGGCGCTTGCCCGGGCGGCGGCCGCGGTCGGCGTGGACGGCTACTTCCTCGAGGTGCACGACGACCCGGCGAAGGCGAAGTCCGACCGGGCGACGCAGCTGCCGCTCTCGTCCTTGCCGCGCTTCCTCTCGGACCTCCTCCGGTTCGACGCGCTCCGCCGCGAGACGGCCGCGGGCGCGTAAACTCGGGCGTCGCCGCCGCATCCCGCCCGCCGCCCCGGCCTTCCAGGGCGGCGCTATGATGTCGGCGAAGACCCCCTCTCCTCGGAAGGAGGCACCGTGAGCGGTCGCGTGGTCCTTCCGGTATCGAACCACACGGAATGCCCGTCCCAAGGGCGAACGCGGGAGCCGCGCGCTCCGCGGGGAAGGAGGACCCCATGCCGGTGAAGAAGCTGAAGGCCTACCTCGACGACAACCGCGTCCGCTACGTCACGATCATCCACTCGCCCGCCTACACCTCCCAGGAGATCGCGGCCTCCGCGCACATCCCGGGCAAGGAGCTGGCGAAGACCGTGATGGTGAAGGTGGACGGGAAGATGGCGATGGCGGTCCTCCCGGCCTCGTTCCGCGTCGACTTCCCGACGCTGAAGTCGGTCACGGGCGCGCACGACGTGGCGCTCGCGAGCGAGGAGGAGTTCAAGGGGATGTTCCCCGACTGCGAGCCGGGGGCGATGCCGCCGTTCGGGAACCTCTGGGGCATGGACGTCTTCGTGGCCGGCCGGCTCGCCGAGGACGAGGAGATCGTCTTCAACGCCGGCTCGCACATCGAGCTGATGCGCCTGGCCTACCGCGACTTCGCGAGGCTGGTGAACCCGAAGGTCGTCGAATTCTCGACGAGGTAGTGTCCTGGGGGAACCCGGTGGCCGGGTTCCCCGAACCCCTCCGCGCCCGAGGGAGTAAACCCGCGGGGACGCAGGAGCCCGCGCGACTCTCTGCTAGCCGAGGTCGTCGAGCGTGGCGCCGGGCTGGCGCTCCTCGGGGAGGAGGCCCTTGCGGAAGACGCGGGCGGGGGCGGCCCCGCAGAGGCGCGCGCTCCCGTTCTCGACGCGGATCCAGCCGCGTTCCCTCAGGCCGACGACCGGCCGGTCGTTCTCCTCCAGGTACTGGATGAGGCGCTCCTCGCGAGTCTCGCCCTTGTGCGTGGAGGCGGGGTCGGGGTCGAGGTAGTGCGGGTTGATCTGGAACGGGACGAGGTCGAGGGCCTCGAGCGTCCGCGGCCAGGAGATCGGCATGTCGTTCGTCGTCCGGATCGTCGGGGCGGCCACGTTCGTCCCGGCGCTCGAGCCGACGTACGGCATCCCCTCCAGCGCGCGCTCGCGGATCACGTCGAGGAGGCCCGCCTCCTGGAGGGTCGCCAGCAGCCGGAACGTGTTCCCGCCCCCGACGAAGACGGCGTCGGCCCCCTCCACGGCGTGGATCGGGATGTTCGCCTCGTGGATCGACAGGAGGCCGATGCCCCAGGCCTCGAACGCCCCCCTCGCCTTGGCGGCGTAGGCGTCGTGGTCCTTCAGCGCGTACGGGACGAAGAGGACGGTCCCGACGCCGGCGAGGTGCTGGCGCAGCTCGTCGGCGACGTGGGTCAGGTAGCCCCCGCCGTGGACGACGGAGCTGGAGACCAGGAAGAGGCGGCACTTCGGGTCGATCACTCGATTCTCCTCAGACGTTGAACCGGAAGTGGACGACGTCGCCGTCCTTGACGACGTAGTCCTTCCCCTCGAGCCGCAGCGTTCCCTTCGTGCGGCAGGTCGCGAGGGACCCCGCGTCGAGGAGGTCCTGCCAGGGGACGACCTCGGCGCGGATGAAGCCCTTCTCGATGTCGGAGTGGACGGCCCCGGCCGCCCGGACGGCGTAGGTCCCGGCCGGGATCGACCAGGCGCGGCACTCGTCCTCCCCCACGGTCAGGAACGAGATCAGGCCGAGGAGCTCGTAGGCGGCGTGGAGGACCCGGTCGAGCGCCCGGTCCGGAAGGCCCAGGTCCGCGAGGAACGCCGGCTGGTCGGCCGGGTCCAGGCGCGAGATCTCCTGCTCGATGGGCGCCGACACCGGGCAGACGCGGACGTGCGGCTTCCCCTCCCAGCGCGAGAGGCCCGAGCGAGCCAGCGCCCCGGAGAGGTCGGACGCCTCGGCCTCGCCGACGTTCAGGACCGCCAGGAGCGGCTTCATCGTGAGGAACGTGAAGCCCTTCAGCGACCGCCGCTCCTCCTCGCTGAAGTCCACCTCGCGCAGCGGCTTGCCGGTGTCCAGAGCCGCCTTCCCCTTCTCGAGCGCCCCCTTCTCGACGGCGAGCGCCGGGTCCTTGCGCTTGGCCATCTCCTTGACGAGCTTCTCGAGGCGCGTCGCGGCGACCGAGTGGTCGGCCAGGAGGAGCTCCGTCTCGAGGAGCTCGAGGTCCCGCGCCGGGTCGACGCTCCCCTCCGGGTGGGGGACGGCGTCGGACGAGAAGCCGCGGACGACGGCCAGGAGGCCGTCCATCGTCCGGAGCTCGGGGAGGTTCAGGCTCTGGCCGCCCCCGCGGGCGATGCCGGGGACGTCGACGAAGCGGACGGTGGCGGGCGTGTGCTTCTTCGGCTTGAAGAGCGCCGTCAGGCGGTCGAGGCGGGCGTCGGGGACGTGCGCGATCCCGACGTGCGTCTCCCGCTTCCCCGAGGTCGCCGCGGGGTCGTGGCCCGTCAGGAGGGAAAAGAGGGTCGTCTTCCCCGACAGCTCCAGACCGACGATTCCGAACTCCATCGAGCCCTCCTCCCGGATTCTATCGGCCGCGCCGACTTCTTCTCCTTCGACCCTTGACAAACGGGGGCCGGCGTCCGTACTGTATCGGTGTAGCGATACACTAGATCGCTACGCCGGGAGGCCGGAAGAATGCCGAGAACGCTCCAGGTCGACCCCGCCGACGCCGTCCCGATCTGGCGTCAGATCGAGGACGGGATCCGCCGTCTCGTCGCGATCGGCGCCCTCGCCCCGGGCCGGCCGATCCCGTCCGTGAGGGACCTCTCCCGCGAGCTGCGGGTGAACCCGGCGACGGTGGCCCGCGCCTACCAGAGGCTGACCGACGAAGGGCTCCTCACGGTCCGCCGGGGCGAGGGGACGTTCGTCGCCGAGACGCTCCCCGCCCTCCCCGCCCCCGAGCGGAGGCGCGCGCTGGCCGACGGCGCCACGAAGTACGCCAGCCTCGCGGTGACGGTCGGCGCCCACCGCCGCGAGGCGGTCGACGCCGTGGAGGAGGCGTTCGCCCGGCTCCAGGGCGCGGGCGCCACGAAGGAAGGAGGTCGCGCGTGAACGCGAACGAGGTCGTCCGGACGGAGTCGCTGACGGTCCGCTACGGGCCGAAGACGGCCGTCGACTCCGTCTCGCTCTCGATCCCGCGCGGCTCGGTCTACGCCCTCCTCGGGCGGAACGGCGCCGGGAAGTCCTCCCTGATCCGCTGCCTCCTCGGCGAGCAGAAGCCGACGGCCGGACGGGCCACCCTCTTCGGCGAGGACGTCTGGGCCCGCCGCGCGCGGCTGATGGCCCGCGTGGGCGTCGTCCCCGAGGACCCCGACGCGCCCACCGGGATGCCCCCGAAGCGGCTGGCTCCGTTCTTCCAGGCGATCTACCCGCGCTGGGACGGGGCAACGCTCTCGCGGCGCCTGGCGCGCTTCGGCGTCCCCGAGGAGACGGAGTTCGGCAGCCTGTCGAAGGGGCAGCGGAGCCTGACGGCCCTCGCGCTCGCGCTCGCCTCCGAGCCGGAGCTCCTCGTCCTCGACGACCCGACGCTGGGCCTGGACGCCGTGGCCCGACGGGCCTTCTTCGAGGAGATCGTCACGGAGCTGGCCGACCGCGGCGTCACGATCCTCCTCGCCACGCACGACTTCGCGGGCGTCGAGCGGATCGCAGACCACGTCGGGATCCTCCGGGGCGGCCGGCTCGTCGTGCAGGAGCCGCTGGAGGAGCTGAAGAAGCGGTTCCGGAGGGTCACGTACGCCAACGAGCGGACGGAGACCCGGACGGAGTTCGGCAACGAGCTGGACGGACTCGGCGCCGAGGCCGTCAAGGTCCGGGGCTGGGGGATCGAGGCGGTCGTCTCCGGTTTCACCGAGGAGGCCTTCGCTCGCTTCGCTCAGCTGGACGGGGTGAGCGGCGCCGAGGAGCAGCCCCTGTCCCTCGAGGAGATCTTCGTCGCCTTGACCGGTGACGCCAGGGGAGAGAAGCGATGAAAGGGTTCGTGACCGTCGCCGTCCGGGAGGTCCGGGAGAGGCGCAACGTGCTGCTGGCGGCGCTCGCCGCCTCGATCCTCCCCCTCCTCGCTCCGTTCCTGCCGGGCCTCGGGCGCGGCAACGTCGCCGAGGCGCGGACGATCTTCGCGCTCATCCTCTCCGGGACGATCGGCCTGGGGGTCGCCCTCCTCTGCGGCGGGGCGCTCTTCTCCTCGGACCTGGCCGAGCGGCGCTTCGGATTCTGGTTCTCGCGGCCGCTCTCGGCCGTGGCGATCTGGGGCGGAAAGGTGACGGGCGGGCTCTTCCTCGTCCTCGCCTCGGCGATCCTCGCCCTCCTCCCCGCCGCGATCGCGGGCGGCGGGCTCTCGACCGCCGGCTGGGCCGGCGGCGGCCTCTTCACCGTCCTGGCGATCCTCGGGATCTCGGCGGTGACCTTCCTCCTCTCCAACGTCGTGGCGGTGGCGATCCGAGCGCGGTCGCCGTGGCTCGTGATCGACCTCGTCCTGACGCCGGTCCTGGCCGCGTCGCTCTGGCTGGCGACCCGGAGGCTCCTCCGGTTCGGCGTCCTCCCCGAGCCGTGGCTCATCGTCGGAGCCGTCTTCGTCTTCCTCCCGGCCGCGCTCCTCGTGGCGAGCGCCGCGCAGGTCGCCGTGGGCCGGACCGACGCCCGGAGGGGACACGGCGCGCAGTCGCTCGTCCTCTGGCTGACGCTCCTTGCCGGGTCTCTCGGCTACGAGGGCTGGTCCCGGTGGTACGTCTCCCCGGAGCCCGCCTCGCTCGACTGGGTTTCGGGCTCGGCGTCGGGGAGCGCGCGGTGGGCCGTCGTCGAGGGGAGCGCTCCCGGACGCAGGAACCTGACGTCGGTCTTCCTCGCCGACCTCGAAGGCGGCCGGACGCTCCGGCTGCCGGCCGCCTCCACGGCGCTCCTCCGCGTCGCCTCCGACGGCTCCCGCGCCGTCCTCGTCGAGTGGGACGGGATCCCGAGCCAGTCGGGGCTGGCGCTCGTGAGCCTGGACCTGGGGCGAGGAGGCAGCCCCGCGAGGACGGAGACGCCGCTGTCCCACGTCCCCTTCCCCGACACGATGTTCCTCTCCTCCGACGGCTCCCGGGTCGGCCTCGTCACGGGCTCGTCGCTCCAGGTGCTCGAGGTCGCCTCGGGGAAGCTCCTCGGCTCCTCGCGCCTCCCCGGGGCCGCGGACTGGAGCTGGACCGGCGAGTTCGTCCGGGCGGACCTCGTGAGGCTCTGGCCCAGGCGCCCCGCCTGGAAGGCGCAGACCGGCGGCACGCCGGCCCCGCCGATCGTCGAGCTGGACCTCGCGTCGCGCCGGCAGACCGAGACCGGCCGCTACGCCGAGGTCCCTCCGGAGCGGGGCTTCGTGGTCGCCCCCTCGCCCGACGGGACGGTCCTGCTTGCCCGCTCCCTCCCCCTCGGCCCGGAGGTCCTCGTCCTCGACGCTCGGACGGGGGCCGTGACGGCCCGACTGTCGGCCCGGCCGGGCGCCTCGCGGATGGACGCCGCCTTCCTCGCCGACGGCCGCGTCGTCACGACGGAGCGGCTCGCCGACTCCCTCGCCCTGTCGCTCCGCTCCGCCGCGGGCGAGACGCTCCGGACCGTCGAGGTCCCGGGCGAGCACAAGACGCTCTTCCTGGGGTCGGAGGTCCGCCCGGCGACGTTCGCAGTGGCGGTCACCGAGCAGGCCGAGGGGAGCGCGCCGACGGAGTGGGGCAAGGGCCGGCTCCTGCTCGTCGACCTCGCATCGGGTGAGGTGACGGAGGGACCGGCGGGCTATCGCCCCGCGTTCTCGGCGGGGTGGTGGTTCTTCCGGCCCGGCGACGGACCCGTCTCCCCCGGCGCGCCCGTCTCGCGGCTCCTCTCCTCCGGGGACCGCCACCTGGCGCTCCTCGACGCGCGGACGCTGAAGGCGGCGCCCCTCTTCGGTCGCTGACACCGACGGCGTGGCGGGATCCCCTAAGATCCCGCCATGCCGACGAGCGCCCGCCGGGAGGCCCGGCGCGTCCTCCAGATCGAGTCCGACGCCATCCGGAGCCTGGCCGAGGGCCTCGACGAGCGCTTCGACCGGGCCGTCGGGCTGATGCTCGAGACGAAGGGCCGCGTGGTCGTCACCGGGATCGGCAAGAGCGGGATCGTGGCCCAGAAGGTCGCCGCCACCCTCGCCTCGACGGGGACGGCGGCCTTCTTCCTCCACCCCTCCGAGGCCCTGCACGGCGACCTCGGGATGATCCTGCCGGGGGACGTCGTCCTGGCGCTCTCCCACTCCGGGGAGACCGAGGAGGTCGTCGCGCTCCTCCCCCACGTCCGGCGCCGCGGCGCCTCCCTCGTCGCCCTGACGAGGCCCGGCTCGACGCTGGCCCGGAACGCCGACGTGACGGTCCCGACGGCGATCAGCGAGGAGGCCTGCCCGCTGAACCTGGCCCCGACGGCCTCCACCACGGCGCAGCTGGCGATGGGGGACGCCCTGGCGATGGCCCTCTCGGTCGATAAGGGGTTCCGCCCGGAGGACTTCGCCGCCCTCCACCCCGGGGGCAAGCTCGGGAAGAGGTTCCTCCGGGTCTCGGACCTGATGCACGCGGGCGACGCTGTCCCGCTCGTCCCGCTCTCGGCGCCGATCCGCGAGGTCGTCCTGGAGATGTCGAAGAAGCGGTTCGGGATCACGGGCGTCGTGGACGCGGAGGGGCGGCTCGCCGGGTGCGTGTCGGACGGGGACCTCAGGAGGCTCCTCGAGCGCGAGGGGGAACGGGCCTGGGGCGACCGGGCCGCGGACGCGATGAACGCCTCCCCGAAGACGATCCCGGCCGGGGCCTACGCCACCGAGGCGCTGCGCGGCATGGAGGAGCGGAAGATCACGTCGTTCTTCGTCGTCGACGCGGACGGGCGCCCGACCGGGATCCTGCACCTGCACGACCTCTGGGGCGTGGAGTCGATCTGATCCCCCCGCGCCGGGCCGCTGGCGGATAATCGGCTGAAATGCCCGCAGCCCCGATCGTCCCGGAGGACCTCCGGACGAAGCTCCTCCGGATCCGAGGAGTCGCCCTCGACGTGGACGGCGTCCTGACGGACGGCTCCCTGACCTTCGACGAGGACGGCCGGGAGTGGAAGTCGTTCGACGTCAAGGACGGGCTCGGGCTCGTCCTGCTCCGGGACCTCGGCTACAAGATCGGGATCATCTCCAGCCGGAAGTCGAAGGTCGTCTCGGCCCGGTGCCGGGAGCTGAAGATCCCCGAGGAGTGCGTCCTCCAGGGCGAGCTCGACAAGGCGTCGGCCCTGGACCGGCTCCTGGCCCGCTGGGAGCTCAACCCTTCCGAGGTCGTGGCGGTCGGCGACGACCTGCCCGACCTGGCGATGATGCGCCGCGCGGGCGTCGGGGCCTGCCCGTCGGACGCCGTGGCCATCGTCCGGGACGCGGCTGCTCTCCACCTGACGAAGCCCGGCGGCTGCGGCGCCGTCCGGGAGCTGTGCGACCTGCTTCTGGAGATCCGCCGGGGGGCCCGTGCCGACAAGCCGGTCGCGGTGCCGCCGGCGCCCCCCGAGCCGCAGAACGGGGACGTCATCCCCTTCCCGACGAGATAGCGTCCTGGGGGAACCCGGTGGCCGGGTTCCCCCAAGCCCCCTCCGCGCCCGAAGCTCCGGGAGCCGGGACCGTGGCACCGCAGGAGCCCGTCCGTCAACCGCCGGCCGCCCCGCCAGGGGGGGCCGTCTCGCGGTAGTCGGCGCTTTCGGGGGCCCGCGGGGGATCAGCCGGCGGGGCGGCGCTTCCTCGGCTTGACGACGGCCGCCATGCCGATGCCGAGGAGGTAGAGGGCGATCATCGGGAGGGCGAAGGCGCACTGGGTGGGGATGTCGGGGGTCGGCGTGATGACGGCCGAGATCACGAAGATGACCAGGACCGCGTACCGGAACTTCTGGAGGAGCCAGCGCTCGGTCACGACGCCCATCCGGACGAGGAAGAAGATCAGGATCGGCGTCTCGAAGACGGCCCCCATCCCGAGGAGGATCTTCGTCAGGATCGCGAGGTAGTCGTCGACCTTGATGACGGGCTGGAAGTCCGTCCCCATCGAGACCAGGAACTTCGCCACCATCGGGAAGGCCACGGAGTAGCCGAACCAGCCCCCGCCGACGAAGAAGAGGACCGAGAGGACGACGAAGGGAGCGGCCCACATCCGCTCGTGCCTGTAGAGCCCCGGGGCGATGAAGAGCCAGAGCTGGTAGAGGAGGACGGGGCTCGCCACGAACGTCCCGGCGATCAGGGCGATGTTCACGTACAGCATGAACGGCTCGGTCAGCTGCGTGTACGCGAGCTTCGTCCCGCCCGGGAGGGCCTCCAGGACCGGCTTCTGGAGGATCCGGAAGATCTCCTTCGACTGCCACCAGCAGAGGAGGAAGCCGGCCGCCACCGCGATCGCCGAGGCGACGAGACGCCGCCTCAGCTCCTCGAGGTGCTCGAGGAACGTCATCCGGGGGAGGTCTTCGTCCGGGGTCCCGGCCGTCACGACGTCTGCTCGGGGGTCCCCTCGCGGCTGGAGGCCACGGTCCCTTCGGGCAGGCGGGCCACCGGGGGCTTCGTCGACTCGACCTCGGCCTCCTGCGCCTGCGGCACGGGGGCAGGGGCCTTCGGCTCCTCGACCGACGCCTTCTCGATCTCGTCCTCGATCGACCGCTTGAGGTCGTTCGACGCCCTCTTGAACTCCCCCAGCCCCTTCCCGATCTGCTTGCCGATCTCGGGGAGCTTCTTGGGGCCGAAGATCAGGAGGGCCAGGACGAAGATGAAGATCAGCTCCGGCATCCCGATGTTGCCCATCGTCCGTTCCGGCCTCCGCCGGAATCCTCGGGCCGGGCCCGGGCGAAGTCAAGGAGCAGGCGGGATCTGCCCCCGACGTGCTAACTTTCGCCCGGGAGGTCTCGTATGAAGGCCGGTATGGGAACGCGACGCTATCGCTCCGCCCTCCTGGCGGTCGTCACCCTCGCCGCGACGACCCTCCTGGGCGGGGTCCTCGGGCCGCGCCTGTTCGCCGTCTCGGACGCCTCCAACCCGGCCCTGAAGCAGTACGCCGACCTCCTGGCCACGACCCGGGCCTGGTACGCCGACGAGATCCCCTCCGAGAAGCTGGTCTACGCCTCGATCCAGGGGATGCTCGGGACGCTCGACCCCCACACCAACTTCCTGGAGCCGGAGGAGTACGGCGCGATGCAGGAGAAGCAGCGCGGCTCCTTCTACGGCCTCGGGATCATCATCTCCAAGCGGAACGGGAAGGTGACCGTCATCACCCCCGTCGAGGGCTCCCCCGCCGACCGCCTCGGGATCCGGGCGGGGGACATCATCGAGCTGGTCGAGGGGCAGCCGATCGACGACCTGCCGATCGACGCCGTCGTCCGGAAGCTGAAGGGCCCCAAGGGGACGAAGGTGAAGATCACGATCGTCCGGCCCGGCCTCGGGGAGCCGCTGAACATGACGGTGACGCGGGCCGAGATCCCGACGAACTCCGTCTCGTTCGCCTTCATGCTGGAGCCGGGCGTCGGGTACATCCGGCTGAAGGACTTCACCCACACCTCCGCCCCGGAGATGGCCGAGGCGTGGGAGAAGCTCGAGAAGCAGGGGATGAAGAAGCTGGTCTTCGACCTCCGCGGGAACCCCGGCGGGCTGCTGGACCAGGCGATCGCCGTGGCCGACTTCTTCCTCAGGAAGGGCGAGAAGGTCGTCTTCACCCGGGGCCGGACGGCGGCGACCGAGCAGACCTTCGCCGCGCCTGGCAAGCACACCCGGCCGCGGATCCCGGTCGTCGTCCTGATCAACAAGGGGTCCGCCTCGGCGTCGGAGATCGTCGCCGGCGCCCTCCAGGACCACGATCGCGGGCTCGTCGTCGGGCAGACCAGCTGGGGCAAGGGGCTCGTCCAGTCCGTCTACACCCTCTCGGACAACGCCGGCCTCGCCCTGACGACGGCCAAGTACTACACGCCCGCCGGCCGCTGCATCCAGCGGGACTACCGGGAGGTGATCGAGTACCTGGCCCCGAGCGAGGAGGACGACGAGGAGGAGAACGGATCCGGCCCGTCCGAGGCGGCGAAGAAGGAGGTCTTCCGGACCGACGGCGGGCGCGTCGTCTACGGCGGCGGCGGGATCACCCCGGACCACGTCGTCAAGGGGCCGACCCTCTCGCGGTTCGTCGCCGGCCTCTACGCCCGCGGGACGTTCTTCGAGTTCGCCGTCGACTACCGGTCCCGGCACGCCGAGATCCCGCGCGACTTCGCGGTCGACGAGGCCGTCCGCGAGGACTTCTTCCGGTTCGTCGACGCCCTCCCGGTGCCGTTCGACAAGCCCGCCCGGACCGCCTACGCGGAGGAGGCGGACGCCTCGATCCTGGACCGCGCCGTCGTGGAGGAGCTGATGAACGCGGTCTACGGCCGTGAGGCCGGCTACAGGGTCGCCCTGGGCGGGGACGTCCAGCTGAAGGCGGCCGTCGGCTACCTCCCCGAGGCCCAGAAGCTGGCCGGGATCCGGGACGAGGAAGACCCGCCGAAGAAGCTCGCCCAGAAGAGGTAGGCGGCCTCAGCCTGGCCGGTGGCCGGCCTCCGGCGGGCGGGCCGCGGGAGGCGGGGACTCGGCCTGGCCCGGTCCACCACCGCCGTGCGGCCGGAAGGGCAGGACGTGCCCGCCGGTCGTCTGTTGGTTTTCCGTTTCCTCCGAACCGTCCCTGCGGGAGGAGCGCGCGAGCGGGCCACCCTCCTGGCGCCAGAGCGCCAGCCGGACGCGGGCCACGAGCGCGGCCCCGCCGTAGACCGCGACGAACCACTCGAAGACCGGTTCGTGCGGGATGGCGTGGAGGGAGGCGCCCCGGAGGAGGCCCGGGACGAGGACGGCGAGGGCGGCGAGCCCTCCGGCCACGAGGCCCGCGGTCCCGAGGAGGATCCCTTCCCGCCGCCTCGCGGGCCGGACCAGGCAGAGCGTGGTCCAGACCATCGCGACGCCGCCGAGGAGGACGAACGCGAGCATCACCTCGCCTCCCGGCGGCCCGCGGGGCCGCCCGGCCCCCGCCCGGGGCTCTCCGGCACCGCGACCCGCTCGTCCTCCAATCCGTCCTCCTGGAGAGTGAGACCCCGAGGCGATCCCCGCGGTTCCCGTCGCGTCGGAGGGCGGAGCGCCGGAGGGCGCCGGCCCCCCGGCGCCACCCGATTCGCCCCGATCGTCCTGCCGGACGCCCACGACCCCGGCTGGATACATCTGATCCCCTCCTATGTGATTCATTGACGGTCGTTTCCGGGGAGGCGTAGCTTGCCGACAGCGAGGGGCCGAAGCGGAAGGAACCGCGGGCCCACGCGCGGGAGACCGAGAAAGGCTCCGGGTCGGCCGGAGGGACGCGCGCGGGAGCGGCCCGGATCGCCGGTGGCGAGGGAGGCCAGCCGATGCTGTTCAAGATCGTGACCAAGGACGCCTTCCGGAAGCTCGTGGAGAAGCTGATGGCCTCCAACGAGGTCGTCGGGCCGACGAAGGTCGGCACGAACCGGCACGGGAAGGCGATCCACCAGTTCCAGCCGATCGAGCGCTTCGAGGACATGGACCTCGACTTCGAGAAGAGCGCCTTCTCGGCGAAGACCTACTTCCTGCCGTACCGCGAGAACCTCTCGCGGACGAAGTTCAAGGACGGCGACTGGCAGCAGGAGATCACGTACCGGGTCCAGCCGCGCGCCCTCGTCGGCCTCCACGCCTGCGACGTCAACGCGCTGCTGAAGCTCGACCTGAAGGGCGCGTTCCCGAACCCGTACTACCTCTCCCGGCGGAGGAACACCTTCGTCGTCGGGATCGACCACGACCCCTGCGATACGGGCTTCTGCGCCTCCCTCGGGGAGGACACGGTCACCCACGGCTTCGACCTCTTCCTGACGGACCTCGGGGACCGCTACTTCGTCTCGATCGACTCCGACCGCGGCTGGCGCGTCCTCCACTCCGTCCCGGTCCGGGACATCACGGAGGACGACCGGAGGGACTACCAGGACGTGAGGCGCCGGATCGCGAACGGCTTCAAGGTGAAGCTGCGCTACGAGAACATCCCGACGCTCCTGGACATCGAGTTCGAGTCGCCCGTCTGGAAGAAGTGGGGCGACAAGTGCCTGAGCTGCGGCTCCTGCGCGATGGTCTGCCCCACCTGCTACTGCTACGGCGTGTACGAGCGGATCAGCCAGGACTTCTCGGAGTGCCAGAAGGTCAAGCAGCTCTACTCGTGCAACCTCCTCGACTTCGCCACCGTCGCCGGCGGCCACAACTTCCGCCCCGACCGCCACACGAGGCTGAAGTACCGCTACTACCACCAGCACCGCGGGTTCATGGAGGCCTACGACGAGCCGATGTGCGTCGGCTGCAACCGGTGCGGGGACGCCTGCCTGGCCGGGATCAACCCGCCCGACGTGATCCACGACCTTCAGGAGGAGGTGGCGCCGTGACCGTCGTCCTGCACCCCTACGACGTCCGGACCGAGCTGGAGTTCCAGGACCCGCTCGACTTCAACCGGCGCGAGCGCCTGAAGGACGTCGACCGCGTCTTCAAGGCCGAGGTCACGAACATCGTGAACCTCACGGACCTCGACAAGCTCTTCCACCTCCGGATCGTCGACCCGGTGGAGCGCGAGCGGTTCTCCTTCAAGCCGGGGCAGTTCGTGATGGTCGAGCTGCCGGGGTTCGGGGAGGTGCCGATCTCGATCTCCAGCTCGACCGCGTGGAAGGGCCACATCGAGCTCTGCATCCGGCGGGCCGGCCACGTCACCGGCGTCCTGCACAAGGCCGGGCGGGGCGCCAAGCTCGGGATCCGGGGGCCCTTCGGCACCTCCTTCCCGATGGCGGCGATGAAGGGGAACGACGTCCTCCTCATCGCCGGCGGCCTGGGGCTCGCCCCGCTCCGGGCGCCGATCTTCTACGTCAACGACAACCGGGGCGACTACGACGGCGTCCACATCCTCTACGGCACGAAGACGCCGAAGGACCTCCTCTTCACCTACCAGTACGACCAGTGGCGGGCGGTCTACGACGTGAACCTCTCCGTCATCGTCGAGAAGGCGGACGAGACCTGGAACGGGCCCGTCGGCATGATCACGCAGCTCCTGGACGGCATCCGGATCCGCCCGGACCAGACCTACGCCATCGTCTGCGGCCCGCCGGTGATGTTCAAGTTCGTCTGCGCCCGCCTGAGCCAGATGGGCGTCCCGATGCAGCGGATGTTCGTCTCGCTGGAGCGCCGGATGCACTGCGGCATGGGGAAGTGCTGCCGCTGCAACGTCGGCTCGACGTACACCTGCCTCGACGGCCCCGTCTTCGACTACTGGTCCGTCATGAACCTGAAGGAAGCCATCTGAGGGTGATGAGATGAGATACCTCGGCATCTCGCCGGTCAAGCCGAAGGTCGCCGTCTTCGACTTCACGGGCTGCGAGGGCTGCCAGCTGCAGCTAGTGAACAAGGAGGAGACCCTCGGGCCGTTCCTGAAGTCGCTCGACATCGTCCGGTTCCGCGAGGCCAGCTCGGCCGCGGGCGACGACTACGACGTCGCCATCCTGGAGGGGGCGATCACGAGGGAGGACGAGGTCGAGCGCCTCAAGAAGATCCGCGCGCAGGCCAAGGTCGTCCTGGCGTTCGGGACCTGCGCGTGCTTCGGCGGCGTCGCCCGCCTGAAGAACGCCTACGACCTCGACGAGGCGAACCGGGAGGTCTACGGCGACAAGCCGAAGCCGACCCAGCCGGCGCAGCCGGTCGGGGACTTCGTCCACGTCGACCTGGCCATCCCCGGCTGCCCCGTCTCCAAGGAGGAGGTGGAGCGCGTCGTGAGGCACGTCGCGCTCGGCGTGCCGTTCGAGTTCACGGTCTACCCGGTCTGCATGGACTGCAAGCAGCGGTTCGTGAACTGCCTGATGGAGTCGGGCCAGCTCTGCCTCGGCTCCGTCACGCGGGCCGGCTGCGAGGCCCCCTGCCCCGCCGGCGGCCTGGGCTGCTGGGGCTGCCGCGGGCCCGCTCCGGACGCCAACCTGAAGGCCTTCCTGGAGCTGTGCCGGGAGAGGGGATTCGACGACCGGGAGATCGACGAACGCCTGAGCTTCTTCGGGGGATTCGAGGCACTGCGATGCGCGTGACTGCCGACGTCAACGTCCACCACCTGACCCGCGTCGAGGGGCACGGGAACATCAAGATCCGCATCCGCGACGGCGTCATCCAGGAGGCCCGCTGGGAGGTCGTCGAGACCCCCCGCTACTTCGAGGTGATGCTGAAGGGGAAGCACTACTCGACGGCCGGGATCCTGACGGCGCGCATCTGCGGCATCTGCTCGATCGGGCACTGCCTGGCCAGCGTGCGGGCCAGCGAGGCGGCGCTCGGCGTGGAGGTGCCGCCGCTGGCGGCCAAGCTCCGGCTCCTGGCCAAGCACGGGGAGACGCTCCAGAGCCACGTCCTCCACGTCCTGTTCCTGGCCGCGCCGGACTTCCTCGGCCTCGAGTCGGCGATCCCGCTCGTCGACCTGAAGCCCGAGGTCTTCGCGGTCGCGGCCCGGCTCAAGGGGGTCGGCAACACGCTCTGCGACGTCGTCGCCGGCCGCACGACGCACCCGGTCTCCATCGCCGTGGGCGGGATGACCCGGATCCCGGACAAGCGAGCCCTCCGCGCGCTCCGGGGCGAGCTGGACGGCGCGATGAAGGACCTGGGGGCCGTCGTCGGCCTGCTGAAGACCCTGGAGATGCCGACGTTCGCCCGCGAGACCGAGTTCGTCTCCCTGCTCGGCGACGGCTGCTACCCCTGGATCGGAGGCCGCCTCGTCTCCTCGGACGGCGTCGAGATGGCCGAGTCCGACTACCGGAAGATGACCAACGAGTACGTCACGGACGACAACACCTCGAAGTGGTGCAAGCTCTCGCGCGCCTCCTTCGCGGTCGGCGCCCTGGCGCGGTTCAACAACAACTACCCGCAGCTCCTCCCGGAGGCGCTGGCGGTCGCCTCCGAGCTGGGCCTCCAGGCGCCCTGCTACAACCCGTTCCTGAACAACGTCGCGCAGGCCGTCGAGTGCGTCCACGTGGTCAAGGAGTCGATGACCCTGATCGACGAGATCCTCGACGCGGCGCCCGACACCCCGGTGCTGGCCGCCGTCGAGCCGCGGCCGGGCGAGGGCGTCGGCGCGGTGGAGGTGCCCCGCGGGATCCTCTACCACCACTACGTCTACGACGGCGACGGGAGGATCGTGAAGGCGGACTGCGTCATCCCGACGACGCAGAACAACGCCAACATCCAGCACGACCTGCAGCGGCTCGCCGTCGAGCAGTCCCGCCACGGCACGTCGGACGCCGCGCTCGAGAAGCTCGCCTCGATGCTCGTCCGGGCGTACGACCCCTGCATCTCCTGCTCCGTCCACTGACGTGACCGGGGGAGGCCCCCGCGGCGCCTCCCGGCGCCGCCGGACGCCGGGCCTCCCCTGCCCCCTCCCCCGGCGATCCCCCTCCCGTGACCGGGGGAGGCTCCCGCGGCGCCGAGTGAGAGGTGCGCGACTCCCCTTCCGACTCTCGACCAGGGCTCACCGATCGGCCCGTCGCGCCGGTCCTTCAGCGGCCCGGCTCGTCCGGCGCCTCGACCTTCCGGAATCCCTTCGGGATCTCGAAGAGCTCCGGAGGAGCGCCGACCCTCACGGCCCGAAGCTCCGTCGTGCGCCTCAGGGTCCCGCCCTCCGGGTCTTTCGTGACGTGATCGCATCGGACGACGAGGTCGTCCAGCACCGGACAGACCCAGTAGGTCGTGGTCGCGGTGGCCGGGGCCGACGGGTCGTTGTCGAAGAGCCAGCGCACGCAGCGGTTCCCGGCAAAGACCGCGTCGCTCTCCTTGCTGTAGGTCGCCGCTCCTCGCTGCTTCGACTCCTCCACCTCCGAGAACCCGGGCGAGAGCGGATGCCCCGTGAGGATCGTGGCGGCGAGAAGCGAGTCGGCCTCCCGCCAGCTCTTCGTCGCCGGGTCGAGCTCGAAAGCCGTCTGATCCTCCCCTCGAACGACGAGGACCGACCAGGGGCCACCGCCCAGCTCGTCGCGACGGAGGCTCTTGCCACGGACGGCCAGTCCGAACGTCGATTGCACGGAGCCGTCGTCGACGAACGCCGTCGCCTGGAACCCGTCCGTCCGCACGCGGGGTGGCGACCCGAACGGGTTCACGCCGCACGAGACGAGGGTCGTCGAGAGCACCAGGAGAGCAAGGAGTTCGAGACGGCTCATGAGGGCGCTCCTTTCCCGCCAGGTTGTCGCGAGCATAGTGCAGCGCCTCCCGGGTCGAGCCGAAACCAGGCCCGCAGGCCACCCGACCAGCTCGCAGGTCGAGGGCGTTCCCCCGGCGGCGCCGCCGCGGGCCCGACGCTTCGGGGTCCCCCGGCGTCCTCCGTTCGCTGGACTGGGGCTCCAGTTCGTCCCCTCCACGAAGCCAAGCGGCCCCGCGTGAGCGGGGCCGCGAGCTCTTCCGGGGAAGGAGGGCCGTCTAGCGGGTGACCGTGTTGTTGTTGACGAGGAAGCGCCGCGTTCCGGCCGAGCGGACGAAGCCGCGCCCGTCGATCACCTCGACGAGGAGGTCGTGCTCGCTGTTGGAGAGCTTCGTGGTGTCGAGGTAGAAGCGCCACCGGGCCCGCGTGCTCTGCGGGTAGTTCGGGTAGACGAGCCCGACGTCGGGGCTGGCGAGGCCGTACTCGGCGTAGTCGACCCCGCGGAGGGCGTCGATCTGCGGGAACCCGTCGATCAGGACGCGGACCCGGATCACCGTGTCCAGGTCGAGCGCCCAGCCGATCACCGGGAAGACGCCGTTGACGAACTCGTAGTTCGCCGGGTCCTCGACGAAGCCGAGCGGCGGCGGGTCGAGGTTCTGCGTGGCGCACTCGAAGTAGATCGGGATCTCCTTCAAGAGCGTGACCTGGTCCTCCTTGTCGGCGGCCTTGACCTGGAGGATGTGGCCGCCTTCGCGGAAGCCCTGCTGCGTGATCAGGTAGCCGACGTCGATGGCGAAGTTGAACCCCGCGTTCGGCGCCTGCTGGAAGCCCGGGTACAGGACCTCCACGTCCGGCCGGTAGTACCCGTAGCAGTCGATCAGCATGTTGTTCAGGTTGAACTCGCGGTGGCAGTTGATCCGGCTGTCCCGCAGCTTGACGCCGTCGATCTCGAGGAAGACGTGCGAGAGGCCGCCACGCTCCATCACGTTCGACGTGTCGAGCGCCCAGCCGGTGACGAACATGATGTACCGCGGGTCGAGGATCTCGCCGCCCGAGGGCCCGCCGACCGGCGCGAAGCAGTTGCCGAACCAGGTCGCGTTGAGCAGCGGGTACTCCACCTCGCCGAAGGGGGGGAGGTTCGGGGCGTTGTTGAAGATCTGGACCTTCCGCTGCCCGATCAGCCCGACCTGGCCCTGGTCGTCGACCGCCTTCACCGTGACGGTGTGGACGCCGTTCGTGTAGCGCGTGGAGTCGATGTTCAGGATGAAGCCGGCGACCAGCGCGTTCTGGACGTCCGGGTAGTACGCCGCCACGTCGGGCCGGTAGACGCCCACGACCGCCTGGCGCTCCTGGAGGCCGTCCACGAGGACCTCCACGTGGTCCACGCGCCGGTCGTCCAGCGCCCACCCGGCGACCTGCAGGACGCCGTTGGCGTGGACGGAGTCGTTCGGCTTCGGGAAGTCCAGGTTGCCGAAGGGCGGCTGGTTCCGGGTGTTGTCCACCCTCACCGAGCGCGACGCCAGCCAGTAGCAGCAGCCGGTCACGTCCGTGATCCGGACCCAGATCGTGTGGGTCCCGTTCGCGAACGCCGACGCCCGGAAGGACATCTCGAACCCGGGGTGCTCCCCGGGCGTGCCGGCGTAGGCGGGGAACGCCTGGATCACGTCGGCCCGCGGCAGGTTGATGTTGGCCCCGCCCGGCGTCGTGATCCGGTTGGCCTCCTCCTTCCCGTCGACGTACAGGTCGACGTTCGAGACGAGGTTCCCGTTCAGGGCGAACCCGGTCACCCGTACGAACCCGGACACCAGGGCCCCCTCCGCGGGGAACTCGATCGTTCCGAGCGTCTGCGCGGGGCAGCCTTCGCCGTTCGCGCAGGTCCCCTGCGCGGCGGCCGGAGCGGCGGCCCAGCACAGGATCGCGACGATCGCCGGGAGGATCAGAGCCTTGCGAGTCATCAGCATTCCTCCGTTACGCCCACTTGATCTGGCGAAGCCCTTCGGTGCCAGGGGTCGGGCCTCGATTCCACCGACCGGGTAAAGGTGTCGAGGACAGAGAAACTTATGCGGATTCTAGGGCTGGGATTCGGGAGTGTCAATCGCGCCCGGGCACCCCCCGAGCTCGGAGACGTGCCGGACGGCGGAGCGGCCGACGGCCCCCGGGTCGTACCCCCCCTCGAGCACCGACACCAGCCGGCCCCCGGCCCAGAGCCGGGCCACCTCGGCGAGGGTCCGGGTCATCCGGGCGAACCCCTCCTCGGTCACCGCCATCCCTCCGAGCGGGTCCTCCCCGTGCGCGTCGAACCCGGCGCTGACCAGGACCATCTCGGGCCGGAACCTCTCGGCCAGCGCCTCCAGCGCGTCGGAGAACCCCCCGGCGTACGGGTCGTCCCCCGAGCCGGCGGGCCGGGGGACGTTGACGGTCAGGCCGCGGCCCGCGCCGGCACCGGCCTCGTCGGAAGCCCCGGTCCCCGGGTAGAAGGGGTACCGGTGGACGGACAGGTAGGCCACGCCGCCGTCCTCCCAGAACAGCTCCTGGGTGCCGTTGCCGTGGTGGACGTCGAAGTCCGCCACGAGGACTCGCGCGAGGCCGCGCGCGGCGAGGAGGTCCCGCGCCGCCACGGCCACCGTGTTGAGGAAGCAGAAGCCCATCGCCGACCGCGCCCGCGCGTGGTGCCCCGGCGGGCGGACCACGACGAAACCCGACCGCGCCCGGCCCGCCAGCACGTCGTCGACGGCCGCCAGCGTCAGCCCCACGGCCCGGACGGCCGCGTCGAACGTCGCCGCGCCGAGGGGGTTGTCGGGCGAGTCGAAGAGGGTGAAGGCCCGCTCCCCCGCGCCGGCCGGGGCACGCGCGGCGGCCTGCCGGAGCCGCTCGACGTACCCGGCCGGGTGGACGCGCGAGATCGCCTCGAGCGTCCGCTCCGGCGAGGGGGGGGCGTGCAGCCGGTGCCCGGCCGCCGCCAGGGCCGCGGCGCAGGCCTCGACGCGCCCGGGCTGCTCGGGGTGGAAGGGGCCCGTGTCGTGCCGCAGCACGAGGGGGTCGTGGTAGACCCGCACCGCGTCGGGGACGGCCGGCGCGTCCAAGGTCGTTAGGCTACCATCCGGCCGATGTCGCCGACCGCCTCGAAGGCCCTGCGCGTGGCGGTCTCGCTGGCGCTGGCGGCCCTCCTCCTCTGGGTCTTCCTGAAGAACCTCGACATGAGGGCCGTCGGCGACGCGATCGGGAAGGCGCGCCCCGGCTGGGTCGTGGTGGCGGTCGTCACCTCGATCGTGATGATCCCGATCCGCTCGTGGCGCTGGACGTGGCTCCTGCGGACGGTCGGCAAGGTGCGCCAGCGGGACGCCAACGTCGCCACCTGCATCGGCTTCGCCGCCACGACCCTCCTCCCGGCCCGCGCGGGGGAGGTCGTCCGGCCGGTCGCCCTGTCGCGCCTGGCCCGGGTGCCGCTGGCCCCGTCGGTCCTCTCGATCCTGATCGAGAGGCTGCTCGACCTCCTGTCGGTCCTGGTCCTCTTCATCGTCTACGCCCTGGGCGGCTTCGCGCCGGCCGAGGTGGGGGGCGACGCCTCCGCCCGGCTGGACCTCCTCCGGCGCTCCGCGCTCGTCCTCGGCGTCGTCACGGCGGTGGCGCTCGTGGTGATGTCGGCGCTGGGGCGGCGTCCCGAGGCCGCGATGCGCTTCCTGGAGCCGTTCTTGGCGAAGCTCCCCCGCCGGTTCGCCGATCGGCTCCGGTCGCTGGCGTCCCACCTCCTGGCGGCGCTGCAGCCCCTGGAGACGGCCAGGGACGCCGCCGTCCTGGCTGCCTCCTCGGCGGCCCTCTGGCTGGTGATCTGCTTCCAGATCCACGCAACCCTCCTGGCGTTCGACCTGAGGTTCCCGTACCCGGTCACGTTCTTCGTCCTGGCCTGGGCCGTCCTGGGGCTGGCCATCCCGACCCCGGGCGGGGTCGGCGGCTACCACGCCGCCGTCGCGTATTGCCTGACCGGCTTCTACGCGGTCCCGGCGGCCACCGCGGCGGCCTTCGCCGTCGTCGCCCACGCGATCTCCTTCGTGCCGATCACGATCCTGGGGCTCCTCTTCCTGGGGGCGAGCGGGCTGAGCCTCGGGAAGCTCCGGGAGGACGGGGCGGCGCCCACCTGACGCCGGGAGCCCCGGCGCGACAGCGCCGGGCTTAGGCGTTAGTCTTCCCCGGTGCGCTGCCCCTTCTGCGGGAACCTGGAGGACCGTGTCGTCGACTCCCGGGAGAGCCGCGAGGGGGACGTCATAAGGCGTCGCCGCGAGTGCGTCGCCTGCGAACGGCGCTTCACGTCCTACGAGAAGGTCGAGGAGATCCCCCTCCTCGTCGTCAAGCAGGACGGGCGCCGCGAGGAGTTCGACCGGGCCAAGCTCCTGCGAGGCCTGAGGCGCGCCTGCGAGAAGCGGCCCGTGGAGCCGAAGGCGCTCGAGGAGATCGGCGACGCCGTCGAGACCGAGCTGGCCGGCCGGGAGGAGCGCGAGATGGCGACCGCCGAGATCGGGGCCCGCGTGATGGAGCGCCTGAAGGACCTGGACCAGGTGGCGTACGTGAGGTTCGCGTCCGTCTACCGGCGGTTCGAGGACCTCGGGGACTTCGTCGACGAGCTCAAGCAGCTGCTCGGAAAGCCCGCCGGCGCCGCCGGCAGGAAGCGGTGAGCGACGTGAAGACCCCCCCGCACGGCCTCCCCGTCATCGTCATGAAGGCGCGCCAGGCGGTGCCCGGCGCCGACCACCACCCGCTCGCGGGACCCCCCGTGGACCTCGTCGACGACGGAGGGGCGTGGCGCCTCGTCTTCGAGGTCCCCGGCGCGGTGGCCGAGCGCCTCTCCCTCTCCGTGCACGGGCGCGTCGTGATCCTCCGCGGCGATCGCCGGCCGACGGAGGGCGAGCGGGGACGCTTCCTCCGCGTGGAGCGGGTCGCCGGCCCGTTCGAGCGAGCGCTGGAGCTGCCGGGAGACCCCGACCCGGAGACGACGTCGGCCTCGTACGCGGACGGCCTCCTGACGGTGCTCGTCCCGAAGAGGACGCGGGCCCGCAGCCGGTCGATCCCGATCGGGCGAGACGAGCGGACCGGGGGGGGCGGGAGATGAGCGCCGCCGCCGAGCCCCGCGAGAAGCCGGCCGAGGGCTTCGCGATCCCGGACTTCCTCCCGGTCCTGCCGCTGAAGGACGTCGTCCTCTTCCCCTACGTCATCGTCCCGCTCTCGGTCTCGCGGGAGCGGTCGATCGCCGCCGTGGACGCGGCGCTCGCGGAGCAGAGGATCCTCCTCCTCGTCGCGCAGAAGGACGCCTCCGTCGAGGAGCCGTCCGCCTCCGACCTCTACGAGACGGGGACCGCGGCTGCCGTCATGCGGATGCTGAAGCTCCCCGACGGCCGCGTCCGCCTCCTCGTCCAGGGGCTGTCGCGGATGCGGATCGAGGCGTGGGTCCAGGAGACGCCGTCGATGCGGGCCAAGGTCGCCCGGATCGCCGAGCCCGAGACCCCGCCTCCCTTCAGCGAGGAGGTCGAGGCCCTGGTGAGGAGCGCCAAGGAGGGCCTCGAGAAGACGATCCAGCTCGGCAAGACGATCTCGCCGGAGGTGATGGTCGTCGCCGCGGGGCTGGAGGACCCCGCCCGCCTGGCCGACCTCGCCGCCTCGAACCTGGACCTGAAGCTCGAGGAGGCGCAGCGCGTCCTGGAGCTGGTGAGCCCCGTCGAGCGGCTCCGCTTCGTCCTGGAGGTCCTGCGGCGCGAGATCCGGGTCCTGACCGTCCAGCAGGAGATCACGGGCGCGGCGCGCGGGGAGATGGACAAGTCCCAGCGCGAGTACTTCCTGAGGCAGCAGCTGAAGGCGATCCAGCAGGAGCTGGGGGGGACCGAGGACCTCTCCGAGGAGATCGACGGCTACCGCAAGAAGGTGGCCGAGAAGGGGATCCCCGAGGAGGCGGCCCAGGAGGTCGAGAAGCAGATCAAGCGGCTGGAGCGCGGGAGCCCCGACTCGGCCGAGGGGGCCATGCTCCGCACCTACCTCGACTGGCTGACCGGGCTCCCCTGGGGGACCTGCTCGACGGACAACCTGGACCTGGCTCGCGCCCGGCGGGTGCTCGACGAGGACCACTACGACCTGGAGAAGGTCAAGGAGCGGATCCTGGAGTTCCTCGCCGTCCGCAAGCTCGCCCCCGAGACGAAGGGGCCGATCCTCTGCTTCGTCGGGCCGCCGGGCGTGGGCAAGACCTCCCTCGGCCGGTCGATCGCGCGGGCGCTCGACCGGAAGTTCGTGAGGCTCTCGCTGGGCGGCGTGAGGGACGAGGCCGAGATCCGGGGCCACCGGCGGACGTACATCGGGGCGCTTCCGGGGCGGATCATCCAGGGGATCAGCCAGGCCGGCACGTCGAACCCGGTCTTCATGCTGGACGAGGTGGACAAGATCGGCGCCGACTTCCGGGGCGACCCGTCCTCGGCGCTCCTGGAGGTCCTCGACCCGGAGCAGAACAAGACGTTCCGCGACCACTACCTCGGCGTGATGTACGACCTCTCCAAGGTCCTCTTCATCACGACCGCCAACGTCCTGGACACCGTCCAGCCCGCGTTCCTGGACCGGATGGAGGTGCTGCGCCTCTCCGGCTACACGCTGGAGGAGAAGCTCCAGATCGCCCGCCGCCACCTGATCCCCAAGCAGCGGACCGAGAACGGGCTGCCCGAGAAGGGGATCGCCTTCCGCGAGGAGGCGCTCCGGACGATCGTCGAGGACTACACCCGCGAGGCGGGCCTGAGGAACCTCGAGCGCGAGGTCGGGGCCTGCTGCCGGAAGGTGGCCGTGCGCTTCGCGTCGGGGACGACCAAGCCGGTGACGGTGGGGCCGGCCGAGGTCCGGGCCTTCCTCGGCGTCCCGAAGTTCCAGCGCGACGAGCGGCTGGAGTCGGACCAGGTGGGGGCGGCGACCGGGCTGGCCTGGACGGCGATCGGCGGAGACGTCCTGATCGTCGAGGCCCGCGCCGTGAAGGGGAAGGGGCGGCTCCAGCTCACCGGGCAGCTCGGCGACGTGATGAAGGAGTCCGCCCAGGCGGCGCTCACGTTCACGAGGTCCCGCGCCCGCGAGCTCGCCATCCCGCCCGAGGAGTTCGAGCAGAACGACCTCCACGTCCACGTCCCCGAGGGGGCCATCCCCAAGGACGGGCCCTCGGCCGGGATCACGATGGCCACGGCGATCATCTCGGCGTTCACCGGACGGCCGGTGCGGCGCGACGTCGCCATGACCGGCGAGATCACCCTCCGGGGGCAGGTCCTGCCGATCGGCGGGGTCAAGGAGAAGGTGCTGGCGGCCCGGCGGGTCGGCATCCGCCGCGTGCTGCTGCCGAAGTCCAACGCGCGCGACCTCGAGGAGATCCCGGAGGACCAGAAGAAGGGGCTCGGCTTCGTCTTCGTCGGGAACGTCGACGACGTGCTCGCCTCGGCGCTCCTCTCGGCCCCGCCGTCAGCGGCCGCGAGGCCTCAGAAGGCGAAGCAGCCTCCGAAGGCCGGGCCGGCCGGCAAGAGGACCCCGGCCGGGCGACGGACGGCCGCATGAGCCCCCTGCCGCCCGAGGACGTCCTGGTGGCGCGGCTCGCCACGGTCTTCAAGGCCCGGAGGCGGGACGTCCTGGTCCCGATCGGGGACGACGTGGCGGTCGTGAGCCCCGGCGGGCCGGTCGCCGTCACGACGGACGTCCTCGTCGAGGGGGAGGACTTCCGGGACGGCTGGGACCCGGAGCGGCTCGGTCGCAAGGCGCTGGCCGTGAACCTCTCCGACCTGGCGGCCGCCGGGGCTCCCCCGCTCTACGCCCTCCTGACGCTCGGCCTCCCCCGGGAGGCCGACCCCTCGTGGCTGGAGGCGTTCGCGCGGGGCTTCCGCTCGGTGGCCGTCGACTTCGGCGTGGCCGTGGTCGGCGGCGACCTGACCCGCTCGCCGGTCACGTTCGTCTCGGTCACGGTGATCGGACGGTCCCCCGCTTCGCCGCTCCTCCGGTCGGGGGCGTCGCCGGGGGACGAGCTCTGGGTCTCGGGGACCCTCGGCGTGGCGGCGGCGGGCCTTCGCGCCCGGCTCGCCGGGTGGGACCTGGACCGGCAGGGCGTGGCACGGGGCCCCGCCGGCCGCCTGGCGCCCGAGCGTTACCGCGTGGCCCTCTCCCGGATGCTCCGGCACCAGCTGGAGCCCAGGCCGATGGTCGACCTCGGCGTCGCGCTCGCCGAGCGGGGCCTGGCGACGGCGGCGATCGACATCTCGGACGGCCTCGCCCGGGACCTCCACCGGCTCTGCCGGGCGTCGGGCTGCGGCGCCGTCGTCGAGCTCGAGGCCCTGCCGGTCGACTCGGAGCTCTCCGAGGTCGCGAAGCTGCTTGGCCTGAAGCCTTTGCCCGCCGCGCTCTACGGGGGGGAGGACTACGGGCTCCTCTTCGCCGTGTCGCCCGGCCGCTCGGCCTCCGTGGGCCGGCTCTCGGGGAGGTACGCCCTTCGCAAGATCGGGATCCTGAGAGAGAATCCCGAGATCGTGCTCGCCGCAGGCCCCCGACACGAGCCGCTCCCCGACGTCGGCTTCGACCACTTCGCCGAGGCTCCGGGCGCGTGAGCGGGCGCCTCCCCCGCTTCCCGGACCCCGGCCCGGCGTCGCAGCGCTTCCGCGACCGCTTCCTCCACATGCTCGGGCGGGACGACCCGCCGGAGTCGGTGGCCGCCGCCTTCGCCGTGGGCGTGGCGATCTCGTTCACGCCGCTGATCGGCTTCCACTGGATGATGGCGCTGGCGCTGGCGATCCTCCTCCGGCTGAACAAGGTGGACGTCTTCCTCGGGACGCTGGTGGTCAACCCGCTCACCCTCGGCCCGACGAGCGTCGCGGCCGTCTGGATCGGCCGCCTCGTCCTCTTCGCCCAGCACGAGGCGGAGGCCCACCCGCCCCTCCACCAGCTCTTCACCAGGAACTTCTGGGACGGCGGGCTCCCCGCGATGAAGAGCCTCGGGCTGCAGTGGGCGACCGGGATGTTCGTCCTGACCGGGCTGGCCGGCGCGCTGACCTACGTGGGGCTCCTCTGGGTGCTGAAGCGGCGCGCCGCGCGTCGCGCCGCCCGCGTCAGCGGCTGAGGGCGGCCAGAGCCGCGGCCAGCCGCGCGTCGGCCGGACGGGCCCCGAACCGTGCGGTGATCGACGGGAGGGCCGCCGCCGCGCGCGACCGGGCGTCCGGCCGGCGGGCCCCGAGCTCCAGGAGACGGGCCGCCAGGACCGCGTCGGAGGGGTGCGAGCGCCAGGCTCGCCCCAGCTCGGCGGCGGCCGCGAGCCCCTTCCCCTCCTCCTCGTAGCGCTCCGCGAGGAAAACGCGCGCCTCCGGGAGGCCGGGCGAGGCGAGGAGGGCCCATCGAGCCTCTCTCACCGCGGCGTCGCGCTCCCCGCCGGCCAGGAGCGCGCGGGCCAGCCCCAGCCGCGCCGGCCCCGCGCCCAGGCCGGTGATCACGGCCCGCCGCCACTCGTGCAGCCTCCGGTCGGGCGAGGCGCGCCGGTCGAGGAAGAGCGCCCGGCTGCGGGCGATCAGGGCCGAGGCGGGGAGGAGGCGCGACGCGCGGTCCCAGGCGGCCGCGGCCTCGGGCTCCCGGCCGGCCTCCTCGAGCGAGGTCGCGTACCCCCAGAGCCCCCCCTCGTACCGCGAGTGGACCTTCAGGCAGGCCGCGTACGCCGCGACGGCGTCGGCGTGCCGGCCCCCTTCCCGCGCCAGCCGGCCCAGGAGGGACCACGCGGTGTAGTGCCGCGGGAAGATCTCCGTGGCCGTCCGGAGCTCGCGCACGGCGCCGGCCGCGTCCTTCTCGCGCCAGAGGTGGTAGGCGAGGTTGTACCGGGCCTTGGCCGACCGCGGGGCCTTGGCGACGGTGTCGGCGAAGAGGGCCGCGTCGCTCTGCCAGACGCGGTTGCGGACGAGGGTCCCCACGGCGTAGACGGCCGCCAGGAGGCCGACCCCCGCCTCCCGCCAACGGAGGCGCGACGGACGGGGCACGGCGCGCGAGCGGGGGGCGAGGAGGCCGGCGAAGGCCAGGAGGAGCCCCGCGGACGGGAGGTAGGCCAGCCGCTCGCCCCAGATCGTGCCGATCGGGAACGGGACGTTGGAGGCGGGGAGGAACGTCCCGGCGAAGAGGCAGAGCCCGAACGGGACGAGCGGGCGCGCGCGCCAGAGCCAGACGGCCGAGGCCGCGAGCGCCGCGGCCAGCAGGACCGGCAGGATCGCGCGGGGCGACAGGAGGCCGTCGGCCAGGACGAGCGACCGGGCCGAGTGGTCCGCCGACAGGCCGGCGGGGACGAACGTCAGGAAGGCGTACCGGAAGAGGAGGCCCAGGGCGTTGACGGTCCGGAGCGGCGCCTCGAGCGCCACGAGGGGGTTCTCCAGGTCGAAGATCGCGGCCCGGCCGGAGGTCAGGAAGCCGCCCAGGACGAGCCGGCGGACGGCGAAGAGCACGGCGAGGGGGGAGAGGAGGCCCGCCAGCGCCCCGGCGCGCCGCGCCAGGAGGCGCCGCAGCCGGCGGAGCGGGGCGTCTCCGCTCCCGCCGCGGAACAGCTCTCCGAGCAGGACGACGCCCGGGACGACGGCCGCGCTCTCCTTGACGAAGACGCCGAGCGTGAACGCCGCGAGCGACAGGAGGTACGGGACCGGCCGGAGGGCGTCGTCGCGCGTGGCCTTCAGCCACAGGAGGGCCGACGCCAGGACGCAGAGCGCGGCCAGCGTCTCGCCCCGGCCCACGATCGAGGTGACGGCCTCGACGTGGATCGGGACGACGGCGAAGAGGAGGCAGGCCGCGAGCACCGGCGGCCGCGGGAAGCCGAGGAGGAGGAGCCACCGGAAGAGGAGGAGGGTGACCGCCGCGTGGAGGGCGACGTTGACCGCGTGGAACGGGAGCGGCCGGTTGCCGTGGACCCAGCGCTGGACGGCGTAGGTCAGCAGCACGGCCGGGCGGTAGTTCGTGGCCGTCTCCGCCCCGCCCCCGAAGTAGTGCGTCGTCAGGATCTCCCCCACCGTGGACGGCGAGGAGAGGCGAGGGTTGTCGCGGACGATCACCTTGTCGTCGTACGTGAAGTCGGCGGCCAGGCCGTTCAGGTACGGGAGGACCGAGGCGAGGAGCAGGAGGAGGACGTCCCGCCGCCCCGCCCGGCGAGCCGCTGGCTCCGCGTCCCGCTTCCCCTCAGGCATGGCGGACGCGCTGGAGGCGGGCCACGAGGGCGTCGCCGAGGACGTTCGTCGCCACGACGACCAGGAGGATCGCGACGGCGGGGGCCAGGACGACGTGCGGGGCGTCCAGGACGTGCGTCCGCCCGGCCGCGAGCATCGCGCCCCAGGAGGGGGCGGGAGGCGGCACGCCCAGGCCGAGGAACGAGAGCGCCGACTCGGCCAGGATCGCCCCGGCGAGGTGGAGCGTGGCCTGGACGACGAGCGGGGCCGCCACGTTCGGGAGGAGGTGGCGGCCGAGGAGGCGGAGGCGCGAGGCGCCCAACGCCCGGGCCGAAGCGACGTAGTCGAGCGAGGAGACCCGGCGCGCCTCCGTCCGCGACAGCCGCGCGTACGGCACCCAGCCCACGACCGAGAGCGCGACGACCGTGTTCGCCGCCGAGGGCCCCAGGACCGCGGCGAGGGCCACGGCCAGGAGGAGGCCGGGGAAGGCCAGGACGAGGTCCACGACCCGGCCGAGCGCCGCGTCCGCGGCCCCGCCCCGCTCTCCCGCCAGGAGCCCGAGGAACGAGCCGAGCGTCGCCGAGACGGCCACCGCGGTCGCCGCGACGCCGAGCGACACGCTGGCCCCGACGACGAGCCGCCAGGCCAGGCTCCGGCCCAGCTCGTCCGTGCCGAGCGGCGCCCCGGCCCGCGGCGGGACGAGCCGGGCGCCGAGGTCGATCCGGTACGCCTTCTCGCGCGGGACGAGGAGCCCCAGGGCGGCCGTCAGGGACGCCAGGAGGAGGACGAGCGCCGAGAGGCGGGCGCCGGCGCCGAGCCGCGGGCCGGTCACGCCTCCGGCTCCGGGCCCGCCGAGCGGGCCGCCGCGCGCGGGTCGAGCGCCACGGCGAGGACGTCGACGGCGGCGTTGACGACCGTGTAGACGAACGCGATGAAGAGGACGCACCCCTGGACGAGCGGGTAGTCGCGTCGCTGGATCGACTGGACGAGGAGCCGGCCGATCCCGGGCCAGGCGAAGATGGTCTCCGTGACGACCGCGCCGGTGAGGAGCGAACCGAACTGGAGCCCTGCCACGACGAGGACCGGCGGGAGGGCGTTCCTCCCGGCGTGCCGGAGCGCGGCGCCGAAGCGCCCCTCCCCCCGCGCCCGCGCGGCCAGGACGTAAGGGCGCGACAGCTCCTCCAGGAGCGAGGCCCGGATCATCCGCGACAGGAGCGCCGCCATCGTCAGCCCGAGGGTCACCGCCGGCAGGACGAGGGCGAAGGGGGCGTCGCGACCCGAGACGGGCAGGAGCCCGAGGCCCACCGAGAAGACGAGGACGAGGATCGGGGCCGAGACGTAGCTGGGCGTGGAGACACCGAGGAGGGAGACGCCCCTCAGGACGTGGTCGAGCGCCCGTCCCGTGAACAGGGCTCCGGCCACGCCCGCCGGGACGGCCACGAGGAGCGCGGCGAGGAACGCGGCGACGGCGAGCGAGCCCGTCGCCGGAAGGGCGCGGAGGATCTCCTTCGTGACGCTCCTTTGCGACACGAACGAGACGCCGAGGTCGCCGCGCAGGAGGCCGCCGAGCCAGCGCGCGTACTGGACGGGAACGGGACGGTCCAGCCCCAGGTCGCTCCTGAGGGCGGCGACGTCGGCCGGGGACGCCCCCTCGCCCAGCATCGCCGCGGCGGGGTCCCCGGGGACGAGGTGGATCAGGAAGAAGACGAGCGTGGCCGCCCCGACGAGCAGGAGCGGGACGGCGAGGAGTCGCCTCACGACGGCGGTCACGGCCGGACGATTCTCCCGGGGCGGGAACGGGATGTCACCCGGCCCTCCGCCCGGCCCTCCGCCAGACCGAGCTTCTTCATCTCGTAGAGGAGCGACTGGCGCGAGAGGCCCAGGAGCCGGGCGGCCGCGGTGCGGTTCCCGTCCGTCTCCGAGAGCGCCTCCCGGACGAGCCTCCGGCGGGCGTCGTCGACGCCGTCGAAGTAGCGTCCCCGCCCGGTCCGGGCACCCGGCGCCGGTTCCTCGCCGCGGACGGCGGGCGGCAGGTGCCCGACGTCGATCGTCCGTCCGGGAGCCGCGAGCGCGACGGCCGCCTCGACGGCGGACAGGAGCTCGCGGACGTTCCCGGGCCAGGGATGGGAGAGGAGCCGCGACCTCGCGCGCGCCGTCAAGGTCGCCTCCCCGCCCAGCGCGCCCTCGAGGAGCCGGGCGAGGTCGCGCGGCCGCTCGCGCAGCGGCGGAAGGCGGACCACGACCTGGGCGAGGCGGAAGTAGAGGTCCTCCCGGAACGAGCCGGCCTTCATCCGGGCGGCGAGGTCCTGGTGGGTGGCGGCGACGACCCTGAGGTCCACCTTCCGCTCCCGCACCTCGCCGAGGCGTCGGACCTCGCGTTCCTGCAGGACGCGCAAGAGCTTCGCCTGCAGCGGGAGCGCCATCTCGCCGATCTCGTCCAGGAAGAGCGTCCCGGAGGAGGACTCCTCCACGAGCCCGGCCCGGTCCCTCTCCGCGCCCGTGAAGGCCCCCCGCGCGTGCCCGAACAGCTCCGACTCCAGGAGCGTCTCCGTGAGCGCGGCGACGTTGACGGGGACGAAGCGCCCGGGTCTCCCCGAGAGGCGGTGGACCTCGCGGGCGAGCGCCTCCTTCCCGGTCCCCGTCTCGCCGAGGACGAGGACCGAGAGGCCCGTCCCGGCGACCTTGCCCGCCTCGGCGAGCGCGGCCCGCGTCGCCGGGTCGACGGCGACGATGGCCGAGGGGCGAGCCGCGTCCCTCGCCGCCGGCCGGGCGGCCGAAGGCGAGCGGAGGAAGAAGGCCCGCGCCGCGGAGAGGCCGGCCATGCCCGACGCCCGCAGGCCCAGGTCGGAGAGCGGCGCGCCCCGCTCCCCGTCGAACGCGGCCGGGAACCGGACGGCCCACTCCACGAGCCTCTCGGCGGCGCGCCCCGGCGCCTGCTCGAGGAGCCGCTCGAGGAGCCTCCACGCCGAAGCCGGAAGGAGGCCGCCCTTGGCCAGCCGCGCCTCGGCGGCCAGGAGCGTCTCCTCGTCCGCGTCCAGCCGGGGCGTCCCCGGATCGTCCCCCTCGCCCTGGTCGATCCGCGCCGACCTCGAGAGACGGACGCGCAGCGGCTCGTTGCGCATCCGGTTGTCGGGCCTGCCGCCCGCCTCCTCCAGGAGCCGGACGCAGCCCGCGGGGTCGCCGGAGAGGAGCCGCCGCCGCCCTTCCAGGACGAGCGCTTCGCGGAACGCCTCGTGGTCCGGGTGAAGGGAGACCTTCGCCCTCGCCTCCTCGAACGCCCGCGACGCCTCGCCGACGTCCCCCTCGAGGAGCGCCAGCCTCTGCCAGGCGGGGATGTCGTAGAGGAGCTGCCGCTCGCGCCCCGGCCGCCGGTCGAAGGCCAGGACCCGCTCGAGGTCCTCCCTCGCGTCGGCGTACCGGCCGGCGGCCAGCGCGATCTCGACGCGGTTCCCGAGCGCCGAGACGTAGCGGCCCTCCTCGCCGGCCGCCTCGTAGAACGAGAGCGCCTCCGAGAGCGCGGAGGCGGCCTCGTTCAACGCCCCCTCGTGGAAGTGGACGACCGCCAGGTCGAGCTTCGCGTCGGCGCGCGAGCGCGGGTCGTCGGACTCCTCGAAGGCCCGCCGGAAGAAGACCTTCGCCTCGCCGGACCGCCCCAGGTCCGACGCCAGGTAGCCCGACGAGAAGGCGACCCGGGCGGCCAGGCGGCCGTCGGCGGCCCCCTCGGACAGGTCGCGGGCGAGCTCGGAGAGGAGAGCCGCCGCCGAGCCCGTGTCGAGGGCCCGCGCGGCCAGCTCCGCGCGCAGCAGCCGGAGCCGCAAGAGGTCGCGGCGGGAGAGCGCGGCGGGACGGTCGAGCGGCGAGCGAGCGAGGAGCGCCCGCGCCTCGGCGTCGCGGCGGCCCTCCACGAGGACCTCGGCCTGGGAGAGGGCCGCCTCCACGGAGCCGTCCCCTTCGAGCAGACGCAGCGCCGCCCCCGGCTCCCCCAGGCGCGCGAGGAGGTCGGCCGCCTCGTACCGCTCCCCGGGCGGCAGCGCGACCCTGCCGGCGGAGGAGGTCCGGAGCAGGATCCGCCGGGCCTCCTCGAGCCGCCCCGCGCGCACCAGCGCCCGCGCAGCGGGCAGGGGACGTCCGAGGTCCGGCGAGGAGCCCGGGGCGTGGCCGAGGAGCTCCATGGCGAGAGGGAGATCCCCTTCGGCCTCGGCCCGACGGAGCTCCTCTCCGGCCTGCTGGACGTCCTCGGCGTTGCCGCGCGCCAGCGCCGCGACGGCGAGCCTCTCCGGTGAGCCGACCGGCGGGCGGGAGAGGCGGCCGACGACGTCCCGCCTCGAGGCGGCCGGCAGACGCGCGGCCCGCCGCCTTCGCTCCCCTTCCTCGGTGAACTCGAAGGACTGCCTGCCGCGGCGGGCGAGGAGTCCGGCCGACAGCGCCTCGGCCAGCGCGTCGGCGGTCTCTTCGACGCTTCCTCCGGTCGCGCGGGCGACCTCGCCCACGTCGAACCCGGCCGGGAGGAGCGCCGCGGCGTCGAGGACCGCGCTCGTCGCGGGGGCCGGACGCCGGCGCGACGGCAGGCGAGGCGGCCGGCCGGGCCGGAGGCTGCGCGAGAGGAGCCGGGCCAGCTCCGGGACCACCGCGAATTCCCCGCCGGCCCCCTTCACGATCGCCTCCCACCCCGCGACGGCGTCCGCGAGGCTCGCGAACGGGAGCCAGACGCAGGCCGAGACCTCCGCCAGCCCCGCCCCGTGCGTCAGCTCCGACCCGGCCTCCCAGGGAGCCGGACGGCGCAGGCGGGTCTCGACGCGCGTCACGCCGGGCACCCCGGTCAGGCGGCCCCAGGCCGCCCGCGAGGCCGGGTCCCATCGTTCCAGCTCCCGGCCCACCACGACCAGCGGCGGCACGTCGGCGTCGGGCGCCGACCCGCGCAGCGCCGAACGGAGGAGCCCGGCGCGGACGTCCCCTCCCAGGAGGGCGGCAGCCCTCTCGAAGGCGGCCCCCTCCTCGAGGGGGGCGCCGGGCAGCACCTCGACCCACGCGCCGAAGGAGGCCTGGCGCGCGGCGCCGCGCGCCAGGAGCAGGGCGGCCTCTCCGACGGCGTGGACCGGAGGGCCCGCCGCCGTCGGCGCGACCCTCGGCACGGGCATGACGAGGCCGAGGAGGTCCGACGCCACCTCCGGCGAGGGTGCCGGGAGGAGCCTCCAGATCATGGCCTCGGCGCGGTCCGAGACGTCGGCGGACCGCAGGGCGGAGGAGGCGATCCGGCCGAAGGGCTCCGGGAGGCCGGCCTCGAGGGCCCGCGCGACCGAAGCCCGAAGGCCGAACCGGTCGGCCGCCTCGGGGAGCTTCGCCCCGGCGAGCCGGGCCGCCACGCCGGCCACGACGAGCGCGGCCGGCGCGGCCCGGAACTCGGGAACGGGAGGGGCGGCGAGCGCGGGACGATCGGGGGTGCGCGGAGCGTGCCCGATCCGGCAGACGTCCGCCGGGTCGATCCCGAGGCTTCCGGAACGGAGGAAGGCGCAGAGCCCCGCCAGGCGCGCCAGGAAGGGAAGGGCCTGCTCCTCCGGAAGGGACTCCGGCAACGGCGCGGGCGCGGGGGGATCGGGGAGGAGGCGGACCGACCCGGGAACGGGGAGCGCCGCCAGGAAGTCCGGGAGGAGCGGGTGCGAGAGCCTCGGGAGGGCCCCGGCCCCCGCCTCCAGGTCGGCCCGCGAGAGGCTCCAGGCCGACCGGCCGTCCGGGCGGCCGCTCACCGCGTGCGGCCGCCGGTGAGGGAGGACCAGTCGTCGAAGAAGCGAGGGTACGACTTCCCGACCACGTCCGGGGCGTCGATCGTGGAGCCGGCGGGGAGAGAGAGCGCCAGGACGGCCGCGGCCATGGCGACGCGGTGGTCGTCGTGGGCGCGGAAGGCGGCCGCTCTCGGCACGCCCGCGTCGCCGTCGATCGAGAGCGCCGGCCTCTCGCCTGCCTCCACCCCGGCCCGTGCGCCGGCCGAGGCGAGCAGGTCAAGCGCGGCCGCGAGGCGGTCCGACTCCTTCTCGGCCAGCCGGGCCACCCCGCGGACGCGCGAGGTCCCCCGCGCGAACGCCAGCATCGAGACGAGCGGGAGCGCCGCGTCCGGAGCCGGGTCGACGTCGGCCGCGACCGGAAGGGGGCGGGACGTCGACGAGGCGTCCACGACCAGGTCGCTCCCCTCCCACGAGAGGCGCCCCCCCGCCTGAGCCGCCCAGGAGCGGAAGACCGCGTCGGGCTGCGCGGACTGCGGGTGGAGCCCTTCGATCGTGACGCGGCCCCTCGACGCCACGGCGCCCGCGATCGGGAAGCACGCCGCCGAGTCGTCGCCCGGGACGTCCCAGTCCGCCGGCCCCGACGCGAACGCGGCGGCCACCTGCCGGGTCAGCGTCACGTAGGCCGCCGAGGAGAGGGGGCCCGCGACCGCGGGCGCGAGGCCTCCCTCGAAGAGCGGCGAGGCGAGGAGGAGAGCCGAGACGAACTGGGAGGAGACGTCCCCCCGGATCGGGACGCTCCCGCCCCGGAGCCTCCTGCCGTGGATCCTGAGCGGGAGGAAGCCGTCCCGCCCCAGCGGCTCGATCCACGCCCCGAGCGCGCGGAGCGCCTCCACCAGCGGACCCATCGGCCGGAGCCGCATCCGCTCGGAGCCGTCCAGGACGTAGGCGCCGGGAAGGGCCGCGCAGACGGCGAGGAGGAACCGGGCCGGCGTCCCGGCCGGGCCCACGTCGAGGTGGACCTCCCCCGCGGGCGGGCGAAGCGGGCCGCGGACCCGCCAGCCGCCCGGCTCCTGGGCGACGCGCGCGCCGAGGAGCGTCAGGCAGCGGGCCAGGGTCCGGGTGTCGTCCGCGTCGAGCGGGTGGCCGAGGCGGCTCTCACCGGGGAGGAGGGCCGCGGCCACGAGCGCGCGGTTCGTGAGGCTCTTCGAGCCGGGGACCCGCACGCGCCCGACGAGCGGCCCGGCAGGGAGGGGGGAGCCGCTCAACCCGGCACCGCGGGGGCGGCCGCGCGGGGCCGGGCCCGCCCCGCCGTCGGCTCCTCCACGAGCCGGAGCGTGCCGTCCGGGTCGATCTCGGCGTGCCGCCGCTCCTCCAGCCACGCGGGCAGGACCCGGACCACGCCGTCCGGGCCGGCGTCGACCCAGTCGACGTGGAAGTGGCCGACGAGGACCTCGTCGTACCCGGCCAGGCGGGCTCGCCGCCCCTCCTCCCGGAGGTGGGCGACGGGAAGGCGCGACTTGTGCTTGAAGTTGGTCCGGTAGAGGCGGGCCTCGGTCCCGGCCACCACGGCGCGGGCGACGCTGCCCGGCAGGAGCTTCATGACGGCGTAGGAGACCGGGTTCTTCGACAGGACCCGCCAGAACCGGTAGGGAAGGTCCCGCGTGTTGACGCGGTCCCCGTGGACGAAGGCGTACCGCTTCGACCCGACGGCCACGCCGTCCGTCAGGCCGTAGGCGGCGAAGGGCCGCGCGAACGGGGACCGGGCCACGAAGAAGTCCCGGTTCCCCTCGACGTACCGGAACCGGACTCCGCGCGCGGCGAGCTCCTCGAGGCCCACCAGCACCCTGCGGATGAGGGGGGTCTCGAACTTCCGGTCCCCGACGAGGTACTGGAAGACGTCCCCGAGCAGGACGACCGTCGAGAAGCCCCGTCCCGGGAGCCCCCCGAGGGCCGTCAGGAAGTCCTCCCCGTCCCCCTCGACCTGGCCGAGGTGGGAGTCGGCGAAGACGGCGACCCCCCCTTCTCCCACCAGGAACGGTGACGGGAATCTCATGAAGGTTGGATTCTACGGTCGGCCGACACTCCCAGCCGCCGTGAGCCTGCGAGCGGTGCTAGAGTCGAGACCTCCGACCTGTCCGGGCACTTCGGGCGTCCGCAGGGACCGTGTCTTGAAGCGTCTCCGCCTCCTCCTGCTCCCGGCGCTCGTGTCCGCCTCGGCCCTGGCCGACGGCGGCGCGCGGCCGCGCGTCTCCCCCGAGATCCTCTCCCGGCTGTCGTCCGGGGAACCCTCCGTCCCCGTCGTCCTCCTGCTCCGCGCCGGGACGGGGAACGAAGGGGCCTCCGCCCCCGAGCTCCGGGGGACGCCGGGATTCGCCCCGTCCCGCGTCTTCCGGACGAGCCCGGTCGTGACCGGGGAGCTCGGCCTGCAAGGGCTCCTCGACCTGGCGGCACGGCCGGAGGTCGAGTCGATCGGGCTCGACCGGACGGTGCGCCCGGCAGGACAGGTCGGCACCGCGCAGATCGGAGCCGACCGGATGACGGCGCTCGGGCTGACGGGGAGGGGACGGAGCGTGGCGGTCGTGGACAGCGGCATCGACCTGTCGCATCCCGACTTCGTCTCCCCCGACGACACGGCGCCCAAGGTCCGGGGCGGAGCCTCCTTCACGGGGGAGGGGGACGACCTCTCCGACTGCGGCGGGCACGGGACGGAGGTCGCCGGCGTGGTCGCGGGACCGCAGGGGGTCGCCCCCGACGCCTCCCTGGTCGTGCTCAAGGTCTTCGGCCGGTCGGGCGACTGTCAGAGCGCCCGCGCCTCCGACGTCCTGGCCGCCGTGGACTGGGCTGTGGCCAACCGGCAGCGGCTGGCGATCGACGTCGTCAACCTGAGCCTCTCGGACGAGAGCGCTTCCACGGGCTTCTGCGACGCCGACGACCCCGCCGGGGCGGCGGTCTTCCGGGCGGCGCGGCGCGCGGGGATGGCGGTCGTGGCGGCCGCGGGGAACGACGGCCAGGCCGACGCCGTTTCCTGGCCGGCGTGCCTGTCGGACGTCTCGGCGGTCGGAATGGTCTACTCCTCCTCCGTCGGCCCGACGGCGTGGGGCGGGAGCGCCGGCTGCGAAGACGGCCAGACCGGTCCGGACGTCGTGCCGTGCGCGAGCAACGCCGGCAGCGCCCTCTCGTTCCTGGCTCCGGGAGTCCGGTGGGCCGCGCCGGCCGCCGGCGGCGGGCGCACGGCGAGCTTCTCGGGGACCTCGGCCGCCGCGCCGGCCGCGGCCGGGGCGCTGCTCCTCGCCCGGCAGGCCCGCACGGCGCCGGACCCGGCGCTGGCGGCGGACCTCCTGCGGTCGAGCGGCGTCCCGGTGGCCGACCCGAAGTCGGGCCGGTACGCCTCGCGGATCGACCTCTCCGCCGCGCACGACGCGGCCTCGCCCGTGACGGGGAGCTGCACGCCGGCCGCCATCCCCGACGCGGCGCCCGGAGGGACCGTCTGCGAGGCCGTCGTCTCGTCGCTCGTCGGTCTGGTCGCGGGCGTCGCCGCCGCGGTCTCGATCGACCACCCGGACCCGACCCAGCTCGTGGCCACGCTCACGGGCCCCGACGGGACGAGCGTCCTGCTGATGAACCGGACGGGCCGTCCCGGGCACGCCGTCCGGGAGGTGTTCGGCCGGACGACGCCTCCGATCGAGCCGCTGTCGAGCTTCTCCGGCCGGCCGCTCTCGGGGACCTGGCGGCTCCAGGTGCTCGACACCGTCCCCGGCTCCGTCGGCCGGGTCGTCTCCTGGTCGCTCCTGCTCGAGCCCTCGGCGCCGCGCGTTCCCGGCAGAGCGCCCCGCCCCGTCCAGACGATCCCGACCGCGGCCCGGGCCGCCGGCCGCTACGGGTCCTTCTTCCTGACCGACCTCCGGGTCTTCAACGCCGACGCGGCGAGCCCGGCGGCCGTCCGGCTCTACCACGTCCCCGCCGGCCAGGACGGCCGCGAGAGGAGCCAGGTCCTCGACCTGATCCTCCCGCCCCTGGGGACCCGCGTCCTCGACGACGTCCTCGGGGACGGCTTCCGGACCTCGGGATCCGGGCCGGTGCACGTGGAGGCGCCGGCCAGCGTCGCCTGCTTCTCGCGGACGAGGAGCACGGGCGCGGGCGGCGGGAGCTTCGGCGTCGGGGTGGGCTCCGTCTCGTCCGCCTCGGCGACCACGCGGACCGGCCCGCCGCTCCACCTCGTCCTGCCGTTCGGCGAGCCCGGCTCTCGCGTGAACGTCGGGCTGACGGAGCTCTCGGGCGAAGAGGCCGTCGTCGAGGTGATCGTCCGGGACGCCCGGGGGGCGCGACGCGGCAGCGCCACGCGGACCCTGCCGGCCCTCTCGGCCGTCGCGGTCAACGACGTCTACGCCTCGATCGGCGCCGCCGCCGCCTCGACGGACCGCTTCGAGGCTCGAGTGATCGGGGGCGACGGGCGCGTCGCGGCCTTCGCCACCGCCGTCGACAACGTCACGAACGACGGCGTCTTCGTCGCGGCCGCGTGGCCCTCCGGCGAGCAGGTCGTCCCCGCGGTGTCGACGTCCGCGCCGGAGTCGGGGCCGACGACCGAGCTGAAGGTCGCCAACCCCTCGCCGACGCCCGTCCGGGTCCTCGTCGAGCTCCTCCCCTCCTCCGGCGCGGGCGCCGCGCCGGCGCTGGTCGTCCTCGGCGCCTGGGAGACGCGCGTCTACCCGCGGGTCCTCTCGACGCTCTTCGGCGTCGACGGGCCCGCGTCCGGGTCCCTGCGGATGACCGCCCTCGACGGAGGGACGTTCCTGGCCGCCAGCCGGAACTCCGCCACCGCGCCCTCCGGGGGGACGTACGGCCTGGCGGTCGGTCCGTCGGCCCTCAGGACGGTGGCCACCGCGGGACAGCGGCTCTCGCTCTCGTTCCTCGGGGCGACCCCGGAGTCTCGCGCCCGGGTGGAGGTCGTCGAGTCCGCGGGTCTGGCGACCCCGGTCCGGCTGACCCTCCTCGACGTCGCCGGAGAGGTGCTCGCCCGCCTCGACCTGGAGCTGGCCGAGCGCCAGGTCCTCGGGATCGACGACCTCTTCGCGGCCGCGGGAGTGACGCCGCGCCGCGAGGCCTCGGCCGTCGTCGAGGTCCTCTCCGGGGGATCGGTCTCCGCCCACGTCCTGCGCACGGACGAGGTGACCGGCGACGCGGTCCTGATCCCCGCCGTCCTCGTCCCCTGAGGCCTCGGCAGCGGCTCGTCGCCGCGGGAGGTCCCGGCCGCGCCGAACCGGGGCCGGGTCCCGACGTGCTGCCTCGGCCCTTCGGCGGCAGGAACGCGCTCGCGGCGAGGAGGAACGCGAGGCCGTCGAGCGGCTGCCGGTAGCGGGCCTCGAAGCCGACGACGTAGTGGACGAGCGGGAAGAGGAGGAACGGGACGAGGAGCGCCGCCCGGCGGTCCGTCGAGAGCGACGGGAACGCCCGCCACGCGCCGGCGGCCGAGAGGAGCGTGACGAGGCCGATGCCGAGCGCCGCCACGAAGTCGTCGACCGGCCCGAGCCAGAACTGGACGACGCGGAGCGCCGTCAGCCGGAGGAACTCGCCGGGGTGCGCGGCGATCCACGCCCGCGCCTCGCGCCCCGCCGCCCGCATGTAGGCGAGCTCGCCGAGCTCCGCCACCTTCCGCGCCTCGTCCTCGTTCGTCCGGGGGTGCCGCTCCGTCCCGGCCCGCGCCGAGAGGTCGAGGTTCGCGCCGGCCCCCTCGTGGTTCCCCATCCTGAGCTCCAGGCCGAAGTTGCTCCGGAGGAAGAAGAGACCGCCGAGCGCCCGCTCGTTGCGCAGCGTCCACGGCACGCACGCGAGCGCCACGCCGGCGACGACGAGCGCGGTGCGAAGGAGGCCCGGCCGTCGGGCCGCACCGAGCGCCTCCCAGGCCACGAGGCCCAGCGCCACGGGGAGGAGCGACGGGGAGACGTGGAGGGCCCCCCCGATCGCGCCCCCGAGAAGGAGCGACCCGGCTCTCGTCGGGCCCGGCCCCTCCCACCGCGCGAGAAACGCCACGAGCATCAGGCCGATCGCGATCGCCGACGGGGCCTCGACGTACCCGGGCCAGCGCGGGACGAGCGCGCCGGCGACCCCCGCGAGGAGCCCCGCGCCCGGGGAGAGCCCGAGCCGCGCCGCCAGTCCCGGGAGCATCCCCCACATCGCGCCCTGGAACGCGATGAGGACGAGCCACGTGACGTGCCCCGCCGCGAGGGTCGGGCCGAGGAGGCGGTAGATCCCCGCGAGGAGCGCCGGGGGGAACGGCGGCACGTGCGCGGTCGGGCCGGTCGGGAGACAGTAGGGGTCGGCGAACGCCCCCCTCTCGTGGAGCGACATCGCCACGGCCGTCACCTCGAACCGGGCGTGCGGCGCCACGTGCCGGGCGTCCAGCTTCGTCAGGAGGAAGCCGTGGAGGCCGACGTGGAGGAGGAAGACGAGAGCGAAGGCGCGCCCCGGCGACGAGAGCCCTCCGCCGGCTCCCTCTCGGTCGTCTCCCGCGCCTTCACCCGCCACCCGCGGTCCTCCGCCGCCATTCTGCGCCGGTCGTCCCCGCGGGGCGGGCGTGGGCGCTTCACCTCGGCAGGAGCGTCCGCGGGTCGTTCGTCGTCGCGTCGATGAGGGACGCGTAGGCCGCGAAGGCGCCTCCCGCCGTCGGCGTCGAGAGGACGAGCCGGGCCCCGGAGACGTCCGTGGTGACGCCCAGCTCGCGGACGACGCGCGCCACCTGCGTCATCCCGAGCGGGAGGAGAGGCCACCGGCCGGTCGCGAGCGTGGCGCCGGTCTCCGCGACGAGAGCGACGTCGACGTCGACGGGCGCCTCCGTGGCGTTCGCCAGGACGAGGTTCGTCCGGAAACCCGCGTCCTCCCGGACGCCGGGGATCGTCCTCGGATTCCCGGCCCGGACGAGGTCGGCGTCCGCGAAGGCCGGGACGCTCTGCCCGTAGGAGCCGCCCGTCGCGGCCGCCGTGGAGGTCTGCCCCGAGACGAGGAGGGACGCCGCGGAGGAGGCGACGCGGATCGCCCCCCAGTCCGCCTCGCGGCCGAAGACCGAGCCGAGGACGTCGCCGTACGTGACGGCCTGCCCCGCGCCGAGCGTGAACGTCTCCTCGGCTCCCGCGCGCCCGTCCACGTCGTGCCCGAGGAAGCGGAGGCGGAGCGTCGCGTCGGTCGCGCCCGCGTTCGCGACGAAGAGGTCGGTCGTCCAGGTCGCGCCGCCCTCGCCCGGCACGCAGGCGCTCGAGGGGAGGAGCCAGCTCGCCACGACCGGCGGCGGGACCGCATCCCCGACCGTGTACGAGAAGGCGACCTCCCCGTTCGCGCGGCCGCCCGTCTCGTCCTCGGGGAGGTACGTCCGGACGTACTCGACCTTCACGCCCGAGGGCGACACGTTCACGCGGACGTACCCCGTGTTGGCGACCTTGTCGCCCGTCTCGTACGCGTCGGCGTTCCAGAGCGTGTAGCTCGGGTCGGCCGGCTCCGGGAGCTCCTGGTAGACGACGCCGTCGAGCTCCTGCCTCGCGAAGAGGTGGTCGTGCCCCTGGAAGAAGATCGTCACGCCGCTGTCCGCGAGGAGCTGGTGGATCGGCTTCGGCCAGCTCGGGCGGTGCTGCGTGAAGCCCCACGTCCCCTTGTCGTCGTAGCCGCCCCACTCGTAGAGCCGGGCCGATTCGATGCCCCCCCGTCCCGTCCCGCCGACGTGGTGGGCGAAGACGAACTTCCACTTCGCCCGGCTCTCCTCGAGCGTCTTCTTCAGCCAGGAGTACTGCGCGTCGCCGTGCGTGATCTGCCACTTGTCGGAGGTCTTCGGCCCGCCGTAGAGGTCGTTGTCGACGACGACCGGCGAGGACCAGTAGGGGTCGACGACCACGAACAGGGCGTCGCCCCAGGCGAAGGCGAACGTGTTCCGGAGGAGGCCGACGTGGGGGACGACCTCCTCGTTGCCCGTGTAGAAGCCGTCGGGCGCCGGCTGCGGGTAGAAGCGGTTCCGGGCGTTCTGGGCCCAGACGGCGGGGTTGTCCGGCGTGCCGTCGAGGAGGTAGCGGGCCCCCTGCTCGTGGTTGCCGTTCACGAGGAAGAGCGGCGCCGAGGCGCCCACGAGGCCGAGGTACGGGAGCTGGAGCGTATAGCGCCCGGCGACCGTCTCCGCGTTCAGGGTGCTCAGCGTGTCGATCGAGAAGTCGTCGCCGATCGTGAAGAAGAAGTCCGGCTGGTCGGCGGCGACCGTCCGGAGCGTACGGGAGTACAACGTCCCGTCGAACTGGCTCGCGCGTTCCGGGTGAGAGTCGCCCTGGACGCAGAACGTGAAGGCGCTCCCCCGCGCGCGCTGCGTCCGGAAGGCGTGCTCGGTCCCGGCCTCGTACGTCCCCGTCGAGCCGGCGGCCCGGTACCGGAGGCGGTAGGACGCCCGGGAGTCGGGCGCGAGGCCGTCGAGGAGGAACTCCGTCGGGGCGAGGGCCGCGGCGTTCACCGCCGCCGTGCGCGACGGTAAGCTGCCGGGCGCCGGCCCGTACTCGACGTACATCTCGAGAGCCGTGTCGGCGCGGGCGTTCAGCGTGACGGAACGGTCCGTCGGGCGGCCGAGGACCTCGGTGATCGCCGGCCCGGCGGCGCCGAGCCGCACCGCGGCGGCGAGAAGGGTGGCGAGGAGCAGCGTGTTCTTCATCGCGGGAGGAGCGTTCTCGGGTCGTTCGTGGCGGTGTCGACGACCGAGGCGTACGTCGCGAAGGCGCCGCCCGGTGTGGAGGTCGAGAGGAGGAGGCGCGCTCCGGCGACGTCGGCGCCGACGCCGAGGTCGCGGACGACGTGCGCCACCTGGGTCATCCCGAGGGGCGGGAGGCGCCAGCCGCCCGTGGCGAGCGTCTCGCCGGACGACGAGACGAGCGCGCCGATCACGTCCACCTCCGTCTCCGTCGCGTTTGCCAGGACGAGGTTCGTCCGGAACGCGGCGTCCTCGCGGATCGGGGCCAGCGCACGCGCCGCGCCGTTCCGGACCAGCTCGCTCTCGCCGGCGGCCGGCACGCTCTGGCCGTACGTCCCGCCGCCCGGCCGCGGCGTGAAGGTCTGGCTCGTCACGACGAGAGAGGGCGTCGAGGAGACGACGCGGATCGCGCCCCAGCCCGACGCGAGGCCGAAGACCGAGCCGAGGACGTCGGCCCACGTGACCGCCTTCCCCGGGGCGAGCGTGAAGCTCTTCTCCGGCCCCTCCCGGCCGTCGGCGTCGTGACCCAGGAACTTCAGCGTGAGAGCCGCGTCGGCGCTCCCCGTGTTCGCCACCGAGAGGTCGGTCGTCCAGGCCGCGCCCCCCTCGCCCGGCACGCGGGCGCTGGACGGCAGGATCCACGTCGCCGCGGGGGGGTCGCCCCCCCGCCCCGCCAGCGTGTACGAGAAGACGACGTCGCCGTTCCTCCGGCCCGGCGTCTCGTCGGCGGGGAGGAGGGCGCGGACGTAGTCGACCGTCGCGTTCCCGCCGGCGACCTTCACCCGGAGGTGCCCCGAGCTGCCGAGGATCGTCCCGGTCACGTAGCCGTAGTCGGCGGCGCTCCCGGTCGAGTCGGGCCGCGGGAAGCCGGGCTGCGGAACCTCCTGGTAGACGATGCCGTCCAGGTCCTGCTTGACGAACAGGTGGTCGTGCCCGTGGAAGACCGCTGCCACGCCGGTCCGGACGAAGAGGGCGTGGAGCGGCTCGGCCCAGCCGGGGCGGTGGACCGCGAACCCCGGCGTCCCGTCGGCGTTGGCGCCACCCCACTCCCAGTACGGCGCCGCCTCCGCACCGCCGCGCCGGTCCTTCCCGAAGCCGCCGACGAGGTGGTGGACGAAGACGAGCTTCAGCTTCGCCCGGCTCCCCTCGAGCGCCCGCCGGAGCCACTCGTACTGCTCGGTCGCGAGGGTCCAGTTCCAGTTGTCGGTGCCGTTTCCCTGCCTCCGCGTCGGCCAGAACGGGTCGAGCGCGACGACGAGGACGTCGCCCCACGTGAAGGCGAACCAGCTCAGGAGGAGGCCCACGCCCGGCTCCGGCGTCGGGTTGCCCGAGTAGAAGGCGTCGGGGAGCGGGTTCGGGAAGAGCGCCCTCCGGAGGCCCGCCGACCAGGCCGAGATGGAGCTCGGCGTCCCGTTCGCCGCGTAGCCGAGCTCGCCGTCGTGGTTCCCCAGGACGAAGAAGAGCGGCGCGGAGGCGCAGAGGAGGCCGAGGTAGTAGCGCTGGGCGAAGTACTGCGGGCGGGCGTCCGTGTAGGTCGCGCCGTACTTGTCGGTCATGAACGTGTCGCCGAGGTCGACGTGGAAGTCCGGGGCGTCGGCGAGCGCGTTGGCGAGCGTCCGCGCGTAGAGCGCGGTCGACGTGTTCGCGTCGAGGTGGGAGTCCGCCTGGATCGTGAAGGTGAACCCGGCGCCGGGAGGGCGGGCGGTGCGGAACGGCCGCGCGGCCGTCGGCGTGAACGGCCCCGTGGAGCCGCTCCGCCAGAAGACGCGGTAGGTGTACGCGGTGTCCGCGAGGAGCCCGTCGAGGACGAACTCGACGGCCTCCTCCGCGCGGAAGAGACGGGCCGAGGTCGCCGTCGCGGCTCCCCCCGCGGACGGGGCGACCTCCACGTACCCGTCGCCCGGCTGGTAGGCGACGACGCTCACGGTCACCGAGTGATCGGTGGGCCGCCCGAGGACGACGTCGACGGGGTGCGCCGGGACGTCGAACGCCCCGGCGGCCCGAAGCGCCGGGGCGATCGCCAGGGCGAGGGCGAGAAGGCGTGTCGACGTCACGGGCACGAGAAGGGGGCGTCGGAGATCATCGTGAACCTCTCGCCCAGCGGTTTCGTGTACTCCCGGGTTGTCCCGTCCCGGGTGTCGGTCACCCGGATCGTCGTCTCGACGTCGGTCAGGCCGCCGACGTAGACGCCGAGCCTCGAGCCGTACGAGCAGCCGTTCACCATCTTCGCCAGGAGCTCGACGTTGTCCGCGTCGAAGAACCAGAAGTAGCCCGAGTCGGTCGTCAGGGCCTGCGCCCGCCCCGTCCCCGCCGTCCCGGAGTAGTCCGTGAAGGCGGCCTGCACCCGGAACCGCCCCCCGTAGAGGCAGAGCGTCGTCTCGTCGGCGGTGCAGGTCTCCCCCGCGGACCCGCCCGCGCCCCTCACGAGGCGGACGAAGTTGGCTCCCCGCTGGACGTCGCCCTGCGGGCCGCGCCCGTAGGCGGTCCCGCCGTTGCAGGCGGTCCCGATCGTCGCCCTCCCGGCCGGGGTCTTCGGGTCGCCCCGCTGCGCCCCGGCGCCGTGGACGTCCGTCCACGTGTAGCAGGCCGCCGACGGCGTCGCCTTCATCCAGCCGCCGCACCGGCCGAAGCAGAGGTAGACGCCGGAGGCGCCCGACCCGTTGTCGGAGGCGTGGGTCGTCGACGCCCAGTACCACGGGAAGTCCGCCTTCCCCCCCTCGTTCGTGATCGGCGTGACCACGAAGACCGGGTCGATCGCCGCCGAGCCGGTCGAGTCCGGCGAGCGCGCGTAGTCGAGGAGGCTCTGCAGCTCCTTGGCGTCGGGGAGGCGCCAGTCGGAGTGGCCGAGGTACCCCTCGGCGTTCCTCGCCTCGGCCCAGGCGAGCGCCTCCTGCCAGGTCATCGCGGCGCCGCTGTCGGCCTTCGCCCACGTGAGCCCCGTCGCGGCGTCCGTCACGGTCTGGTCCCCGTTGTCGGCGAAGCGGTTGGCGCCGTAAGACGGGTTTCCCCTCACGCACTGCACGAAGAACGTCTTCTCGGCCCCGTCCGGCATCGTCAGGTCGTAGCCCTTGATCCGGCCGTCGGCGAAGTTGACGCCGAAGAGCTTCTGCGAGCCCGAGGTCCCCGTGCCGCCGACGTAGAGCGTGCTGGAGGCGTACTGCGAGTCGATGACCCGCTCCGGGGGGGCGCCGTAGGCGAACCCGAAGACGGTCGTGTCGATGAAGGGCGTCAGGCCGGAGGTGTCGCCGGAGAAGAAGCTCGGGTCGGTCCCCCGGAAGTCGATCAGCGAGTAGAGCTCCTTGATCGTCGGCAGGCGCCAGTCGGAGTGGCCGCCGAAGCGGGCGGCGTTCAGGGCGGCCGGGCGCGCCTGAGCCCCCGTCCAGCTCAGCTTGTCGGCCGCGGTGAGGCTGCCGTCTCCGTCCGTGTCGGGGCTGCGCTGCCACGTCAGCCCGGTCACGCCGTCGAGGACGGTGAGCCCGTCCCCGGAGACGGTGTACGAGGAGGCGCGCCCCGCGTCCTGGGCGTCCTGCCCGTGGAACGGCTGGCCGGCCGCGGGACAGGGGATCGCCGCGTTCGTGCCGTAGCAGAGGACCTGCCCGGTGTCCACGACGGGGAACGGGACGTCCGCGGCCGGCGCGCCGAAGGCGACGGACGCTAGGACCAGGACCAGGAGGAGGCGCGCGAACGGCACGGCTCGTTTCCTCACGGGCAGGAGAACGGCGCGTCCGAGACCATCGTGAACTTCTGGCCGAGCGGCTTCTGGTACTCCCGGTACGTCCCGTCCCTCGTGTCCGTCACCTGGATCGTCGTCTCGACGTCGGTGAGGCCGCCGACGTAGACGGCGAGCTTCGAGCCCCAGGCGCAGCCGTTCACCATCTTTGCCAGGAGCTCCACGTTGGCGGCGTCGAAGAACCAGAAATAGCCCGAGTCCGACGTCAGCGCCTGGGCCCGGGCCGTCCCGGTCGCGCCCGAGTAGTCCTTCCAGGCGGCCCGCACCTTGAACCTCCCGCCGTAGAGGCAGAGGGTCGTCGCGTCGGCGGTGCAGGCCGCCTCGCCGCCGCTCGCAACCGTCACCGTCCGGCTCGCGGTGCTCGAGCCGGAGGCGTTCGAGGCCGTCAGCGTCACGGTGTACGTGCCGGCCACGCTCCAGGCGTGGCCCGGGTTCTGCGAGCCGCTCGTCCCGCCGTCCCCGAAGGACCAGCTCCAGGCGGTCGGCGAACCGGTCGACGTGTCGGTGAACGAGACGGACTCGCCCACCACGGGCGACGTCGTCGTGACGGCGAAGGAGGCGGCCGGGGCGCCCGAGGAGACGAAGAACCGGTCGGTGTTCGAGAGGTACGGCGCGAGCGTCCCGAGGTCGGAGACGACGGCCGCGTAGAGGAACGGCGTCGCGCAGACCGTGAAGTCGAAGGGGGTGCCGTCCGCGTACGTCCCGGACATGAAGGAGCGCCGGAGGGCGAGGAGAGAGGTCTTCTGGGAGTCGGAGAGCGACGCCTTCAGCCGGGCGGACGCCGTCGCGTACGCCGCGACGTTCTCCCCGTCGAGCTCGCCGTAGAGCCCCGACTGCGACAGCACCGTCGCCCGGACCTCCGCGAGGAAGGCCGGCGCCGGCTCCTCGGACGTGACGAGGCGCCGGAGGGCGTTCGAGACGGCCACCCGGGCGCTCACGATGCTGGTCGCGCCCGCGTAGAGGTTCCCCCGCTGCGCGTCGACGAGGTCCGAGACGAGGGCGGCCTGCGCCGGCGCGACGTAGCCGAGCGAGGCGTCACAGAGGGCGGAGCCGACCGTGGCGGTCAGCTGCTCGTCGATGCCGTACCCCTCGTGGCCGATCGCCGGCGCGTCCTTCATGTAGAAGGAGCCGAAGTAGGTGCCGTGCCGCTCCGGGCAGAAGTAGACGTCGGCGTCGACGGAGCCGACGTACCAGCTGAAGAGGTCGCCCGCGTACGTCATCACCGCCACGGACTCGTCCTGCGACAGCCCCTTCATCCGCTCCTTCACGTCGTCCATCGTCCGCGCGGGCCACGAGCTCCACCCTTTCCCCGCCATCCCGCCGAGGACGGCCTTCTGCGCGGCGGAGAGCGACCGGAAGATCCGGGCGTAGAGGACGGCGCGGTCGAAGCTGACCTCCCCGTCGAGCTGGTAGAGCTCCCGCGACGCCACCTTCACGGCCGCGACGTCGAGGCCCGTCGAGCCGGCCGGCACGTCGCCGTCCACGAGCCGACGGAAGGCCTTCATCAGGGGGTAGCGCTGGTAGGCGTACTGGTTGACCGTCGCGACCTGGCTCGAGGCCAGCGCCTTCAGCCAGCCGAGCTGCTCGTCCGTCAGGACGTAGAGGACGTTGCAGGCGGCCCGCGTCAGGAAGCTGGTGTTGTGCCCCATGTCGTCCGGGTCGTTGTCCCGGAGGTTCTGGAAGCCCCAGTAATCGGCCACCTTGCCGGGCGGGAAGAACGACTGGGCCTCCAGGTTCCCCGTGACCATCCCGAAGGCGTCGAAGCCGATCGTCGTCTTCTGGGCGAAGTCGGTCAGCGCCTGCTCCAGGTTGAACCGCGGCGGCGTGGCGGGCGAGATCGGGACCGACTTCGTCCCGGTGGCGGAGGCCCCGGTGGCGTCGGTGACCCGGCACGTCAGGCCGACCGAGCCCGCGGAGCCGGCCACGAAGGCGATGCTGTCCGTCCCGGCGCCCACGAGGATCGACCCGTTCGAGATCGACCAGGAGTAGGAGACCCCCGCCTGCGAGGGCACCGAGGCCGCGTAGCCCGCCTGCCCGGCGGTGACGCTCGCGGGCGCCGTGATCGTGGCGACCGGAGCGCCCGAGGCGAGCGAGGCACCGGCCAGGAGGAGGACGAGGAGAGCCCGGGCCGCGGGCCGGGACGTCGCGGCCGCGTTCACGGCGTCCTCCTCTCCGGCTGCTTTCCCGACGGGGGCGGGCCGCCCTCCGGCCGGGGCGGCCGGTACTCCTCGGGGGCGAGCCGCCCGTCGCCGTTGGCGTCCAGCTTCAGGAGCGCCTTCGGCGCGTTGGCGACCTCTCCCGCGTCGAGCGTCCCGTCGCCGCTGGTGTCCAGGGCGGAGACGATCGGCGGGAGGGGCCGGCGCCGGCCCTTCTCGCCCTGGGGCGGCCCGGGGTCCTGCGACGGCGAGGGAGCCTTCGCGCCGGGCCCGGCCGGGCCGTCCGACCGCTTCGGCCGCAGCTCGTCGGGCGTCAGCTTCCCGTCCCCGTTGGCGTCGAGCTTCTTCAGGGCGACGGAGGCGCTCCGGATCTCGCCGGCGTCGATCACGCCGTCGTCGTTGGCGTCGAGGACGACGTCGACGGGGGGGCGCGGCGGGCGCTTCTCGCCGCCGGCGGGCTGGGAGAGCGCGAGCCCCGCCGGGACGGCGAGGAGGAGGAGCAGGGCGGCCGCGAGCGGCGCGGGGGCTTCCCTCCTCGCGTCCTCGGTCCGGGATGCGTCGGCGACCGGTCTCATCGTTTTCAACCTCCAGACGCAAGGTAGGGCCGGCCGGTTGACGCCGCTTCACGCCGGTGCAAGTTGTTCGTAAAGGATGTAAACAGTTCCGGCCCGAGGCGCGGCGGCCGCCCGGCAACCCCGGCCGTTCCGGCGACGTATCCAGGGGAGCCCTTCAACGCCGGTGCGCCCGTTTCCCCACGGGCCGGAGGTCCCCATGAGTCGCTGGATCGTCCGTCTCCTCGGCGCCGCGTCGCTCACCTTCGCGACCGTCTCCTCCGCGGCCCGGCCCGCCACCACGGGGTTCGTCCCGGTCCCCGGCGGCAGCCTCTTCTACGAGGAGCGCGGCACCGGCCCCGCCGTGATCCTCCTCCACGGGGGGATGCTCGACCACCGGATGTGGGACCCGCAGATGGACGGCCTGGCGCGTTCCTTCCGCGTGATCCGCTACGACGTCGCCGGGCACGGCCGCTCGAAGGCGCCGGAGGGACCGTGGCGCGACTACGAGCACCTCGGGCTCCTGATGGACGCCCTGAAGGTCGAGAGCGCGAGCCTCGTCGGCCTGTCGCTGGGGGGGCGCGTCGCGATCGACTTCGCGATCGCCCACCCGGAGAGGGTCCGGGCGCTCGCGCTCTTCGACCCCGGCCTCTCCGGGTTCCCCTTCACCGGCCGCGACTGGGCCGGGCGGATCGCCGAGCGGGGCCGGGCCCGCCGGGCCGGGGACGCCGGGAAGGTGGCGGACCTCTTCCTCCGCTCCTGGCTCGCCGGGCCCCACCGGACGCCCGCCCAGGTCGAACCGGCCGTCTGGGCGAAGGCCCGCGAGATGGCCCTCCCGAACGCGCTGACGGTGGCCCAGGGATCGGAGCTCGAGCCGCCGGCGGTGGGACGTCTCGGCGAGGTGAAGGCCCCGGTCCTCCTCGTCGAGGGCGAGCTCGACTGCGAGGACATCCACCTGATCGCGCGGCTCGTCGAGCGCCGGGTCCCCGGGACCCGGCGGGTCGTCGTCCCCGGCGTGGCGCACATGCCGACGATGGAGCGCCCGGCCGAGGTGAACCGCCTCCTCCTCGAGTTCCTGGGGAAGCCGCCCTCCCCGCCTCCCTCCCGGCCGCCGCTGCCGTCGCGGTCGCAGGTGGTCGAGGTCGACGGGGGGCGGCTCTGGGTCGAGCGGGCCGGGGAGGGGGACCCGGTGGTCCTGATCCACGACGGGATCGTCCACGCCGCCGGGTGGGACGACGTGCTGCCTTCGCTCTCGAGCCAGTACGAGGTGATCCGGTACGACCGCCGCGGGTACGGCCGGTCGACGGCGCCCTCCGCCCCTTATTCGAACCTCGAGGACCTCGAGGCGCTCCTCCGCCACCTCGGGCTTGCGAGGGTGCACCTCGTCGGCTCGTCGTCCGGGGGCGGGCTCGCGATCGACTATGCCCTCGCCCACCCCGAGGGTGTCGCGTCGCTGACGCTCGTCGGGGCCGTCGTCAGCGGCTTCCCGTACACCCGGCACATGGCGAACCGCGGGGGCCACCTCACGGCCGCGGCCACGACGGACCCCGCCGAGGAGCGCCGCTACTGGTCCCTCGTCGACCCGTACTTCGTCGCCCCCGCGTCGAAGGCGGCCCACGAGCGCGTCGCCGCGCTCCTCGAGGCCTTCCCGCAGAACCTGGGGCGCGAGCGCGAGCGGTTCGCCCGGCGTCCGCCCCCGGCGCTGCCGCGCCTCGGCTCCATCCGGGTCCCGGCGCTCGTCCTGGCGGGCGAGCACGACATTCCCGACGTCCACGCCCACGCAGGTGCCATCGCCGCGGGGATCCCGAACGCCCGCCGGGACGTCGTCGCGGACTCCGGGCACGTGCCGTACCTCGAGCAGCCCGAGGAGCTCGCCACGAGGGTCGTCGCCTTCCTGCAGGGCGCCCCGTTCCTGGCGGTCCTCGACCGCGACGGGGTCGCGCGGGCCACGGCGCTCTTCCGCGCGGCCCGCGCGAAGGACCGCTCCGCGGTCCTCTTCGACGAGGACGAGCTGAACCGCCGCGGCTACGAGCGCCTGGCAGGCGGCGCCACGGAAGAGGCGGTCGCCCTCTTCCGCCTGAACGCGGAGGCGTTCCCGGCGTCCCCCAACACGCACGACTCCCTCGCCGAGGCGCTCCTGGCCGCCGGGGACCGCGCGGGCGCCGTCGCCGAGTATCGAAAGGCGCTCGAGGTCGATCCCTCGTTCGAGAGCGCGCAGAAGGCGCTCGAGAGGCTCGAGGCCCCCGCGGACGCTCAGCCGTCGAAGCGGTAGCCGAGGCGGTGGACCGTCACGATGTACTCGGGGTGTGACGGGTTCGGCTCGACCTTGGCGCGGAGCGAGGCGACGTGGACGTCGACCGTGCGGGAGACGGGCGTGGCGTCGTAGCCCCAGACCTCGTCGAGGAGGCGGTCCCGCGACAGGACCTCGCCGCGGTGCTCCACCATGTAGCGGAGGAGCCGCATCTCGAGGCTCGAGAGGGCGACGGGCTCGCCCCGCCGGGTCACCTCGGCCCGCCGGAAGTCCGCCCGCACGTCCCCGAAGACGTAGACGTCTGCCGCCGGGCTCCCGGAGGCGGTCCGGCGGAGGAGGGCCTCGAGTCGGGCCAGGAGCTCGGCCATCTCGAAGGGCTTGGTCAGGTAGTCGTCGGCGCCGAGCTTCAGGCCCACGACCTTGTCGACCACCTCGGCCCGCGCGGTCAGCATCAGGACCGGGAAGGCGTGCCCGCGGTGCCTCAGCTCGCGGCAGAGGGCGAAACCGTCCATGCCGGGCAGCATCACGTCGAGGATCGCGAGGTCGAACGCGCCGCCCGCCACCCGCGCGAGCGCCGACTCGGCGTCCCCGCGGGCCTCCACCCGGTAGCCCTCGGCCCGCAGCCGGTCTCCCAGCGTGAGGACCAGGCTCTCCTCGTCCTCGACGAGGAGGACGCGCGGGGCGACGCGGGTCACGCCGGTTCCCCCTTCCCCGCCGCCCCGCGCGCGACCGGCAGGTGGAGGGCGAACGTGCTCCCCGTACCCGGGACCGCCTCGGCCGTGCACCGCCCGCCGTGGGCCTCGGCGATGCCGCGGACCACCGCCAGGCCCAGCCCGCTGCCGGCGATCCCGGCGGCCGACGCCTCGGCGCTCCGGAAGAAGGGATCGAAGACCCGGTGGAGGTCGGAACGGCTCACGCCGATCCCGCGGTCGGAGACGGAGAGGACGACCTCCTCGCCGCGCGGCCCCGAGGCGACGCGCGCGCTCACGCCGATCCACCGCCCCCGCCCGCCGTACTTCACCGCGTTGTCCACGAGGTTCGAGAGCGCCTGCCTCAGGGCCGGCTCGTCGCCCAGCACGTCCGGGAGCCCCGCGGGCAGGTCCGTCTCCACCTCGACGCGCTTCTCCTCGAGGCCCGGTCGCGCGTCCAGGAGGACCGCCTCCACGAGCGCGCGGACCGGCAGCGGCCGCAGGTGGAAGCTCTGCGAGCCCGAGCGGATCCCGGAGAACGCCAGGACGCGGCCGACCATCTCGGTCAGGCGCCTCCCCTCCCTCTCCACGAGGGCCCCGTACCTCCTCACCCTCTCCGGGTCGTCGACGATGCCGTCGGCGAGGTTCTGCCCCGCCGAACGGATCGCCGTCAGAGGGGTCTTCAGCTCGTGCGAGACCGCGGCGACGAAGTCCATCTGCTGCCGGGCGAGCCGCTGCGCGCGCCGCGTCGAGACGACGAGGAGCGCCACGGCCGTCGCGAGGAGCGCGAGAACGGCGAGGCTGATCCCCAGGTTTCGTCGCCGCGCGCTCGAAACGGCGGCCTCGAGGGAGCCCGACGGGTGCCGGGCCTCGAGGAGCCACCGCCCGGCCTCGGCCGCGCCGTCGCCCGCTCGACCCCTCCCCTCCGGGGGATCGGCCGGGCGCCCCTCGCGCCGCGGGGGCGCGTCCGCCCCGCGCGGTCTCGCGAGCTCGGGGAAGAAGCGAAGCGCGAAGAGCTCCCGCGCGGCGTCGGGTCTCCCGCCCGCCCTTTCCGCGTCGAGGCCGGGGCCGCCGCGAAAGACGACGGTCCCGGGCGAGGCGGCAACCAGCACCGTCACCGAGTAGGCGATCCCGCCGTTCCCTCCGAGCTCCTGTCGCGCGAGCCGCGGGAGGAGGTCGTCCACGAGGAAGGCCCGGTCCAGCCGGACGACGACGTGGTCGCGCGGAGGCCTTCGCTCGGCCGGCTCCGGCGGCTCGCCCTCCCGTGGCGGCGGCGGCGGGAGGCGGACGGGAAGGACGAGGCCGGGGAGCTCCTCGTCGAGGAGCGGGACCCTCCCGCGCGCCCGGAAGATCCGGAGGACCGAGCCCAGGTCCGCCGACCACGTCGCGGGGACGAGCCGCCCGGCGGTCTCGTCCAGCCGCTGGAGCTCGACGTCCCCCCCGCCGATCCGCGTCACGACGAGGAGCTCCTTCACGAGCCCCGGCTCGGGCGCGTTCGACCGCCAGCGTGCCAGCCGCGACGCGAGGTCCGCCTGCAGTCCGGCGTCGGCGATCCCGTCCGGCGGCTGGAATCCCCGGGAGGCCCGCGCGAGCTCGCGGTCGAACCGGTCGCAGAAGCTCGCGACGCCGGACTCGAGGCTTGCCTGCAGCCGCGCCCGCTCGGCCTCGCTCAGCTGCGCGATCCAGCGGTACTGGAGCCCCGCTAGCGCGACGAGGCAGGCGAGGAGCCCCGCGCCGAGGGCGAGCGGGAGGCGGAGCCCCGTCTCCGAGCGCGTCACGCCCCCTAGGTTAGTACGACGGAATTCATTCCCGTCGAATACTTTACATTCCTTACACGGGCGCTTCGCCGGGCTTTTTCGCCCGGGCCACGAGCGTCACGCCGAACGGCAGCGCCACACGGGGGGCCAGCGCAGCCTCCGCGCGGAGGAGGCCGAAGAAGACCCCCTCGAGCCAGCGCGGGAGGTACGGGAAGTCCGAGGTCGCCTCCGACGGGTCCGGGGGGGACGAGAGGAGGGACCGTGCCCGGCGGTGGAGCCAGATCGGGACGAAGAGGAACGCGTTGGCGTACGTCGTCCGCTCCACCTCGAGGCCGGCGGCGGTCAGGAGCCCGACGAGCCGCCGGCGCCGGTACCGGCGTATCCCGTGGACGGCCCGGTCGTGGTCGCCCCGGAGCGACTCGAACGCCGCGACGGTGACGTAGAGGACGCCGCCGGGGCGGAGGACGCGGGCCAGCTCCCGCGCGGCGGCCGCGTCGTCGGGGACCGTCGGGAGGACGTCGTGGCACGTGACGACGTCGAAGCTCTGGTCGCGGTACGGCAGCGCCGTGAGGTTCGCTCGCGAGAGGGACGTCAGGCCGCGGCGGCGGCAGAAGGCCAGCGCCAGCGCCGAGAGGTCCGCTCCCGTCGCGCGGTGCCTCCCGCCGCCGGCGACCGGGGCGGCGAGTCCGTGCGCGAGGTTGGCCCCGGTACCGCAGCCAGCGTCGAGGAGGCGCAGGGGGCTCGGAGGGGCGAACACCTCCGGCAGGAGCCTCCGCGCGAAGAGGCGCATCCCCCGGTACCACCAGTACCGGTCCTCGACCCGGAACATCACCTCGTACTCGCGCGGGTTCATGGAGGGCGGCAGGGGCCTCGAGGGCGGAGCCGCGTCACTATAATCCGCGCCCGCGTGGGACGGTCACGCACTCTCCTCGTCCTGGGTGCCGCGTGGCTGGCCTGGATCTGGGTCGTCGCGGCGGTCTCGGACCGGACGTGGCCCTGGCTGGAGGGCCCGCACAACTGGTCCTACGACGTGGAACGGCGGGCCACGCCGCTGACGCGGTGGGACTCCGGGTGGTACGTCGGGATCGCCGAGGGGGGCTACGAGGCGCCGCCGACTCGAGTCGGCCAGGAGACGAACCACGCGTTCTTCCCGCTCTACCCCCTCCTGATGCGGGGCCTCTCCCGCGGGCTCGGGATCGAGACCTCGCTCGCGGGCAACCTGGTCTCGGGCACAGCGTTCCTCCTCGCCCTCCTCCTCTTCGGCGGCTGGGTGGAGCGCCACCACGGGCGCGAGCGGGTCCTGCCCGCCGCGGCGGTCCTCCTCCTCTTCCCGACGTCCCTCTTCTTCGCGGCGGTCTACACCGAGTCGCTCGTCCTCCTCCTGGCGCTCGCGACGGTCGTCGCGCTGGAGAGGGGACGCCTCGTCCCGGCGCTGCTGGCGGGCTACCTCTCCGGGTTGACGCGCATCTCCGGCGTCGTCCTGTCGCCGTACGCCTTCCTCGTCTCCCTCCGCGAGAGCCGGGCGCGCGGCCCCCTCCGCGCCTCCGCGTGGGCCCGCGCGACGGCGGCCGCCCTCGCCCCGCTCGCAGGATTCGGGACGTTCTGCCTCTACCACACCTTCCGCTTCGGCGACCCGCTCCTCTTCGTGAGGGCGCAGCACAACTGGGCGAAGTCCGAGAAGACGATCCTGGACGGCCCGGTCCTGATCTGGAACACCATCGTCGAGGACGTCGCGACGGGACGGGTCTTCCACAAGAGCCCCGCGCGGACGCTGGAGGGCGTCTTCCTCCTCCTCTTCTTCGTCCTGGCGTTCGTCCTCCTGCGGCAGCGGCGTTGGGCCGAGGCCGTCTTCGTCGGGGGGAGCTGCCTGCTCGTCGTCTTCACCGGGACGCTCGAGAGCGCGGGGCGCTACGTCCTCCCGGCCTTCCCGGGCTTCGCCGTCCTGGCGGGACTGCCCCTGGCGAAGAGGCTCCGTGTCCCGGCGATCGCCGCCGCCCTCCTCGTCCAGGCGGCGTACGTGTTCGTCTTCGTCCACTGGCTCTGGGTGGGATGAGGCGCCGTGCGCTCCTGGTAGCGCCGCTCTTGCTGGCCGCGTGCGCCCGCGAGCCGGAGCCGCTCCCCCACCGGCTCTTCGTCCCGGCGGTCGTCCGCTCGGCGAGCCTCCCCGGGCGGGTGCCCTGGCGGACGCGCGTGACCGTGACGAACGAGGGGGACGTGCCCTCTCTGGTCCGGGCCTTCCGCTGGCCCCCGAGCGACCGGACTCTCGAGGTCTCCGAGCTCGTCGTCCCCCCGCGGGGGATCGCCGGGATCCCGAGCCTCGTCCCCGCCCTCCCGGCGATCTCCTCCCTGACCGTCGAGAGCGACCGCCCCGTCCGCGTCGAGGCCTCCGTGGAGCCTCGCGGGCAGGAAGGGCCTCCCGCCCTCACGGTCCCGGCGATCCCGGTCGGAGACCTGGCCCGACCGGGCGACAGGCTGCTCGTGGGGACCTTCGTCTCGGACGAGGCGCGCTCGAGCCACTTCGCGTTCAGCTACCCGTGGGCGGAGCACGCGACGCTCCCGTTCCGGGTCCGGATGGAGCTCCGCTCGCCCGCGGGCACGCTCCTCGCCCGCGTCGAGAAGGTGATGCCGGGTGTGCCGGGGGCCGTCGAGGACCCGTGGAAGGAGCTCGCCCTCCCCGCGGGAGCCCCGTTCGACCTCGAGGTGACGTTCGTCTCGAGCGCTCGCGGGCGGGAGCCCCGGCTCGGAATGTGGGTCTACGGGGTCGTCAACGAGAAGGCGACGGGGGCCTCGCGTTTCCTTCCGACGCGCGTCGTCCGCGGCGGCGCGGCCGGGGGGTAGGCCGCGGCGCCGCAGGGGACCGCACGCCACGCCTTCGAAGCACCCCCGGCGTAGCCGGGGCCCGGGGGGTAGGCGCGCAGCGCCGCAGGGGGGATCGGCACATTGCCGACCCCCCTGGACACGTCAGACCGCGGCCCGCACGGCCTCGACCACGCGGTCGGCCTCCTCGTCCGTCAGCTCCGGGTAGAGCGGCAGCGAGAGGACCTCGCGGACGGCCCGTTCCGTCACGGGGAGCGGGCCTCGCGGCAGGTGGGCGAAGGCCTCCTGCTCGTGGACCGCGCGGGGGTAGTGGACGTCCGTCCCGATCCCGGCCTCGCGCAGGCGCATCCTCAGCCCGTCGCGGTCCGCCGACCGGACCACGTAGAGGTGGTGGCAGGGCCGGTCGCCCGGAGCCTCCGGCGGGATCCGGACCGCGCCCGCGAGGCCGGCGTCGTAACGGGCTGCGAGCTCGGCCCGGCGCCGGTTCCCTTCCGGCAGGCGCGCGAGCCGGCGGAGGAGGAGCGCCGCCTGCACCTCGTCGAGCCGGCTGTTGAAGCCGGGCTCGACCGCGTCGTTCCGGGTCTCGTAGCCGTACATCCTGAGCCGCCGCAGGCGCGAGGCGACGGCCTCGTCGCCCGTCGTCACCATGCCGCCGTCCCCGAGCGCGCCGAGGTTCTTCGTCGGGTAGAAGCTCCACGCGGCCGCGTCCCCGAACGTCCCGACCGGCCTGCCGCCCCGGAGGGCCCCGTGCGCCTGCGCGCAGTCCTCGACGAGGAGGAGGCCCCTCCGGCGGGCCAGGGCCGCGATCTCCTCCACGCGCGCCGGACGGCCGTAGAGGTGGACCGGGACGATCGCCCGCGTCCGAGGCGTCAGCGCCGCCTCGACCGCCGCCGGGTCCATCGTCAGCGTCCCGTCGTCCACGTCGGCGAGGACCGGGGTCGCCCCGGAGCGGAGGATCCCCGTGGCCGTCGGGGCGCAGGTCATCGAGACGGTGACGACCTCGTCCCCGGCCCCGACGCCGAGAGCTGCGAGGGCCAGCGTCAGGGCGTCGGTCCCGTTCGCCACGCCGACACCGAAGCGGGCGCCCGCCGCCGACGCGAAGGCCTCCTCGAACGCGGAGACCGACGGGCCGAGGACGAACCACCCGGAGGCGAGGACCCGCGCGAACGCCTCCCGGAGCTCCTCCCGCTCGGAGGCCGCCGCGCGGGAGAGGTCGGCGAACGGGACGGCCGCGGTCACGCGGTGGCGCTCCAGTACCGGTCGCCGTGGGCGCGGAAGAAGGAGACGGTCCGGTCGAGGCCGTCCTCGAGGTCGATGCGGGGCCGCCAGCCGGTCGCCTCGCGGAACCGGCGGGAGTCGGTGGCGAAGTCCCCGATGTCGATCCTCTTCCGATCCTCCGGGAACGGGACGAGCTCGATCCGGCCCGAGCCGGCGATCCGCACGAGCGTCTCGGCGAACTCGCGGAGGGAGACCGAGTCCTCCCGCCCGCAGTTCCAGGCCTCGCCGTTCCCGGGCAGCGCGACCGCCGCGAGGAGGAACGCCTCGACCGCGTCGTCGACGTAGAGGAGGTCCCGGCGCTGCTCGCCGGTGCCGTAGAGCTGGATCGTCTCGCCCCGGATCGCCTGCCTCACGAGCCACCCGGTGAACGAGGCGCGCGAGTGCGCCACGAGCTGCCGCGGGCCGTAGACGTTCGTCAGCCTCAGGACGGAGGTGGCGAGGCCCAGCCGGTCCGCTGCCACCCGAGCGTAGAGCTCCGCGGCGGCCTTCGACACGCCGTTGTAGTCGGGCGGGCGGATCGGGTGTGTCTCGTCGACCGGAAGCCGCAGCGGGTTGCCGTAGACCTGCCGCGTCCCGGCCACGACGACGCGGGCGCGCGGCGAGAGCCTCCGGCAGGCGTCCAGGAGGACGACCGTCGTGGCGGCGTTGTCGACGAGGTCGTCGACCGGGCGCGCGAGGCTGTCGACGTGGCTCACCTTCCCCGCGAGGTGGAAGACGACCTCGACGTCGGCGACCGCCCGGTCGGCCACGGTCCGCTCCTCGACGCCGCCCCGGAGGAGCTCCACCTCCCCCTCGCGCCCCGTGAGGTTGAACGGGTTCCCCCCGTCGCCGGGCCGGAGGGCGTCGACGACCCGGACGGTCGCCCCCTCGTCGAGGAGCCGCCTCACGAGCGTCGAGCCGATGAAGCCGAGGCCCCCCGTCACCAGGACCCGGCGGCCCTTCCAGGGAGAGCTCACGGCGACGGCGGCTCCGGCCGGCCCGCCGGCCGCTCGGCGTACGCCACGCCGCGGGGCGTGTCGCGCCGGACGTGGAGCTGCCACCAGAGGCGGAAGATGTTGACGCCGGTGGCGAGGAGCCGCCGGAAGTTGAAGAACTGCGACCGCCCGTGCGTCCGGTGGTAGTGGTGGACGGGATAGTCGACGAAACGGTAGCCGGCGAGCTCGAGCTTCCGCACCAGCTCCAGGCAGATGACGCCGGTCGAGTGCTTCAGCGTGAGCGTCTCGAGCGCGCGCCGGCGGATCAGGCGGAAGTCGCAGTCCACGTCCCGCACCCGGAACCGGAAGAGGACCCGCATCAGGACGAGGTAGACCTTCCCGATCACGATCCGGTGCCAAGGGTCCGACCGGTCGATCTTGTACCCGTTGACGACGTCGACTCCCTCCTGCATCACCGGCAGGAGCCTGGCGAGCTCCAGGACGTCGTACTGCCCGTCCCCGTCGGTGTAGAAGACCAGCTCCTTCCTCGCGTTCTCGAACCCCGAGCGGAGCGCGCCGCCGTAGCCCCGGTTCGCCTCGTGGTAGACGGTCCTGAGCTCGGGGTATCGCTCCTTGAGCGAGTCGAGGATCTCGCGGCTGTTGTCCGTGGAGCCGTCGTCGATCACGAGGATCTCGAAGTCGCGGCCCGAGCGCGTCCCGACGACGTGCGCCCCCGCCACGAGGCTCCCGATCGTCCCGGCGTCGTTGTAGCAGGGGAAGAAGATCGTCAGGCTCTCGACCGCGCTGGTCCCGGGCACCACGGGCGGAGTCTAACCGCGGGCCGGTATCCTCCGGGGTCGTGGCAGCCGGCAAGGACCCGCCGCTCGCCGTCCGGTGCGAGGGGCTCGTCAAGCGGTACGAGGACGTCGTGGCCGTGGCGGGGCTCGACCTGTCCGTCCGCGCCGGCGAGTGCTTCGGCCTCCTCGGCCCGAACGGGGCGGGGAAGACGACCACCGTCGAGGTCCTCGAGGGCCTGATCGAGCCGGACGCGGGAGTCGTGGAGGTCCTCGGCGCCACCTGGCGACGGGACGGGACGGCCCTGAGGGAACGGATCGGCGTCTCGCTGCAGGAGACGCAGCTCGCCGACAAGCTGACCGTCTTCGAGGTCCTCCGGCTCTTCCGGTCGTTCTACCGGCGGGGCCCCTCGCCGGCCGAGCTCCTCCGGGCGCTCTCCCTCGAGGAGAAGCGCGACGCGCGCGTCGGCAAGCTCTCGGGGGGCCAGCGCCAGAGGCTGGCCGTGGCCTGCGCGCTGGCGGGCGACCCGGAGCTCCTCTTCCTCGACGAGCCGACGACGGGCCTCGACCCGCAGAGCCGCCTCCAGCTCTGGGACCACGTCGCGGCGTTCCGCCGGAAGGGGGGGACCGTCCTCCTGACGACCCACTACATGGACGAGGCCGAGAGGCTCTGCGACCGCGTGGCCGTCGTGGACCACGGACGGGTCATCGCCCTCGGGACGCCCGGCGAGCTGATCGCCTCCCTCCACGCCACGGCCGTCATCGAGATCGCGACGGAGCCGGGGCTCGGCGAGGAGCTCCTTCGCCGCGTCCCGGGCTCGAGGGGACCGAGGCGCGAGGGAGACGCCTGGGCCCTGCCCGTCGCCTCGCTGGCCGAGAGCCTCCCGGCGCTCCTGTCCGAGGTGGAGCGGACCGGCGCCCGCGTCACCGCCCTCGCAACCCACCGGGCCACGCTCGAGGACGTCTTCGTCACGCTGACAGGGAGACACCTGCGGGATGCGTGAGCGCCCCCTCCCGCCGCTCTTCGAGCTGACGGTCGCCCGGCTGAAGGAGTTCCTGCGGGAGCCGGAGGCCCTCTTCTGGGTCTTCGCCTTCCCCGTCCTCCTGGCGCTCGCCCTCGGTTTCGCCTTCCGCGGGCGCCCGCCGGAGCGGATCCCGGTCGGCGTCCTGGACGGGCCCGAGGCGGCGGCGACGCGCTCGGCGCTCGCGCGCTCGCCCGCCCTCCTCCCGCGCCCGTACCCGGAGCGGGAGGGGCGCGAGGCCCTCCGGACCGGCCGGATCTCGCTCCTCGTCGAGCCGGGCGCCTCGCCCGTCTACCGCTTCGACCCGACGCGGCCCGACGCGCGCGTCGCGAGGCTGGAGGTGGACGACGCCCTGCAGCGCGCCGCCGGGCGGAAGGACCCGCTGGCGCCCCGGGAGGAGCGCGTCGCCGAGAAGGGGGCGCGGTACATCGACTTCCTCCTCCCCGGCCTCGTGGGGCTCAACCTGATGGGGACCGGGATGTGGTCGATCGGCTTCTCGATCGTGACCGCGCGGACGAAGAAGCTCCTGAAGCGGCTCGTGGCGACCCCGATGCGGCGGCGCGACTACCTCCTGTCGCAGATGCTCGCCCGTCTCGTCTTCCTCGGGATGGAGGTGGCCGTCGTCGTGGGCTTCGGCTGGGTCGCGTTCGGCGTGGCCGTGCGCGGGTCGATCCTCCTGCTGGCGCTCGTCTGCCTCGTCGGCGCGGCGTCGTTCGCCGGCCTCGGGCTGCTCGTGGCCGCGCGCGCCCGGACGATCGAGGCCGTCAGCGGCCTGATGAACGTCGTGATGCTCCCGATGTGGCTCCTGTCGGGGGTCTTCTTCTCGTCGGACCGCTTCCCGGACGCCCTCCGGCCGTTCATCCGGGCGCTTCCCTTGACGGCCCTCAACGACGCGCTCCGCGCCGTCGTCAACGAGGCGAAGGGCTTCCCCGCGATCGCTTCCGAGCTCCTCGTCCTGCTCCTGTGGGGAGGGCTCTCCTTCGCCGCGGCGCTCCGGGTCTTCCGCTGGCGCTGACCGCGCCCGAGGCGTTCACCAGGAGACGGCCTTCGGGTCCTTCTCCTTCTCGGGCCAGTCGGGCGCCGGGAGACGGATCGGGATCTCCACGTCGACCTGCTTGTTCCGGATGCCGAGGACGTAGGTGCCCGGGGGGAACTTCCCGAGGGGCGACTCGAAGAAGAGGTCCCCCTGCGCGATGACCTCGCGGCTCACCTCGACCCGGTCGAACGTGATCGCCTCGCCCGGGATCGTGAAGAAGCGCAGCTCCTGGGTCCTCCGGGTGCCGGGGAAGTAGCCGTCGATCGGGTCCCTGGACAGCGCGGCCTTCTGCATCAGCCACCGGACGTCCGTCAGCCCCTCGGCCAGCCGCTTCTGGCTGGGGAGGTTCAGCCGGCTCCCGTCCGGGAGCGTCAGGGAGACGTCCTCGCGGTCCACGTCGACCGCCTTGTCGCTGGTCGAGCGGAGCGCGACCTCGAAGAACGTCCAGCGGTCCTCCAGGTGCCCGTTGGCCCAGCGGTAGCTCACGACGACGTGGACCTTCCCGTCCTTGTACTCGGTGACGGTCTTGCCCGGCCGGCGGAGCTTGGCCGCCGCGGGGGCCTCGGCGGCGACGGCGACGGTGGCCGCCAGGACGGGCAGGAGCAGGATCGGGGCGAGCCAGCGGCGTTTCATGGCGTCCTCCCGGGGGCCGGTACGCCGCCCTCCCGGGCGGACGGACCTGGCACCCCCGGTGCCAGCCTAGCAGGGCCCGTACCAGGCCGCGGGGCCGCCGTCCGGCCGGCAGCGGGAACCTATAATCCCCGCCGCCCGTGGCGCGCCGTCGCGCGCGACCCGGCAGCCCGGCGCGAGGGAGCCCGCGAGGCTCCCGCGCGAACGAAAAGGAGCCCCCGTGAGCGCATCTCCCCTCTCCTACGACGTCGTCGTCATCGGATCCGGGCCCGGCGGCTACGTCGCCGCCATCCGGTGCGCCCAGCTGGGACTGAAGACCGCCCTCGTCGAGAAGGACGCGAAGGTCGCCGGCGTGGGCCTGGGCGGCACCTGCCTGCACCGAGGCTGCATCCCGACGAAGGCGATGCTCAAGTCCGCCACCCTCCTCGACGAGGCCCGCCACGCCGCCGGCTTCGGCGTGAAGACGCAGGCGGTGGAGCTCGACTTCCCCGGCGTGGTCCGGTTCCGCGACAAGGTGGTCCTGAAGGGGGCCAAGGGCGTCGAGTACCTGATGAAGAAGAACAAGGTCGACGTCCACGCGGGCTGGGGGCGGCTGCTGGCCGCCGACCGCGTCGCCGTCGCGGGCGAGGACGGGGCAGACACCCTCCTCTCGGCGCGATCCGTGATCCTGGCGACCGGCTCGGTCCCTCGCGACCTGCCGTTCCTCCGCGCGGACGGCGCGAAGATCCTGAACTCCGACCACGTCCTCAGGTCGACCTCCGTCCCGGCCTCGATGCTCGTCATCGGGTCGGGCGCGGTCGGCTCCGAGTTCGCCTCGTGCTACGCCCGCTACGGCACGAAGACGGTCCTCGTCGAGGTCCTCCCCCGCCTCCTGCCGGTGGAGGACGAGGAGGTCTCCAAGGAGATCGAGCGCTCCTTCAAGAGGAAGGGGATCGAGTGCTGGACGAAGACCGCCGTCGAGGCGGTCGCCGAGAACGCCGACGGGACCCTGCGCGTCGCCGCCGTGACGGGCGACGGACAGGAGCGGACCTGGGACGTGGAGAAGGTGCTCCTGGCCGTCGGGCGGAGGCCCGTCACCGAGAACCTCGGCCTCGAGGCCCTGGGCGTCGCCACCGAGAAGGGGTACGTCACCGTCGACGCCTTCCAGCGGACGAACGTCCCCGGCGTCTTCGCCATCGGCGACTGCACGCCGACGATCTGGCTCGCGCACGTGGCGTCGGCCGAGGCGATCGTCGCGGCCGAGACGATCGCGGGCCGCCCGACGTTCCCCGTCGACCGCGACCAGGTCCCCGGGTGCACGTACACCGACCCGGAAGTCGCCTCGATCGGCCTCTCCGAGGCGAAGGCCCGCGAGCGCGGGTACGACGTCCGCGTCGGGAGGTTCAACTTCTCGGTCCTGGCCAAGTCCGCCATGGAGCACACGAACGAGGGCTTCGTGAAGATCGTCTCGGAGGCCAGGCACGACGAGGTGCTGGGCGTCCACGTCATCGGCCCGCACGCCACCGAGCTGATCGGGCAGGCCGCGGCGTTCCTGAAGTGCGAGGCGACGACCGAGGAGATGATCCGGACCATCCACGCCCACCCGACGCTCTCCGAGGCGTTGCACGAGGCCGCCGAGGCGGTCCACGGCCAGAACATCCACGGGTAGGCGGCGCGGGGCGCGCCGGGGCGGCTCAGCCGCCGTGAACCAGGAAGGCCACGGCGGCGGCGACCGAGAGGAGCGCCGAGGCCGCGCCCGCGGCGAAGGCGGCCGCCGGGCCGCGGCTCCCCGGCCGCCCGCCGTCCACCGCCCGGGAGACGCTGCCGGCGGACCAGGCGCAGAGGCCGGCCACCAGGAGCTCGAAGGCGATCACCACCGGCCAGGGGACGACGCGTGCCGAGGCCCCGGTCAGGAGGAGCGTCGCGAGGATCCCGCAGGCCACCGCGGCGACCCCGCTCGCCATGGCGCGGCGCTCGCCCGCGCCCACGGCCGCGAAGACCGCCAGGAGGGAGAGGCCCGCCCCCCCGAACGACCCGAGGGCGGCCAGGAGGACGAGGGCGACCCCCGTGGGGCTCTCGGTCACGGACGCGATCTCCCGCCGCGCCCGCTCAGGAGCCGCTCCCGTCCCGGGGGCCTGGACCCGCGTCCCCGGCGAGGAAGGCGACCGGGCGGGCGGCTCCCGTCCGCACCTCGAGCCGGAAGACGTCGGGACGCGCCGAGTGGCCGACGACGTCGAGGTCCAGCTTCCCCCGGGTGACCTCCCCGAGGTCGACCTCGGCGAGGAGGACCCCGGGCCCTCCCTCGAGGGGCCCCGCCAGGACCTCGCCGAGCGGCGAGACGACGCAGCTGCCGCCGCGGATCAGCACCTCCCCGGGGTCCGCGTCGCCGGCCTCCAGGCCGAACGGAACCTCCCGGCGCGTGGCGTACTGGCAGGACGACAGGACGAAGCAGCGCCCCTCGGCCGCCACGTGCCGCATCGAGGCGAGCCAGGTGTCCCGGTCGTCGACCGTCAGGGCGCAGTAGACCTCGACGCCCCGCGCGTAGAGCGCCGTGCGGAAGAGCGGCTGGTAGCTCTCCCAGCAGATCGCGGGGGCGAGGCGCCCCACCGTCGTCGGGACGACCGAGACGTCCGAGCCGTCCCCCGCGCCCCAGATGAGCCGCTCCAGCGCCGTGGGCGTCAGCTTCCTCCTAGCGAAGAGGAGCGTCCCGTCCGGCCCGAACGTCAGGGCGGCCCCGTACAGGCTCCCGCCGGCACGCTCGATCGCCCCGACGACGAGGTGGAGGCCGAGCTCGCGGGCCACCTCGCCGACGCGGGCGGTCTCGGGACCGGGGACCGCGATCGCGGCCTCGGCGTAACGCTCGAAGAGGCGGCGCCCGGCCGGCGTCCGGAACCCGACGCGGGTACCGAAGTCCTGTCCCTTCGGGTAGCCGCCGAGGAACGCCTCGGGAAAGACCGCGAGCGCGGCGCCCCACCGCGCGGCCTCCGCGGCCCGGAGCCGCAGCCGCTCGAGCGTCGCGGGGGTGTCGAACGGGACGGGGGCGTCCTGGACGACGGCGGCCCGGAAGGACGTCATCGAGGAGATCCTACGCCCGGCCGCGCCGGCGCCCGCCCCTCTCGACGAGGACCCCTCCGAGGCGGCGACGGAGGAGCTCGAGCGCCTCGGCGGGAAAGGACGGGAGCGGGACCACGAGCCCGACGCTCGGGCCGGACTCCAGGAAGACGTGCCGCGCCGTGACGACGGCCGAGTCGATCGCCTCCCAGAGGATCTCCACGCGGACCTCCGCCGTCGACTCGGCGACTCCCCGCTCCGTCAGGAGGAGCGCTCGCGCTCCCAGCGCCCGCTTCCCCTCCTCGCCACCGAAGACGATCCGGACGTTCCTCCGGACCCGCCACCGGAAGTAGGGCGGGAAGACGAGGAACGCCGCCACCGCCCCGACGCTGAACGCCAGGACCGCCTGCAGGGCGCTCGCCGACTCGCGCAGGCGGGCCAGCCCGAACAGGAGCCCCGTGGCGACCGCGGCGACGGCGGCCTGGTTCCTGACGAGCGCCTCGTCGCGCATCGTGGCGCGGTGGAGGTGGAATGCCTCCAGGTCCCGGAGCGTCAGCTCGTACTCGACACGGAAGCCCGCCTCGCCCTCGAGCCGCTCCACACCGCCATCCTAAGCCCGGGAGGAGGCCGCCCGGGGCGCCGCTCCGAGACGGACGGGCGCGGGCTCCCCCAGGACACCGCCGCCGGGGCCCTCCCCGGACGGGTCAGTCGAATTCCCGCCGCGGCGCCGCCTGCTCGGGCCCCACGCGCCCGGCGGTGATCTCGGCCTTGAAGTAGTTCTCCCCCTTGACGGGCGCGCCCGCGAGCCGCCTCAGCATCGCGATCTGCCCGACGTGGCCGAGGGCGTCGGCGATCGGTCCCTGGAAGATCCGCTCGGCCGGGAAGCCGAGCGGCGCCTCCGAGGCGAGCCGCTCGTCGAGGCGGGCGAGCGCGTCGAAGAAGCGCGCCACGCCGTCGTCCCACCTCCCCGGGGGGGCCTCTCTCCAGACGTGCTCCCCGTCGGCCAGCCTCCGCGCCCAGTCGAGGAGGTCGCCGACGTGCGCGAGGACGGCGCCGGCGGGGCGCGAGCCCTCGGCGGCGCGGAACGACTCGAAGCCGGCCGGCGCCCCGCGCAGGGCCTTGCCGCCCCGGTACGCGAGGGTGGCGACCGTGTGGCGGAGGAGCTCGCGGGCGGAATCGTGTGTCGTCATTGCGTTCCTCCGGCGGGCTCGGCGTCGCCCGCCGCGGTGGGGTCCGGGCCGGGTGGGCCGGACCTCGTGTCGAGGGACCTCGCCGCCGACTCGCGCAGGACCTCGAGGAGCTGGGAGGGCGTCACGCCCCCGCGGGCGAGGGTCCGTTCGACGGCGCCGGCGAGCCGCTTCCGGGTCGCGGCGGTCGGTTCGCGGTCCGACACGACGACGACCCGGACGCCCGGCCCGGCCCCGGGGCGCCGGAGACGCACCAGGAGCTCCGTGGCGTCCAGGTCCGGCAGCGCCGGGTCGAGGAGGACGAGCCGCGGCCGCGCCGCCGCCAGGGCCGCCAGCGCGCCGCGGCCGTCTTCGGCCTCCAGCGCCGTCCACCCCCTCTCCGCGAGGATCCGGCGCGAGATCGACCGCGAGGACGCGTCCGGGACGGCGACCAGCGCCGCTCCCGGGAGCCCCGGCACCTCCGCCACCACCCGCCGGAGGCGGGCGCGGTCGATCGGCCTCGTCACGAGCTCGGTCGGCCCGAGGACGAACCCGGCGTCCAGAGCCGGGACCATCGAGGCCATCACGACCGGGATCCCGGCGGTGTCGGGATCGGCCTTCAGGGCCGAGAGGACCGCCCACCCGTCCATGCCCGGAAGGAGCGCGTCCAGCGTGATCAGGGCGGGCGAGAGCCGGAACGCCAGCGCGAGCCCCTCCTCGGCGCTCTCGGCCTCCGCGACCCGGCAGCCCTCCCGGGCGAGGGAGGCGGCGAGGAGGCCGCGCACCTCGGGGTCGTCGTCGATCACGAGGACGAGGGGCGCCTCTTCGGCAAACGTGCGCAGGGGCGGCGACACCCGCCCGGGACGGCTCCGGGGCTCGGCGGACCGGCGCGGGAGCTGGATGGTGAAGACCGAGCCGCGCCCCGGCTCGCTCGTGACCGAGACGTCCCCGCCCATCAGCCGGCAGAGCCGCCGTGCCAGGGCCAGGCCGAGGCCGGGCCCGCCGTGGCGGCGAGACGGGGATCCGTCGACCTGGGCGAAGGGCCGGAAGAGCCCCGACAGCTCCTCGGGCGACATCCCCGGACCCGTGTCGGAGACCTCGAACGTCACGCCGGCCGAGGCGCCGGTGCCGTGCCCGGCCACCCGGAGCCGGACCAGCCCGTCTTCCGTGAACCGGCACGCGTTCGAGAGGAGGTTGAAGAGGCTCTGCCGGACCCTGGACGGGTCCGCGCAGAGCTCCCCCACCGTGGGCGGGCAGACGACCTCGAGCCGGTTCCGGCCCTTCCGGGCCGCCGGCTCGGCGGCCTCCGCGACCTCGCGGACCAGCTCGGCGACGTCGAAGGGCTCGGGAGCGAGCTCCGTCCTCCCGGCCTCGATCCTGGCGAGGTCGAGGACGTCCTCGACGAGCGCCAGGAGCTGGCGACCGGCCGCGTGGATCCTGTCCAGGTCGGCGGCGATCGGGAGCCCGTCGGACCGCGCCTCCTCGCGGAGCATCTCGCTGTAGCCGAGGATGGCGTTGAGCGGCGTCCGCAGCTCGTGGCTCATGCTCGAGAGGAAGGCGCCGGTGGCATCCTCGGCCGACCCGGCCCCGCGCGGCGCATCCCGGACGCCGGCGCGTCCCTCGGCGCTGATCCCGGAGGCTCCGCCCCTCTTCGCGGCCACGAGTCCCTCCCCGGTCGACTGTTCGGGTCGCCCGCAGCCTACCAGACGGCGGGACGAAGACCGAGCGGCCCGCCGGGCGGGAGTCCTACTCGAACATCTGCTGGGCGAGGTAGTTCTCGACCCCGATCGTCCGGATCATCTCGAGCTGCGCGTCGAGCCAGTCGACGTGCTCCTCCTCGTCGACGAGGATCTTCTCCAGGAGCGCCCGGCTCCCGTTGTCCCCCCTGGCGACGGCCAGCGCCACGCCCCGGTTGAGCCGCTCGACGGCCTGGTGCTCCAGCTCGAGGTCGAAGGCGTGCTGCTCGGGCACGTTCTGCCCCACGGCGACCTTCATGTACTTCTGCATGTTGGGGACGCCCTCGAGGTAGAGGATCCGCTCGATCACCTGCTGGGCGTGCTCCATCTCCTCGATCGCCTCCTTGCGGGAGTGCGTCGCCAGCTTCTTGTAGCCCCAGTTCTTGCACATCATCGCGTGGATGAAGTACTGGTTGATCGCCGTCAGCTCCGCGCAGAGGACCTCGTTCAGGACCTCGATGATGTCGCTGTTGCCCTTCATCTCCGCTCCTGTCCGGGGCTCGCCCCGGCCCGGGCATGTTAGCGCGACGGAATCTCGACGGGCGAGCGGGGTCAGCGGCGGGACCGGAGGAAGTCCCTGAGGTCGGGGACGCAGGCGGTGCAGAGGCCCCCGCAGCCCGTCCGGGCCTGGGCCTCTTCCAGCGTCAGCCCCTCGGCCTCCACCTGCCGGGCGATCTCGGCGAAGGTCACCCCCGTGCACTCGCAGCGCGTCATGGCACGGGGGACGGGGCGGAACGGGAAGCTCGGGGCGAGGGCGCTCTCGGGCCGGGCCGACATGCCCGCCGACGGTATCATTGTTGACATCGAATCTCAACTAGATCGGGTCGGCCGGCCAGGCCCCCCGCTCTCGGAGGCGCCGGGCACGATGGTTGCTGCAACCGACACGGGGCCTCATGCTGGCCCCGGAGGTTCGATTGACACTCCGTCTCCGGCTCTTCGCGCTGTTCGGCGGCCTGCTCGCGCTGCTCGTGGCCGCGGAGGCGTGGCTCGTCGGCTCGCTGACACGCGAGCTCTCGGACGAGCTTTCGAAGCTGGCGGCCTCCGTCGGATCGCAGGTGGTCCGCGTCGTCACGAAGGGCGACTCCCCCGGAGAGCCTCCCGCCGTCGTCTCCCCCGGCGTCACGCGCTCCTTCGTCTTCGCGGTCCCTCCCAAGCCGGCGCCGCCGGAGGGCGCGCCGGCCACGACGGGAGAGCGGATCGAGGTCCACGAGGAGCTGCGCTGGGCGGAGACGGAGACGAAGCCGGCGGGGACCGGCCCGCCGTCCGAGCCGACCCCGGGTCGCATCGTCACGACGGTGGAGGTGAGGACCGACGCGGAGGGCAGGGTCGTCAGGCGGACGCGGACGGAGGAAGCGAAGGGGCCGACCCGGTTCCTCGTCGTGACGGGCCCTCACGTGGCGGCGCGGATCCCGATCCCGGAGGCGGGGGTGGCGCAGGCGGTCGAGCGGTTCCGCAACCGCCTCCTCTTGGGGTCCCTCGGCCTCTGTGCGCTGGGCCTCGCAGCCGCCGGGATCGCGGCGCACCGGGTCTCCGCGCCGCTCCGGAAGCTCTCCGCGGCGGCGCGCTCGGTGGGAGAGGGACGCCTCGGCGAGACGGTCGGCGCGAGCGCCACGGGCGAGGTGGGCGAGGCGATCCAGGCCTTCGACCGGATGTCCGCCCGCCTGCGGGAGCTGGAGAGAGAGGCGGCGGCCGCCCGGGAGCGCGAGCACCTGGGCGAGCTGGGGGACGTCGGTCGCGGCCTGGCGCACGCGCTCCGGAACCCGCTCCACGCGCTGGGGCTGGCCGTGGAAGAGCTGGCGTCGAGGGCCGGGGAGGAGGGCGAGGAGATCGCGGCGTCGGCGCGGCGGCAGATCCGGAGCGTCGACCGCTCGATCCGGTCCTTCCTCGCGCTCGCCAGCGACGGCGGCGCCCCCGACCGGGTCGACCTGCGAGGCCTGGCCGAGGAGGTGGCGCTCTCGGCCGCGCAGGACGCGCGGGGCCGGGTCCGGGTCACGGTGGAGTCGCCCGAGGGCGACTGCCACCTCGTCGGCATCCCGGCCGAGCTCGCCTCGGCGGTGCAGGCCCTCGTCGTCAACGCGATCGAGGCGAGCCCGGACGGCGGCGCCGTCGTCGTGCGGGTCTCCCCGCGCGAGGGGGACGCCGTGACCCTCTCGGTCGAGGACGAGGGGCCGGGCCTCCCGGACGAGGTCCGCGGCCGCCTCTTCACGCCGCACGTGACGACGAAGCCGACCGGCTCGGGGATGGGGCTCTTCCTCGCGCGCCGGATCGCGACCACGCGCTACTCGGGCGACCTCGCGCTCGCCGACCGCGAGCGGGGGTGCCGGGCGACGCTGACGCTGAGGGACCGGAGCGGGGCCGATGCCTGAGGCCCGCCTCCTCGTCGTCGAGGACGACCTCGACCAGCGGCGGCTGGTCGCGAGCCTCCTCCGGGCCGAGGGCTACGACGTGGCCGAGGCCGGGAGCGTCCCGGCCGCGCTCGAGGAGCTCGCCCGCTCGCGGGTCGACCTGGTCCTGTCGGACTGGAAGCTCCCCGGCCGAGACGGCCTGGAGCTCCTCTCCGAGGTGAAGGAGCGCTTCCCGGGGACGGCCTTCGTCCTCGTCACCGCGTACGGCACGATCTCCCACGCCGTCCGCGCGGTCCGGGCCGGGGCCGACGACTACCTGACGAAGCCGTTCGAGAAGGCCGCGCTCCTCCTCGGCCTGGAGCGGACGCTGAAGGCGCGCCGGCTGGCGGACGAGAACCGGCGGCTCGCCGAGGAGGTGAGGGAACGGGACCGGCTCGTCGACCTCGTCGGGCGATCGCCATCGATGCAGGCCCTCTACCGCCGCGTCGAGAAGCTCGCGGGGACCGAGGCCACGATCCTCCTCACGGGCGAGAGCGGCACCGGCAAGGAGCTGGCCGCCCGCGCCCTCCACGCCCTCTCGAAGCGGAGCGCGGGCCCGTTCGTGGCGGTCAACTGCGCGGCGATCCCCGAGACCCTCGTCGAGTCGGAGTTCTTCGGCGCCGAGAAGGGCGCCTTCACGGGCGCCGAGAGGACCCGGCCGGGGAAGTTCGAGGCGGCCCGGTCGGGCACGCTCTTCCTCGACGAGGTGGGCGAGCTGCCCCTCCCGCTCCAGCCCAAGCTCCTCCGGGCGCTGCAGGAATCGGCCGTCACGCGCGTGGGCGGCACGGCCGAGGTGCAGACCGACGTCCGGATCGTCGCGGCCACGAACAGGGACCTCCGCGGCGAGGTGGCCGCCGGCCGCTTCCGCGAGGACCTGTACTACCGCCTGAACGTCGTCTCCGTCGGCATGCCCCCGCTCCGCGACCGTCGCGAGGACGTCCCGCTCCTCGTCGAGCACTTCGTCGCGCGGGCCGAGCGGCGGCACGGCACCCGCGTCCGTCCCTTCCCCGCGTCGGTCCTCCGCCGGCTCGTCGACTACCCGTGGCCCGGGAACGTCCGGGAGCTCGCCAACGCCGTCGAGCGCCTCGTCCTCCTCTCCGAGGACGGGCAGGTGGACCCGGCGGACCTCCCGGACGTCCCGCCGGGTCGCTCGGGCGGCGGCGGGTTCCGGCTCCCGCCGGAGGGGATCTCCTGGGAGGAGCACGAGAAGGAGTGCCTGCGACAGGCGCTGGACCTCGCGGCGGGGAACCGGACGCGCGCGGCGCGGCTCCTGGCGCTCCCCTACAAGGCCTTCCTCTACCGCCTCGAGAAGCACGGCCTGGCCGGCGGCGAGGAGTGACGGGCGGAGCCCGCTCCCGAGAGCGGGACCCGTTTCCCGAAATCGGGATGCAGGACCGGCACGGGCGCGGGCTGCGGGCTGGCCCGGCTCTTGCGCTTCCCCGGGGCGGCCCGGGTCCCCCGGGCGAGACCAGAGACACACGGAGGTCCCCCATGAAGCTGGACCTGATCGGAAAGGGCGGTCTCTTCGCCCTCTCGGCCTGCGTCTGCGCCGCCGCCGTCGCGGCCCCCCTCTTCCCGCTCGACCCCGACTCGAACGCGGACCCCGACGACGAGCTGGAGACGACCATCTCGGTCAGGACGTCGGCGGAACCCGACGCCACGGTCGTGAAGGTGCCCGAGCTCTCGGTCGGCGAGACGCGGACCGTCACGAGCGAGGGCGGGAGGCCCGTCGAGGTCACGCGGACGGAGAAGGGATTCGCGCTGAAGGTCGGCGAGAAGAGCTACGAGGTGAGGGTGCTCTCGGGCGGTCCCCTCGTCCTCGTCGGCGGCGGCGACGAAGAGGGCGGCTCCCCGGCCCGCACGTTCACCGTCGTGAGCCCGGGCGGGAAGGAAGGCGCCCGCTGCGAGAAGAAGGTCGTCGTGATGGAGAAGGGGGGCAGCGGCGAGCGCCGCGTCGTCGTCTCCCCCGGCGCCCACGCCTACTGGTTCGGCGACGCGGAGCGGCCGAAGGCGGCCGACCTCCTCGGGAAGAACGACCTGAAGGCCCTCGCCGGCGCCGACGCGAGGACCCGCGAGACGGTGGAGAAGGCCCTCGACGAGCTGATCGAGTCCGGCGCCGTCGTCCCGCTCCCCGGCCACCGGCTCGTCACCGCGTCCGGCGACGGCGAGCAGGTCGAGATCAAGGTGATCCGCAAGCCGCGGTCCGAGGAGTAGCCCGCCCGGTTCCCCCGAGACGCTCGTTCGGCTCGCGTCGGAGGGGGTTCGGGGGGACGCCGGGGGTGGGGCCCCGGCGTCGCCGGTTCGAGCGCGCAGCGCGCTGGCCGCGGGGGTTCCCCCGAGAAACTCAATGCCCGGAGCAGCCCGGGACCGGACCGAGCGAGACCGTGTCCCCCGCCAGCGCCAGCTTGTTCCGGGAGGCCAGGAACCCGAGCAGCTCGTCGAAGGCGAACCGCTCGCCGGAGCAGTTGCAGAAGACGGCGTCCGGCCCCAGCCGCGTCGCCACGGCGGCCTCCAGGCTCCGGCGGTCGGCCCTCCCGCCGAGGGAGGCGAGGACCTCGAGGACCTCGTGGCCGTAGAAGACGTTCGTCGTCGCGGCGTCGCTCATGGGCGCGGAGGATAGCCGGTCGGGGGCCCGGCCCGTATGACCTGGGTCATCCCGTCGGGAAACGGCGCTAACCTGCGTCCCGGTGAGCGGGGAGCCCTGGACCCACCACGAGGCCGAGGTGAACGGCGTGCGCCTCCACTGGGTCGAGGCGGGCGCGGGACCGGTCGTCCTGCTCCTGCACGGCTTCCCGGACTTCTGGCTCTCGTGGCGGCGGCAGATCCCCGCGCTCGCAGAGGCGGGTTTCCGGGCCGTCGCGCCCGACATGCGCGGGTACAACCTCTCGGGCAAGCCCCGGGGGGTGGCCGCGTACCACGTCGAGGAGCTGGCGAAGGACGTCGCGGCGCTCGCGTCGCACCTCGGTGCCCCGCGCGTCTCGGTCGTCGGCCACGACTGGGGCGGGGCCGTCGCGTGGAACCTGCCCCGGTACTACCCGGACCTCGTCGAGCGCCTCGTCGTCCTGAACTCCCCCCACCCGGCTGCCTTCCGGCGGGAGCTCGGGACCCTCTCGCAGCTCCGGCGCTCCTGGTACGTCTTCTTCTTCCAGCTGCCGTGGCTGCCCGAGGAGCTCCTCCGGGCGAACCGCGCCGGCTTCGTGAAGAGGGTCCTCCGGGACGACCCGGTGCGGCCGGACGCCTTCACGCGCGAGGAGATCGAGCGGTTCCGGGAGGCGATCCTCCTCCCCGGGGCGCTCACCTCCGCGCTCAACTACTACCGCGCCGTCTTCCGGCCGAGGACGGCGCGGCTCGGCTTCCGCTCCCGGCGCGTCGGGTGCCCCACGCTCGTGGTCTGGGGGGAGCGGGACCGCTATCTCGGCCCCGGCCTCCTCGAGGGCCTCGACCGCTGGGTCACGGACCTGACGGTCGAGCGGATCCCGGAAGCGAGCCACTGGGTCCACGCAGACGCGCCCGAGCAGGTGAACAGGCTCCTCGTGGCCTTCCTCCGGCCGGGACCCGAGTCCCCGGAAGGCCGATAGAATCGCCCGGACGCGCCCGGTCCGCGAGGCGGACGGGCTCGAGGAGGGAATCACGATGCGAATCAAGATGGCCGCCGCGGCCCTCGGGCTGGTCGCGGCCCTGGGGTCCGTCCTTCCCGCCACGGCCGCCGAGGTGAACCTCTCGGCCGTCCAGTTCCCGGAGCGGAAGACGATCGACCTGACCTTCGCGGCGACGGACCGGGCCCCGGCGGGAGCGGTCCTTCAGGCCTCGGTCCGGGCCGAGGGGCCGCAGACGAAGGTCCAGGTCTCCTGGAAGAAGATGAAGCCGGCCCTCCTCTACGGCGGCGACGTCACGTCCTACGTCCTCTGGTCGGTGACCAAGGACGGGGTCGCCGAGAACCTGGGCGAGCTCTTCGTCGAGGACCCGAGCGGCGACGTCACCTTCCAGACGGGGAAGAAGCAGTTCGGCCTGATGGTGACGGCCGAGCCGTTCCCCGGCGTGACGCGGACCGGGGACCTCGTCGTGTTCACGAGCCAGGCCGCGCCGGCCGGCAAGGCCCCGAGCGCCCCGTTCACCTACTCGAAGTTCGTCTCCGAGGCCAAGGCCGCCAACCCGTCGATCGGCAACATGGAGTGGAAGAGCGACGAGCCGCTCTCCCTCGTCCAGGCGCGGAACGTCCTGGCCCTGGCCGAGAAGGTCGGGGCCGCCTCGGTGAACCCGAAGTCGATGGAGGAGGCGCGCCGCACCTTCGCGCAGGCCCAGAACTCCACGAAGTCGGGAGGGAGCGGCAAGGCCGTCCTCGACTACAGCCGGAGGACCGTCTCCCTGGCCTCCGAGGCGATCCGGGACCTCTACAGGAAGCGCGCCGCCGACGAGGCGGCCCGCGTCGAGGCGGAGCGCCGGGCGCAGGAGGAGCAGCTCCGGCAGGCGGCGCTCTCCGAGGCGGACCGGCGCAAGCAGACCGAGGAGGCGATGGTCGAGCTCGAGAAGCTGCGCCGAGAGACCCAGCTCGACCTGGAGCAGACCAAGAAGGCGGCGGCCGCCCTCACCGCGGCCAAGGCCTCGCTGGAGACGGACAAGGCGGCGCTCCTCGCGGAGAAGGCGAAGCTCGAGCAGGAGCAGGCGGCGCTGAAGAAGGAGCGCGACGCGCTGGCCTCCCGCCTCGGCGGCGCCCTCGAGAGGGTGGCCGAGACGAAGAAGACCGCCCGCGGCCTCGTCGTCAACCTCCCCGGGATCTCGTTCGACACGGGGAAGGCCACGCTCAAGCCGGACACGAGGGTGACGCTCGGGAAGCTCTCCGGGATCCTGATGATGCTCCCCGACCTGAACATCCGAGTCGAGGGCTACACCGACTCGACGGGCAGCGCCGCGACGAACCAGAAGCTCTCGTCCGAGCGGGCGATGAACGTCTTCGCCTTCCTGCGCGAGCTGGGGATCGCCGAGACCCGGATGGCTTACGAGGGATACGGACCGGAGAACCCGGTGGCCCCGAACGACACCGCCGACGGGCGGGCGAAGAACCGGAGGGTCGAGATCGTCGTCGCCGAGGGGAAGATCGAGGCGGCGCCCAAGACCGCCCCGGCGCCGGCCGAGCCCGCCAAGCCCCGCTGACCCGAGCCATGGCGTCCGGCCGGCCGCGGCCCCCGCGGGGCCCCGGCCGGCCGGAGCCGGCTCTTCACCCGAGGACCCGGAGCGCCTCCGCCGCCACGCGCTCTGCGGTGATCCCGAGCTTCTCGTAGAGCGTCTGCCACGGCGCCGAGGCGCCGTACCGGTCCAGCCCCACGACGGCCCCGTCGAGGCCGACGTACCGGCCCCAGCCGAGGGTGGCGCCCGCCTCGACCGCCACCCGGGCCCGGACGGCGCGCGGGAGGACGCTCTGGCGGTACTCCTCCGGCTGCTCGTCGAACAGCTCCCGGCACGGCATCGAGACGACCCGCGCGGCGACGCCCTTTCCGGCCAGCAGGCGCTGCGCCTCGAGGGCGACGTGCACCTCGGAGCCCGACCCGATCAGGATCGCCTTCGGCTCCTCCGCGTCCGCCACCACGTACCCGCCCCGGAGCGCCCCTTCGTTCGCCGGGAGGACGGGCACCGCCTGCCGCGTCAGGACGAGCCCCGTCGGGCCGTGCCCGCGACCGAGCGCGTGCCTCCACCCCAGGGCGGTCTCGTTGGCGTCGGCCGGGCGGAAGACGTGGAGCCCCGGGATCGCGCGCAGGCCCGTCAGCTGCTCGACGGGCTGGTGGGTGGGGCCGTCCTCCCCCAGGCCGATCGAGTCGTGCGTCCAGACGAAGACGACCGGCAGCTCCATCATCGCGGCCAGCCGGACCGCCGGCTTCATGTAGTCCGAGAAGACGAGGAACGTCCCGCCGTACGGACGGAGCCCCCCGTGGAGGGCCAGGCCGTTCAGGATCGCCCCCATCCCGTGCTCGCGGACGCCGAAGCGGAGGTAGGCGCCGGAGAAGTCCTCGCGCGTGACGTCCGAACCTCCCTTCGGCCGCGTGTTGTTCGAGGGGGTCAGGTCGGCCGAGCCCCCGACGAGGGAGGCGACGACCGGCGCCAGGGCGTCCAGGACGGAGCCGGAGGCCGCGCGCGTGGCCAGCGGCTTCTCCGGCGAGAACGCCGGGAGCTTCGCCTCCCAGCCCGCCGGCAGCTCGCCGGCCGTCGCGGCACGGAACGCCGCCGCCAGGTCGTGGTGCGCGACGGCGTACTCCTCGAGGCGCTTCTCCCAGGCCACGCGCGCCGCGGTCCCCCGCGCGGCCGCCGCGTGGAAGAACGAGCGGACCTCGTCGGGGACGCGGAACGGCTCCTCGGTCGGCCAGCCGAGCCTCTCCTTCGTCAGGCGCACCTCGTCGGGGCCGAGCGGCTCGCCGTGGGCCTTGCTGGTGTCCTGCCGGTTCGGGCTGCCGAAGCCGATGTGCGTCCGGCAGGCGACGAGGGACGGCCGCGCCTTCTCTTCGCAGGCCGCCTCGATGGCCTTCTCCACGGCGAGGGCGTCGTGCCCGTCCACGCGCTGGACGTGCCACCCGTAGGCCGAGAAGCGCGCGAGGACGTCCTCGCTGAACGAGAGCGAGGTCGGCCCGTCGATCGAGATCCGGTTGTCGTCCCAGAGGACGACGAGCTTCCCGAGACAGAGGTGGCCCGCGAGCGCGCACGCCTCGTGCGAGACCCCTTCCATCAGGTCGCCGTCGCTGGCGATCACGAACGTCCGGTGGTCCACCACGTCGAACCCGGGCCGGTTGAACCGCGAAGCCAGCAGCCGCTCGGCGAGCGCGAGGCCGACGGCGGTGGAGATCCCCTGGCCGAGCGGCCCGGTCGTCGTCTCCACTCCCGGCGTCAGGCCGCGCTCCGGGTGGCCCGGAGTGAGGCTCCCCCACTGGCGGAAGCTCCTCAGCTGCTCGAGCGGGAGGTCGAAGCCGGAGAGGTGGAGGAGCGAGTAGAGGAGCATCGAGCCGTGGCCCGCCGAGAGGACGAAGCGGTCGCGGTCGGGCCAGGTGGGGGTCGCGGGGTCGAACCAGAGGAACCGGGTGAAGAGGACGACGGCGGCGTCGGCCATCCCCATCGGCATCCCCGGGTGGCCGGAGTTCGCCTTCTGCACTCCGTCCACCGCGAGCGTCCGGACCGTGTCGGCGGCGAGACGGCGGATGGCGGCCAGGTCCTCGGCGGCCGGCTCGGAGGCGGACGGGCGGTCGGTCATCGGCTCCTCCTCTCGGCGCCCCCTCAGGCGCCCACGGTCTTGGCGACGTGCTCGGCGAGTGCCAGGAACGCCTTCGCCGCGAGCGACTCCGGCTCGGCCGCCACGATCGGCGTCCCGCCGTCTCCGGCCAGGGCGACGCGAGGGTCGATCGGGACCTCCCCGAGGAAGGGGACGCCCAGGAGGTCCGCGGTCCTCTGCCCGCCCCCCTGCCGGAAGATGTGGTCCCGGTTCCCGCACTTGGGGCACTCGTAGTAGCTCATGTTCTCGATGATCCCGATTACGGGGACGTTCACCTTCTGGAACATCGCCAGCCCCTTGCGGGCGTCGATCAGCGCCACGTCCTGCGGGGTCGTGACGACGACCGCCCCGGAGAGGGCCACCTTCTGCGTCAGCGTCAGCTGAGCGTCCCCGGTCCCGGGCGGCAGGTCGACGAGGAGGAAGTCCTGCTCGCCCCAGGCCACGTCGGTGAGGAACTGCTCGACGGCCTTGAAGACCATCGGCCCGCGCCAGATGACCGGCGTGTCGACGTCCATCAGGAAGCCGAGCGACATGACGCGGACCCCGTGCCGCTCGATCGGGAGGATCTTCTCGCTCTCGTCGAGGAACGGGCGCTCGGTGATCCCCATCATCAGCTGCTGCGAGGGGCCGTAGATGTCGCAGTCGAGGAGGCCCACGCGGTGTCCGAGCCTGGCGAGCGCGATCGCCAGGTTGGCGGCCACGGTCGACTTGCCGACGCCCCCCTTCCCGGACGCGACCGCGACCGTGAAGCGGGTCCCGGGGAGGACGGCCGCCGGAGGCGCGGCCGCGGCCGAGATGGGGGCCGGGCCCTTCACCTCGGAGGCGATGGTCACGGCCGTCACCCCCGGGAGCTTCCGCAGCGCGGCTTCGGCGGCGGCCTCGATCTGGTCGGCGACGCCGGGCGTGTCGCTCGTCAGCTGGAGGCGGAACGAGACGTTCCCGCCCCCGACCGCGAGGTCCTTGACGAACCCGAAGGAGACGATGTCCCGGGAGAGGCCCGGGTACTTGACGGTGCGCAGCGCCTCGAGGGCGGACTCTTCGTTCAGGACGGGAGTGGGCAAGCGACCCTCCTACGGGCGCGGATTCTAGCGGCCGCCGGTGCCGGACCGGTCCTCGGCCTCGGGCCGGTCGTCGGCTCGCGCCGGGCGCCCGGACCGCGCCGCGAGGATCGCCGCCCTGACCTCCTCCATGAGCGCCGCGCGGCGGGAGACGCCGAGCCCCTCCGTCGGGACGGGCCGGCCGACGCGGACGTGGATCGGGCAGCGCGTCAGCGCGAAGGCACCGCGGCCGAGGGAGGCGTGCGCGCCCGAGATGCCGACGGGCACGATCGGGGCGCCCGTCCGCAGAGCGAGGAGGAAGCCCGACTTCTTGAACGGGAGGAGCTCGCCGTCCCGCGACCGGGTCCCCTCGGGGAAGATCAGGACCGAGACCCCCTCGGCGAGCTTCTTCTCCAGGGTCTCGAAGACCTCGCGGGCGCTGTCGGCCCGGTCCCGGTCGACGGGGATGAACCCGCCCAGCCACATCGACCAGCCGAGGACCGGGATCTGGAAGAGCGAGCGCTTCGCCAGGAACCGGACGTCCTGCGGGACCGCGGCGAGGAGGACGAAGATGTCGAGGACCGACTCGTGGTTGGCCATCAGGATCGCGGCCGAGGTCCGGCGCGCTTCGGGGTCGACCTCGATCCGGACCGGGAAGCCGCAGCCGGCGATGACGACGCGCGCCCACGCGCGGGCCCAGAAGAGGTAGACCCGCCCGCGCGGAGGGACCCAGGAGGTGAGGATCGCCAGGGTGCCGAAGACGAGGGTCGCCACGACGCCGACGGTCCAGCACCAGAGGGAGTAGAGCGCCCGCATCCGCCCGGATCTTACGGGGGATGCGCGTCCGTAGAATGCCGTCCGTGAGGAGGCGCTCCCCTTCCCCGGCCGGCTCGCCCGGAGCGGTCCCCGGGGGGGCTCCGTGAGCGGGCCGGTCCTCGTGGCCGGGGGCGCCGGGCTGCTCGGCTCCGCCGTCTGCCTCGAGCTGGCCCGGCAGGGCTTTCGGGTGCTCGCGGCCGACCTCCTCGCGGAGTGGGGGGACGGCAGGGCGGCGCGCCTGGCGCGGCTCCGGAGCCTCGCCCCGGCCGGGGTGGAGTTCTCCCGCCTCGACCTGACCGACGCGGGGGCGGTCCGCGCGCTCCTGAGGAACGACCCGCCGGACGCCGTCGTCAACGCCGCCCTCTTCCCCCCGGACGGGCCGGGGCTCGGCCCCCTCCTCTCCTCGTGCGTCGAGGGGCGCGTGCCGTTCTTCCTGCACGTCTCGGACGCGGCGCTCTACCGGGAGGCCGCGGAGCCCGGGGAGCGGGCCGCGGAGGACGAGCCGCTCGACCCCGGCGACGACCCGGCCCTCGTCCAGCGCGCCCGCGAGGAGGAAGCGCTCCACGCCGCCTCGATCTCTTTCGCGATCCTCCGGGTCTTCCCGCTCCTGGGGCCGGGCTTTCCCCCGGGGCGGTTCCCGGCCGACGCCCTCGAGGCGATCCTGTCGGGAGAGGAGGTCGTCCTCGCCTCCGACGAGCCGGCCGACTTCCTCCACGTCGAGGACGCCGCCCGCGGCGTCCGGCTGGCCCTCTCCCGGCGGCCCCCCGGGCGGACGCTGAACCTGGGGAGCGGCCTGGGCGTCCGGCCCTCCGAGGTCCTCGCCGCGCTGGCCGTGAGGGCCGGGAGGCCCGTCCGGCTCCGGGTGGAGGGTCCGCCCGGGCGCAAGCCCCGGGTGGCCGACACGGTCCGGGCCTGGGACGAGATCGGCTTCTGCTCCCAGCGGGGGATCGGCGACGCCGTCGAGGCGATCGCCGCCGCCCGGCTCGGGGGCCGGCCGCTGCTCGGCTTCCCCGAGACCGGGCCCGCGCGGCCGGCCGGCGGGGCGGCCCGCCCGG
>RHKY01000087.1 GCA_008363385.1 Acidobacteriota bacterium | reverse complement strand
CGGACTGACGGCGAAGCCCGAGGGGCCGACCGAGAGCTACCCGCTCGTCCCGGTCCTCGTGGAGGTGGAGGTGGACGCGGAGGGCTTCGTCCTCTCTGCTCGGGTGGTCCGCTCCGCGGCTCCTCGCGCAGCGGACGAGGACGCCGTGGCACGGGCCCTGACGATGCGGGTGGGCCCCGACGGGCAGCCGATCTCGGCCCGCTGAGGAGCGTCGGCGTGGCGCCGGCGGGTTTTCCGCCGTTCGGCGCCCCCGGCGGAGGGGTGGGGTGGCGGGGCGTGCCGCCGCGTCGTTGCTCCTCGCGGCGGCCTGCGCGATCGCGCTCGGGGCGTGCCGCTCGGCGCGCGGGAAGGCCAGCGGAGAGCGGCTGACGCCGGCGGGCCTCGGGCCGGTGAGGATCGGCATGTCGGTCGAGGAGCTGGAGGCGATCCCGGGACGGACGGTCTCGGTGGAGCCTCGGGCCCGGACCGGGTGCGGCTACGCCCAGCCGCTCGCCCGGGACGCCGGGTTCGCGGTGATGCTCGACGCGGGGACGGTGGTCCGGGTCGACGTCACCGGGCCGGGCATCCGGACTGAGGAGGGAGTCGGCGTCGGGGACGCCGAGGCGGCCGTCTTCGCCGCCTACGGCCGGGACCGCGTCGAGACGGCGGCTCACGAGTACGTCCCCGGCGGTCACTACCTCGCCGTGGCGCCGCCGGGCGCCGGCGCCGCGATCGTCTTCGAGACCGACGGCGCCGTCGTCACCGCGATCCGCGCGGGATGGCTCCCGCACGTCACGTTCAGCGAGGGGTGCGAGTAGGAAGCGGAGGCCGGCGGTCTGGCGCCGGCGGCGCCGCTCAGCCGGCGGTCCGGGTCCTCTCCGGCTGGCCCTTCACCCGGTCCCTCTCGCCAAGGCCCGAGACGATCTCCACCTGGATGCCGTCCGACAGGCCGGTCTTCACCTCGCGCTTCTCGAACTTCTGGGGCGCCACCTCCACCTCGACGTACTTCTTCCCGTTCTCGAAGGTGAGGAGGCTCTCGTTCAGGGCCAGGACGCCGTCGCGGCGGTCCAGGACGATGTCCGCGTTGGCGCTGTAGTTGGCGCGGATCACGACGTCCTCGATCGGCTCGAGGGCCGCCTTGATCTCGAACTGGATGGCGCCGTCCTTCTCGACCCCCTTCGGGGCGATGTGCTCGAGCGTGGCCTCCGGCTTCTTCCCCTCGACGGCGCCGATCGTCAGGAGGAGCGTCATGCCGGGCTTCAGCTTCCCGACCTCGGACTCGTCGACCTTCCCGAGGAAGATCATGTCGCCCATGTCGGCGATCGTGGCGATCGTCGTCCCCTCGTTGAACGTGTTCGTCTCGATGACGGAGTTGCCGACCTTCACCGGCACCTCCAGGACGGTCCCGGCGATCGTCGACCTCACGAGGGTGTTCGAGGCGTTCCCGGTCGTCCGGGAGATCCCCTTCTGGATCAGGTCGAGGTTGTCGCTGGCGGCGCGCAGCTCGTTCCGGGCGCTGTCGAGCGCCGTCTGGAACGGCTGGAACGTGGACGTGGAGATCGTCCCGTCGCGCACGAGCGGCTGGTTCCGGGCGTGGTCCTTCTCGGCCGCGTCCAGAGTGATGCGGGCCTTCTCCACCCGGCTCTGCGCCTCGTTCAGGCGCACCATGTCGGGGACGAGGCGGATCTTCGCGATCAGGTCCCCCGCCTTCACCCGCTCTCCGGCCTCGACGAGGACCTCCTCGACGATCCCCGAGACGCGCGGCTTGATCGCCACCTCCCGCCGAGGGACGACGGAGCCGGTCGACACGGCCTTCTTGATGATCGTCGCCATCTTCGGCGACTCGGTCTGGTAGACGGTCTCGGGCTTCCGCGACTTCGCCCAGAGGAACCAGAGGGTCCCCGCGAAGAGGGCGAAGGCGAGGAGGCCGGCGGCGATGCCGAGGAGCTTCTTCATGGGCGCTCACTCCGTTCTGAGGGCGACGGTGGGGCTGACGGCCAGTGCGCGCCTCGCGGGCCCCAGGCCCGCGAGGACGCCGGCCCCGACGAGGATGGCGAGGGCCTGGAGCGCCTCGCCGACCCCGACGTCCGGGTCGAGGAACATGCCCGCCCCGCCCGGCGGAAGGAGCCGGCCGATGGCGACGACCAGGGCGATCCCCGCGACGAGGCCGAGGTAGCCGGCGAGCGACGTCAGGATGACCGACTCGGAGACGATCTGGCTGACGATGGCCGACGGCCTCGCCCCGAGCGCCCGGCGGATCCCGATCTCCTTGGTCCGCTCCTTGACGATGATCAGCATGATGTTCGAGACGCCGATCACCCCGGCGGCGAGCGTCCCGACGCCGACGAGCCAGACGAGGATCCGGATCCCCGAGAAGAGGCCCTGGATCTTCGCGTACTCCTCCTCGAGGTTGAAGTGGCCGAAGGCGCGGAGGTCGTCCGGGGCGACCTTGTGGCGCGAGCGGAGGAGGGCGAGGACCTTCTCCTCGGCGACCGACGCGGGGACGTCGAGGCGCGAGATGACCGCCAGCCAGCCGACGCGGTCGCCGTAGTTGAAGGCCCGCTGGAAAGTCGTGAAGGGGACGAAGAGCGTCTGGGCGTCGCGCTCGGCCGCGTCGCCCGTCTGCGGGGACGCGAAGACGCCGACGACCTGGAAGTAGACCCCGGCGATGACGATCGACTCGCCGATCGGCTCCTCCCCGCGCGCGAAGAGGAGCTCGCGGACGCGCGTCCCGATGACCGCCACCTTCCGGCTCTCCGCGACGTCGATCGGGTTGAGGAACCGCCCCGCGTCGATCCTGAGCGACTGGATCTTCCGGATCTCGGGGTAGTCCCCCATGACGCTGAAGGCGCCGGTCTTCCGCCCGCGGGAGACGTTGTTGCCGCCGCCGAAGCCGCGGAGCTGGTTGCGCGGGGCGACGACCTCGGCTTCCGGGACCTTCTCGCGAATCGCGACGACGTCGGCATTCGCGAGGCGGATCGTCCGTCCGGCGGGCATCCCCGCGTACGGCTTCTGGGTCCGCTGCGTCCAGATGAAGAAGCTGTTCGTCGCGCTGTCCGCGAACCCCTTGAGGACCCCCTTCCTCAGCCCCGAGCCGGAGCCGAGCATCACCATCAGGAGGAAGATCCCCCAGAAGACGCCGAAGGCGGTGAGGAGCGTCCGCGTCCGGTTCCTCACGAGGGCGACCCGGATCTCCTGCCAGTGGTCGAGGTCGAGGAGGTGGGTCACGGCTATTCGTCCCTCAGGGCCTCGACGGGGCGGATCGCCGCGGCCCGCCGCGCCGGGAAGAAGCCGGCGACCGCGCCGGCCAGGACGAGGAGGAGCGTGGCCGACACGGCGACTCCGAGGTCGACCTCGGGGTTCCGGAACATCTCGGACTTCCCGAGCGAGCGCGACATCAGCTCGAGGAGCCCGACCCCCGCGACGAGCCCGACGTAGCCGGCGACCCCGGTCACGAGGATCGCCTCCTGCAGGACGAGCGCCATGACGGATCCCGGCGTCGCCCCGACGGCCTTGCGGATCCCGATCTCCTTCGTCCGCTCCTTGACGGCGATCATCATGATGTTCGAGACCCCGACGACGCCGGCCAGGAGCGTCCCGACGCCGATCACCCAGACGAAGGCCCGGATCCCTCCCATCAGGTCGACGAAACGCTGGAACTCGACGACGGCGTTCGAGATGAAGACGGCGCGCTTGTCGTCCGGGTCGAAGTCGTGCCGCTCGGCGACGCGGAGGCGCACGTCCTTCGCGATCGCCTGGCTCTCCTCGACCGAGGCGTCGCCGACCGTCATCATGATCATGGCGACGTTGTTCGCGCCGCCGTACGTCCGCTGGGCGGTCGAGATCGGGATGTAGATCTTCTCCTGCTCTCCCTCGCCCCCCTCGTCGGTGAAGACGCCGACGACCTGGAACGGGACCCCCTTGATCTCGATGTACTCCCCGAGGGCCGGCGCTCCCTTGAAGAGCTGCGCCTTCACCCGCTCGCCGATGACGGCGACCTTGCGGTGCTCGTCCACGTCGGTCGGGTTGAGGAAGCGCCCGTCGGTGACGATCGTCTTCTCGAGGTGCTGGTGGTCGGGGTGGACGGAGCGGACGTCGAAGCTGGACGTCTCGCCGTGCCAGGCGACCGTCAGCGTCCCGCGGAGGAAGAAGCGGGACGTGATGTGCTCGACGCCCCTCACCCCTTCGCGGAGGACGTCGTAGTCCTCGTTCGTGAACTGCACCGTCCGCCCCGGCCGCAGCCCCTTCCACGGGACGCTGGTCTGTCCGCTGCGCATCCAGATGCTGTTCGTCGCGTCGTCGCGGAAGCCGTACTCGACCCCCCGGGAGAGGCCCTGGCCCGAGCCGAGGAGGACGACCAGCATCAGGATCCCCCAGGCGACGCTGAAGCCGGTCAGGAACGTCCGGAGCTTGTTCTTCCGGACCGTGTCGAGGATCTCCTGCCAGGTGTCGACGTCGAGCACGGCCGGTCCCTCATCCGTCCGTCGCGACCCCGGGAGCCGCCGCCGCGGTGACGAAACCGGAAGGCGAGGGCGGCCCGTCCCCTTCGATCTGCCCGTCGCGAAGGCGGATGACCCGCCGGGTGAGGGCGGCCACCTCCCGCTCGTGGGTGACGATCAGCATCGTCACGCCCGAGGCGTTGATCTGCCTCAGCACCTCCATCAGCTCGAGCGAGGTCTGGGAGTCGAGGGCGCCGGTCGGCTCGTCGGCGAGGATCACCTTCGGGTTCGCGATGAGGGCCCGCGCGATCGCCACCCGCTGCTGCTGGCCGCCGGAGAGCTCGCGCGGCAGGTGCGTGGCGCGGTCCGCCAGCCCGACGCGGTCGAGGTACTCCTCCGCGAGCCGATTCCGCTTCCGGCGCGGGACCCCCTGGTAGTAGAGCGGCAGGGCCACGTTCTCGGCGGCGGTCTTGAACGGGATCAGGTTGAAGGACTGGAAGACGAAGCCGAGGAGGCTGGACCTCAGGCCGGCCGCGCGGGCCTCCGACAGGTTCCGGATCTGCTGGCCGTCGAGCCGGTACTCCCCCTCGTCGTAGCCGTCGAGGAGGCCCAGGACGTTCAGCAGCGTCGACTTCCCCGACCCCGACGCCCCCATGATCGAGACCAGCTCCCCGGGGCCGACCTCGAGGTCGATCCCCTTGAGGACGTGGAGCTTGTTCTCGCCCATGACGTAGCTCTTGTGGAGCCCGACGAGGCGCAGCATGGCTCCGTCCGCGATGCCGTTGCCGGCGGCGTCGGACCCGTTCCGGGAGCCCACACGTCCAGCCACGTCTCCTGTACGCGCCGGGCCCCGGGGAAGTTGCGGAGAGGGGTCCGCGTCCCGCTACGACGGCCGTCAGCGGGCGGAGGTCATCGGGAGGTAGGCGCCGTCGCCGGTCCGCTCCCCCGCGCGCGCTCCGTCGTTCACGACCCCGTACGCCAGGAAACGCCCGTCCCCGGAGATCCGGTAGACCCTCGCGAGGCCGGTGGTCAGGCCCGGGCCCTCGAGGATCCGGTCGAGCTGCGTCCAGCCGAGGGGACCCAGGCTCACCGACTCGATGGTGCGCGCGAGCCGTCCGGTGAGACCGTCGAAGACGTCGACGCCGAGCGTCACCGGGGCCGAAGCGGACGCGTTGACGAGCGCGAGGTTGGAGCGAAGGGTCGCGGTCCGCGCGAGCCCGGTCACCCAGGCTTCCTCGCCCGCCGTGGCCGCGAGCGCGATCGCGGGGTAGAACAGGCCGAATGCCCCCTGGCCCGCGGCGCATCCGGGCGCTTCGGCCGTCGCGGTCCGCGCCGCGGCGAAGCCAGCCGTCGGCGATCCGGCCGAGTCCTCGAAGGAGACCAGGAGCGCCCCCGCGAAGGAGCCCGACCCGGCCGGCCCGAGCGGGGCGCCCTTCTCCCTCAGCCAGGCGATGGCCTCGGGGACCCTCCTCTGCTCGCCGGGGGCGAGCGGCTCCGCGAACGAGAAGCTGGCGCCCCGCGGCACGCCGAGGGACTCGACGTAGGTCAGGACGGCCGAGACGGCGCTTCCCGACGGATTGCAGAGGACCAGCTCCGATCGGAAGGCCGGCGTCTCGACGAGGACCGGCAGGACGAGCGGCGTTTCGGGACGCGCGAGCGGCTCGGCGGCCACGAGCGAACCGTCGTTCGTGGCGTTGTCGTTGAAGACGGCGTAGGCCGCGAACGCGCCGGTCCCGCCGGTGCGTTCCACCAGGGCCCACGCGTTCGTGAAGCCGGCCGCGCGGAGGAGCTGGCCGCTGTCGACCTGCCGCCACTCGCCGGGCGCGAGCGGGGGAGTCGCCGACGCGGGGACGACGTACCGCCGCGCATCTCCCCGCTCCCCCGAGACGAGGGTCACGCGGAGCGTCACCGGGCCCGAGGCTCCCGCGTTGGCGACCGCGAGGTTGGTCCGGTCCTCGGGCGTCTCGCGAAGCCCGAACAGCAGGGCGGCCCCGTCGGAGAGCCGTTCCGGGGAGAGCCCGGGGTACGAGAGCCCCGCCCGCCCGTTGCAGACGGTCGTCGTCGTCCGCGCCAGCGCGATCCCCGCGCCGGGCTCGGAGAGCCCGCGGAACGTGACCCGGAGCGTCCCTCCCTGACCCGGTCCCGGCGGGATCGGCAGCCCCTGGAGGTCCCGGAGCCAGGCGATCGTGTCCGGGATCACCCGGTTCTCACCGGGCGCCAGCGACGCGCTCCCGCGGCCGCTCCCGCTCGCCCCGAGCGCTTCCGCCGCGGTGTAGGCGGCTTCCACCGTGACCGGCGTGACCCCGCGGTTCCCGAGCGTCAGCTCCGTCGTGAAGCGCGCCCCGAAGCGTCCCTCGACGTCCAGGACGATGGGGACGAAGAGGGTCTGCTCGAAGGTGCCCGGCGACGGCCGGCGCAGGCGCGCGAGCGCGGCCCCTGCGTCCACCAGGTTCCGCGTGATCCCGTTGCGCGGATCGGAGACGGGCCTGCCCGTCTCGCGGATCGCTTCGCGGATCTCGAGCGCCGAGCGGGCGGGTTCGGCCTGCGCCAGGAGCGCGGCCAGCCCGGAGACGTAGGCCGTCGCCGTGGAGGTCCCTCCGAAGCACGGGTTGTACGTCCCGCCGAGGGCCGCGGTCCGTGCGCAGTGCGCCGGCGCGAGGACGTCGAGGCGGTCCCCCGAGTCGGAGTAGCAGGCGATCCCCTCCGTCCGGGTGTCGTCCGAGCACCCCGCGACAAGGCACTGCCTCGGCCCGAACGAGAGGGTGCCGACGAGCCCGTCGTAGACCGCGCCGACGGAGAGCGCGGAGCTGACGCAGCCCGGCACCGCGATCCCCGTCGTACAGCCGCCGTTGCCCGAGGCAGCGACCGGCAAGACGTTCGCGTTCAGGAGCGCGTCGAACGCCGCCTTGTAGTCCCAGGCGGGCACGTCGCACGGTCCCGGCGGGGGAGGCGCGCCGTTCACGAAGTAGCTGCCGAGCGAGACGTTCGCGACGCGGATGTCGTAGGGGTTGCCGTCGGCGACGCTCACGAGCACCGCGTCGATCCCCGCGAGGACGTCGGCGTCCGTCCCCGCGCTCGTGGGGCTGAGGACCTGGACGGCCGCCACGCGAGCCCCCGGGGCCACCCCGGTCGTCAGGCCCGCGATGACGCCGGCCACGCTCGTCCCGTGCCCGATCGTGTCCCTGGGGTCTCCGTCCCGGTCCGCCGTGTCCGCGAGGAGGATCGTCTTCGACCCCTCGGGAAGCTCCGGGTGGTGGTAGTCGATTCCCGTGTCGATCACGGCGACGGTCACCCCGGAACCGGTGTAGCCCAGGGTTCGGAGCGCCGGGACCCCGATCAGGCCCTCGCCCTCCGCGTCCAGGGTCGTCTTTCGCCCGTTCGGGGAGATCCCTACGACGAGGTCCTCCGACGCCAGGGGTCCGAGCGTCGGCGCGGGCAGGCTGACGTGGAGGATCGGGAGGTGGACGTACCGACGGAGCACTCGACCGCCGTGCCGTTCCAGCCGCGTCTCGACCTCGGCCCGGATTCTCGCGAGCGCGGCGGCACGTGCAACGAGCTCGCTGGGCGCGGCCGCCACCGACGAGCCGCGCGGTCCGCGAAACGTGAGGAGGACGTCGAGGCTCGGGACCGTGGATTCCGCGGCCAGGGCCCGGAGGGCCGCGGCGACCTTCTCCTCCGCGGCCCTGGAGCGCGGCTGGGTCCCGGCCGCGGTCGTCGCCGCCGCCACGGCCAGAGCCGCCGCCAGGACGAGCGAGATGCCGCGGGATCCCCGGAGGAACGCCATGCCGGGTGGAAGCCTAGGCGCACTCTCGGCGCGAAGTCCAGACGACGACGCCGCCCCGGCGCGCCCGGGGCCCCTTCGCACCGGAAGCGGCGGCTCGGTCAGTCGACGTCGAATCCCTGTAGCTGCACGGGCAGCACGACGCACTCGGGCAGCTTGAAGCTCGCGATCCGGGTGCGCCAGGAGTTCGACGAGTTCGTCTGGTAGTACTGGTTCGTGTACCAGAACGTGCAGTCGTCGGAGGGGTCCACCGTCATGGCGCTGTAGTCGCCCCACCGGTTGCTGCCCGTCTGGGAGCCCGCCCCGGCGAACAGGAGGGACTCGGTCTGCAGCGTGCCGGCCGCGTCGCTCGCCCCGCGCGAGGCGAACGAGATCGAGGGGAACGTCGTCGCGGAGGCGGTGCTGTAGCCGAGGGCGATGCCGCCGCTCCGGTCGATGCCGATCGAGCCCATGAACCGGTGCAGCGTGTCCGCCGGAGCGTGCGTCCCCTCTTGCGTGAGCGTGTAGGTGGCCCCGCTCTTCGTCACCTCGAACCAGCGGATGCCGGCGCGGTCCGACCCGGCGTCCACGGTGAAGTTCCCGACGAGCTTCTTCCCTCCCGCCCCGAGGTCCCGGTACTGCAGCTGCCACATCGGCCACTCGGAGACCACGTCCACCCTCTGTGCGGTCCCGCTCTGCGGCGCGCAGTTCAGGTTGAAGAAGCCGCAGACGGTGTACGTGAACGACGTGAGCGGCACGCTCTGCGCGAGGGTGAAGGTCGAGTTGGCCGGCGTCGTGAAGTCCGGCGAGAAGTGGAAGAAGTCGAGGCGATCCGCCGCGACGCCGTGGAAGCTGTTGTCGAGGAACGTGTAGAAGATCCCGGGATCCGTGGGTCCGGGGGGCGTCGGCCCCACCACCGTGGCCGGCATCAGGAGGTTCTGGGGATTCGCCATCGTGAACCGGATGAACGACGCAGCCTGGCCGGCGAGCATCTTCGTCCGGTCCAGCGCGTAGGCCGAGTAGTTCGTCTCGTTCGCGCTCATGTAGTAGGCGTTCGACCAGGCGCCGATCTTGAAGTAGTCCGGGAAGTCCGGAGTCAGGAACTCGTAGAGGAAGTACGTGCCCGTCGGATCACCGGTCTGCGAGACGGCGACGCACACGCCGTTGCCGGTCGAGAACTGCGCGAGGAGCCAGCGGTTCGCCATCCCGTCGTAGACGGCGACCGGGTCGCCGTTGCTCGAGTTCCGGCAGCTGCTGCCGACGGGCCAGAGCAGGCCGATCTGGCTCGGCCCCGAGACGCTCGTCCCCGCCTTGTCGAAGATCTGGACCGCCGTGGCGTTGACCATCTGGACGTAGTGGCTCGGGCCGGCCGCGCCGATCGTGTCCGGGGGAGAGCAGCCGCACTGGTTCGGCGAGCCGTCGACGTTCAGGGTCGGCGAGGGGGTCCTCCGCGAGCTGTTCACGCCCCTGGCCGCGAGCGGGTCGGTCGCCGTCGCGTCGTCCTTCCAGCCGGGCGCCGGAACCGCGTGGGCCGGCTTGCGCCGGGGCCGAGCCTCCTTCGGCTCGCCCGCGTACGGACCCAGGACGGGAAGCGAGGCGAGCGGCGCGCTCGAGATCGGAGTCACGGGAGCCGAAGCGACGGGCCCGTCGGCCGTCGGCCCCGGCCGCGCGCCCGCGGCCCGGGCGGCGGGAGCGGCGAAGGCAAGACCGATCCCCATCCAGGCTGCGACCCAGCAGGCGCCCCCGAAGCTCCCGTGAGCTGCCGGAACCGTCTCGTCTCTCATTCTTGGTCCTCCTCCGTTCTGAAGCGGGGGCGGATGATACCAGCGGCGGCCGACCGGAGGAGCGCTCCGGTCCCTCCTCCGGCGGGCCAGGCCCGGGGCGTCCCGCCCGAACGCGCGGGACGTGCGGCCGGAGGGGTAAGCTGCGCCGGTACCAGGAGACGAGGCCCGGCCAGTCGAGCGCCCGCAGCGGCTCCGCGAGCAGGGCGCTCGGCGTCCGGGGACGGGAGGAAGAGATGTCCAGGGTCCGTGTGCAGAGCTTCGGCGTCTCCCTCGACGGATTCGGCGCGGGAGCGGACCAGAGCCTCGAGAACCCCCTCGGCCTCCGCGGGCGGGAGCTGATGGGGTGGGTCTTCCCGACGCGGACCTTCGGGCAGATGCACGGGCAGGGCGGGGGCGAGACCGGCGTCGACGACGGGCTCGCCGCGAAGGG
>RHKY01000111.1 GCA_008363385.1 Acidobacteriota bacterium | reverse complement strand
ATGGTGCGTCCTGAAGACGGGAAGCAGCTCACGCTGAGGTGGGAGGAAGGCTTCGCGTCAGGCTCCGCGGTTCCAGCGGGTGGAAGTCCCGTCCCGGTAAGCGCCGGAGCGCCGGGTAGCAGGCCCCAGGCGGGCGGGGAGACCCGTCCGGCCCGAGCGGGGCGTCAGAAGCCCCCGAAGAGGGGGGAGCGACAGCGCGGGCTGCAACATGAAGTGAAGCCTGCCGCCTCGTCAGATTTACGACGTGGGAGCCGAGCCGAGCATTTCGCGGCGAAGGCCACGTCCGCAGAGCGCAAGGCCGGAGAGGGAAGGTCTGCGGGTCCCACCGGGGTAGAGGGCGCGGCACGTGCTGAAGGAGTCGCGGGGAACAGGAGAGGCCCGTCTGCGCGGCCCTTGTCGGGGCGAAGCGCGCCGTATAAGCCGAAGGCGAAGTCGGCCGCTGCGCAGCGGGAGTCCGAGGGGATCGTAGTACCTGGGATCGCCACGACGAAGAACGTGGCAGGAGGGAAGGGTCCCTGCGGTGGTCGGGCCGGAGAAGCGGGTAAGCGCGAGGGCATGTCCGGGACAGCTCGGACCAACGACCCCGGTGTCCGCGAGGGCATCGACAAAGTGCGACGACTGCGGATCCGGCTGTGGAGGGCTGCCAAGCGGCAGCCGGAGCGGCGTTTCCACGCCCTGTACGACCGCATCCACCGGAGTGACGTCCTGTGGGAGGCGTGGAGACGGGTGAGGAGCCGGAAGGGCTCGGCCGGCGTCGACGCCGAGACGCTGGCAGAGATCGAGCGGCGAGGGGTGGGGGTCTTCCTCGAAGAGCTCCAGACCGAGCTGCGCGCGGGCGGATACCGGCCGAGGGCGGTCCTTCGGCGGTACATCGAGAAGGCCGACGGAAAACGGCGGCCGCTGGGGATCCCGACGGTGAGGGATCGGGTGGCTCAGATGGCGGCGGTCCTGGTGCTCGAGCCGATCTTCGAGGCGGACTTCAAGGACGTCTCGTACGGCTTCCGCCCCAAGCGCAGCGCGACCGACGCCCTGGAGACGCTCCGCAAGAGGGCGTACGAGGGTGGCGGCAACCACGTGCTGGACGCCGACATCCGGGACTTCTTCGGGAGTCTCGACCAGGAGCTTCTCGTCGAGCTCGTTGGAGAGCGGGTCTCGGACCGGCGGGTCCTGAAGCTGATACGGCTCTGGCTGACGGCGGGGGTGATGGAAGAGGGACGGCTCCTGGAGACGAGCCAGGGGACGCCGCAGGGCGGGGTGATCTCGCCGCTGCTGTCCAACATCTACCTCCACCAGCTCGACGTCATCTGGCAACGCACGTGTGGCCACCTGGGGACGCTCGTGCGGTACGCCGACGACTTCGTCGTGATGTGTGACACGGCCGAGCAGAGCGACCAGGCGGAGAGAGACATTCGCTCGATCCTGCGCTGGCTGAAGCTGGAGCTGCATCCCGAGAAAACGAGGCAGGTCGACCTGACCGACGGCCGGCAGGGCTTCGACTTCCTCGGCTGCCACCTGCACAAGCGCGTGTCGGGGCGACTGCTGGAAAGGGGGGTACGAAGGTACTTCCTGCACCGGTGGCCCTCGGCGCGGAGCATGAAACGGGTCCGGCAGCGCGTGAAGGAGGCCACCAGCCGCAGGCGGGACGGGGCCAGGGACGTGAAGGAGATCCTCCGCACGCTCAACCCCATCCTGCGCGGCTGGGGCGAGTACTTCCGCACCGGGAACGCCGACCGGAAGTTCAACCAGCTCGACCGTCACGTCTGGAGCCGGCTCCACCGCTTCATGGTGAGGCGAAAGGGCCGTAACCTCCATGCCGGACAGGCCCATGCCTGGTCCCCGGACTTCTTCCACGGCCTCGGGTTACACCGTCTGCGCGGCACCGTCCGCTACCCGGAGGCGGCGTAATGCGACCCTTCGAGAGACCACCGGAAAGCCGTGTGCGGGAAACCCGCACGCACGGTTTGAAAGGGGGTCTTGTGACGACTCTTGCGGCTCCGCCGCGAAAGGACTAGCAGGATCTACCAATGC
>RHKY01000110.1 GCA_008363385.1 Acidobacteriota bacterium | reverse complement strand
CGGGCTGGCCGGCATGGAGCAGGACCTCGCTTCCGGCAACCACTACGACCACGCCCGGTACTACCGGGGGCCGACGGGGAGGTTCAACGCGCCGGACCTTCTCTCGGGGAGTGCCGGCGACGCCGAGAGCTGGAATCGGTACACCTACGCTAGGAACAACCCCCTCAAGTACGTCGATCCGGATGGGAATGCAACTGCGCTCGCGGAGGCGCTCGCAGGAGCGTTCGAAAGGGCCGGAGCGGCCCTCCAGTCCGCTGGAGCTGCACTGAATGGCGGGGGCGCTACAGGCGTCGCGCTTGACACTGCTCTTTCGTCTGCGGGGGGTCTCATCGGCGGCGCAGGCGACATGTTCCGCGTTGGAGACGCCGTTGGAGACGCGATCGGTTCTGGCGCTGATGGTGACGAGATGCTGCGTGCGGCCGCGGCCGATACCGGACGAGCCAGCGCGCTCGCGCTGACAATGGCTGCTCCGTTCAGCGGTGTCGGTCGCACCAGCGTCGCGGACGAGCTCGCAGCGAAGGCTGGACAAGTGCATGGGACGCTGGATCCGATTGCTCAGGCACAACGAACGACCGCCGTGCTGCGATCGAATGTGGGTGACATCGTCGCTGGTGGGGGAAGGGACTTGACGCCAGCCCAGCGCGCACTGGTGGCCCGGAATGGAGACGTCGCGGCAAGACTTCCCGGAGCACATGCAGAGGTGACGGCCTTGCAGCGCGCGAAACTGATGGGAGCCACGCCAAAGGCCCTGACCACGACACGACCTTTCTGTCCCACTTGCATGAAGGTCATCACTGATGCGAATGGGAAGGTCATCAGCCGCACCTTCGCGGAGTGGTAATGCGATACGACGAAACGGAGCTTCGCCAACGGCTGGAGACGCTACCCCCGCGCGCGCGCGCGGTGTTTGCAGTGTCGTGTGTGACCGAGCATTTGAGGTCGTACGACGAGTATCACCGCAAGGCGAACCGTGGTGATCCTGCCGTTGTGCGTGGGGCGCTGGAACGCTTGCTCACCGACCTCGACGGCACTGAGATCAACAGGCGAGAGCTGGAGGCAGACCTCGAGCGCGTGATGGCGGTGATTCCCCGAGAGGACGATGAACCGTGGTTTGAAGAGCAGGCGTACGCAGAAGACGTTGCCGCTGCGCTCGCCTACGCGATTCGCGCCCGACTGACTGGAAGCAGCCAAGAGGCAGCGTGGGCTGCTCGGCGCTGCTACGAGCTTGCCGACCACGCCGCGATCAACGAACTCGAGGAAGAGGGAAACGAGTCACCGGATGAGGAGACGATTCTCCATCATCCACGTGTACAAGCTGAGTTGGAGCGCCAAGCGCAGAAGCTCAGTGCTATCGAGAACGTCGGCGAAACCGCGGTCCTACGAGCCGTGACTGAGGAGTATCGGGCGCGCACCCACGACGACGACGAGGGGGGGGCTCAATCTTAGGGGTTACGGACTGACTGGTCTCCCAGGACGGAAGCGCCGGGAGGCCACTCCTCTGTGGACCGAGAGCGAAGAGCCGAGGGACTTCGGGGTCAGGGCTTAAGTTTAAAGGTTACGGACTGAGGGGCCTCCCGGGGCGAGAGCGCCGGGAGGCTCTTCTTCGAGGGACGTGAGGGTCAGGGCTTAACTTTAAAGGTTACGAACTGAACGGCCTCCCGGGGCGAAGGCACCGGGAGGCTCTTCTTCGTCGGCCGTGGGCGAGGAACGCGAGGACGACGACGGGGGTGGGCCCGGAGACCCGGATCCCCGCCGCCGCCGGCTGCGGGGCGCGGGGCCGAGGAGCGGGACGGGCGCTTGGGCACGGCGCGCGCCGGAGGCACCTCCCCGGCCCTCCTCCCGTCGCGCGCCGTGCAGCGCCCCGCGGCCGAAGCCGGCTTCGGCCGCGCCGGGCTGACGTGAAGCCGCTGCGGCTACGCCTTCGCGGCGGCCCCCGCGCCCCTACGCGTCCCGCCTCCTTCGCGGCCGCTCCGTGCGGCGGGCCGTGCCGCCGATCTGAAGATGCGGCGGCACCGGCGGGGTCGTAAGGCG
>RHKY01000003.1 GCA_008363385.1 Acidobacteriota bacterium | reverse complement strand
GCCCCCGCCCCCGCCGGCGGCTCCGGTCTTCGCGCCGGCTGCCCCTCCCGCGCCGGCCTGGGCGCCGCAAGCCGCGGCGCCCGCCCCGGCGTGGGAGACCCCCCTGTCGGAGCTGGAGACGGCCGGTTTCTGGGTCCGCTTCGCCGCCTACCTCGTCGACAGCCTGATCCTCGGCGTCGCCATGACGATCCTGATCGTGCCGGCGATGTTCGTGGCGGGGCGGTTCCTCCTCGAGAACCCCGGGCTGATGATGCTGCTCTACCTCGTGGTCATGGCGCTCGCCCTGGCCTACCCTCTCTGGTTCTGGGCCACGAGCGGCCAGACGCCCGGCAAGAAGGTCCTGGGCCTGAAGGTGATCCGGGAGGACGGGGTCGAGCCGCTCGGCTGGGGCACGGCCGGGATGCGGATGCTCGGCTACGTCGTCAGCGGCATGATCCTGTACATCGGGTTCCTGATGATCGGCTTCTCGAAGGACAAGAAGGGCCTGCACGACATCATCGCCAAGACCCGCGTCGTCAAGCTGGTCTGAAGTGTCGTGGGGGAACCCCCGCCGCTCACGCGGCTGGACGCCGGGTTCCCCCACACCCCCTCCCCGGCGACCTCGTCGCTTGTCTCGCGGGGAGGCCCCCGCGCGCGTCGCGCGGGCGGGCTAGGCGGCGGCCGAGGCGTGTCCGAGGACGGCCAGCATCGCCGGGACGAGGTGGATCGGGTCGACCGAGGGGTCGAACGTCACCGCGACGTGCCCGCCCGGGATCGGGGCCACCCACGCGAAGAAGCTGCCGTACCGGATCAGGACGTACTCCAGCCCGCCGCAGTCGATGTTGCCGCGCTGCGTGAGGAGCTTCAGGAGCGTCGGGTTGACGATCAGCTCCTCGTAGCGGTCCGACTCGGCGCTGCTCTGGACCTTCACCTCGCTCTTGACGGCCGAGGCGAGGCTCCCGTTCTGGTACACCGCGACGTAGCGGATGTTCCGCGAGAGGGCGTGGAGGGCTTCGATGAGGCCGTGCATCGTTCTTCCCTCGCCGGAGGGGACGACGAGACGTTAGCCCCGGCGGGTCGCCCGAGTCTCTGGACCCGATGATCCATCCCGGGGGATCCGTCCGGGCCAGCGGAAAGGCCGCGCACTTCCACCGAATCCGCCGCTAAACTCGCCCGGCTTGCGGCTCGGCGCCATCCTCGGGCCGGACGTCCTCGAGATCGTCCGGGACGATCCCGCCTCCGTGCGGGAAGGGCTGAAGGACTTCCACCCCGCCGACGTGGCGGACCTCCTCGCGGAGATCCCGCGCGAGGACCGGCTCTTCGTCCTCTCCACGCTCGACGAGGAGCAGCTCGGGCCCGTCCTCTCGTACATCGGCGGGGGCGTCCTGAAGCTGGCGCTCACCCGCCTGCCCCCCGCGAAGCTGGCCCGCGCCCTCGACGCGCTGGAGCCCGACGACGCGGCGCGCCTCCTCTCGTTCCTCGCCGAGGAGAAGCGGATCCCGGTGCTGCACCAGATGTCGGCCCGGGACGCGGCCGAGGCGCGCGGGCTCCTGGCCTACGAGCCCGGGACGGCCGGGCGGCTGATGACGGGCAAGTTCGTCCGCGTCAGCCCTTCGTGGACCGTGGCCGAGACGCTGGAGCACCTGAAGCGGATCGACCCCGAGGTCGCCACCGTGGCCGACCTCTACGCCGTGGACGACGCCGGCCGCCTGACGGGCGTCGTCTCGCTCCGGAAGCTCCTCCCCGCGCCGGCCGGCAAGCGGATCCGCGAGCTCATGACGCCGGACGTCATCACGGTCCACGCCGACGCGCCGCAGGACGAGGTCTCGCAGATCGTCTCCAAGTACGGGTTCAACGCCGTCCCCGTCGTCGCCGAGGACGGCAGGCCGCTCGGCGTCGTCACGGTCGACGACGTCGTCGACGTCCTGGTCGCCCGCGAGACCGAGAGCGCGCTCCGGATGGGCGGCGTCGCGGCGCCGAGCGACCCCGCGGAGCGCGTCTCCTTCGAGTACTTCGGCGCCCCGCTGACGAAGGTGGTCAAGAGCCGGCTCGGCTGGCTCCTCCTCCTCTTCGTGGCCGGGACCCTGACCGGGACCGTCCTGCAGCACTTCGAGGCGCACCTGAGCAAGGTGGTGGCCCTCTCCTTCTTCATCCCGCTCATCATCGGGACCGGCGGGAACGCCGGGAGCCAGACGGTCTCGACGATCATCCGCGCGCTGGCGCTGGGCGAGATCACGGTGAAGGACGCCCTGCGCGTCGTCCTGAAGGAGATGAGCGCCGGACTGATCCTGGGGCTCCTCCTCTGCGCGGTGGCGGTGGGCCGCGTCTGGCTCTGGGGCGTCGGCTCGCCGATCGCGCTGACCGTGGGCCTCACGATCCTGGCCGTCTGCGTCTGGGCCAACGTCGTCGGCGCGCTCGTGCCGCTCGTGGCGGAGCGCCTCGGCGTCGACCCGACCGTGGCGTCGGCCCCGCTGATCACGACCGTCGTCGACGCCACGGGCCTGGCGATCTACATGCTGATCGCCAGCGTCGTCCTCGGGCTGTAGCGTCCGGGGAGGGAAGGGTGGCGGCGAGAGTCGTCCGCTCGCCCGACCGGGGGCTCCGCCCGGCTCAGGCGCGCTCGCGGGCGCGGAGGACCTCCAGCACCTCGCCGGGGCCGGAGCCGGCGGCCGCCAGGAGGGCCGGGACGACGTCGTCGGCACGGAAGATCTGCGCCACCTGCGCGAGGAATCGGAGGTGCTCGACGGTGGCTCGCTCGGGCGAGGCGAAGGTGAGGACGACGCGCGTGGCCAGCGGCCCCGACTCGAAGACGCCCTCGGCGTTCAGCCCGATCGACGCGACGATCCGCTTCAGCCCCGCGACCCGCGCGTGGGGGAGGGCCACGTTGCCCACGATCGTCGAGCCGGCGCGTTCACGGTTGCGGATCGCCTCGAGCGCAGAGGCCGCGGCCTCCGGGGGGAACCCCTCGCGGATCAGGACGGGCCCCAGGAGCCGCTCCACCGCGTCGTCCGGCGTCGCGGCGCGGAACCCCAGCCGGACGCACTCGGCGTCGAGGATCCGCGACAGGCGCGTCTCGAGCCCGTTCCCGTTCATTCCGGCCGCCCATGATCGTCCGGCCCGTCCGGGGAGGCAAGGTCGCGAGCGCCCCGCGCTCGCCGCGTCGCCGGTCACCCTGCGGCCCGACTGGCCTGCGACGGACGCGGCCTGCCCGAGGGGCCACGCGCGCGGCCGGGCCCGGAGGAGGGACGTTCTCTCCACCGCTTCCGTCGAGGCGGCGCACCAAATCGTGCCGCCGGGACCGGCGAGCCCGGCCGCCGCCTCTCGATTCCGGAGGCCAAGTCCTTTCGCCCCAGGGGATTCCGGCCTGTCCGGGAGCCGGGGCGGCGGGCTGGCCCGCAGCTTGAACCTCTCCCGTGCGACCGGCCGCACCCGAAGAGGGAGACAGACAGAGGGCCGGCGAGGAAACAAGGAGATCACATGAAGAAGTTCGTCGCCACTCTCGTCGCCCTGACCGTCCTCTCCCTCGGCGCCGCTTTCGCCGAGGAGGCGAAGAAGGCCGAGGAGCCGAAGGCCGCCCCCGCCGCCGAGGCGAAGGCCCCCGAGGCCAAGGCCGCCGAGACCAAGCCCGCCGAGAAGCCGGCCGAGCACAAGAAGACCACGAAGAAGCACGCCGCCAAGAAGGAGGCCGCCAAGCCGGCCGAGGCCGAGAAGAAGGCCGAGCCCGCCGCCGCCCCCGCCCCCGAGAAGAAGGCCGAGGAGCCCAAGAAGCAGTAAGCGAACGGAACAGACTCTGAGCTTCGGCGCCCCGGCCTCGCGGCCGGGGCGTTCTCGTTTTCCCGCCCCCGCCCCGCACCTACAATCCCCCCGCGCCGCGAGGGCCCGAGAACGGAGCGCCTCGCGCGCGGAGGCGCCGGTGAACGACGTGCCGCGGCTTCTCTCGGGCTGTCCCCTCTTCGCGGGCCTCCCGGCCCCGCTCCTCGACCGCCTCGCCCCGCTCGCGGTCCCGCGCGCCCTTCCGGCGGGCGCCCTCCTCTTCTCGCAGGGAGACCGGCGCGAGGCGGTCTTCGTCCTCGTCGAGGGGAAGGTCGAGCTGGTCCGCGAGGAGGCGGGAGGCCCGCGCCGGCTAGTCGTCCTCGGCCCCGGGGAGGCGGTGGGCGTCGGCGCGCTCCTGAAGCCGTCCGCGCACACGACCTCCGCCCGCGCCCTCTCGCCGCTGTCGGTCCTCGCGCTCCCCCGGCAGGCCGTCCGCGAGCGCCTCCTCTCCGACGCGACGCTCGCCACCGAGCTCCTGTCGCGGGTCGCCGAGACGATGACGGAGCGCCTCCGGTGGACGAGCTCGCGGCCGGTCGGCCTGGAGAAGGCCTACGGGAGCGGGGCGACGCGCCGCGAGCACGACCTCCTCGGCGAGCGCGACGTCCCCGAGGGGGCCCTCTACGGCATCCAGACGCTCCGCGCCGTCGAGAACTTCCCGATCACCGGGATCCCGCTCTCCCACTACCCCGTCCTCGTCCGGTCGCTGGCGATGGTCAAGCGGGCGGCGGCCCGGGCCAACGCGCGCCTCGGGCTCCTCGACCCGGAGGTGGCCGCGGCGATCGAGAAGGCCGCCCAGGAGGTCGTCGACGGCCACCACCACGGGCACTTCGTCGTCGACATGGTCCAGGGGGGGGCCGGCACCTCGACGAACATGAACGCCAACGAGGTGATCGCCAACCGCGCTCTGGAGCTCCTGGGGCGGCCGCGGGGCGCGTACGCCTCCTGCCACCCGAACAACCACGTCAACCTCTCGCAGTCGACGAACGACGTCTACCCCACCGCCATCCGGATCGCGGCCGTCACCGCGCTGGCGGACCTCGTCCTGGCCCTCGAGCGGCTCCGCGAGGCGCTCGCCGCCAAGGCCGCGGAGCTGTCGGACGTCCTGAAGATGGGTCGGACGCAGCTCCAGGACGCGGTCCCGATGACGCTGGGCCAAGAGTTCGGGGCCTACGCCGTGACGACGGGCGAGGACGTGGACCGGCTGCGGGAGGCCTCGCGCCTCTTCCTGGAGGTGAACCTCGGGGGCACGGCGATCGGGACCGGCATCAACGCCGACCCGCGCTACCCGGCGATCGCCGTCGAGGAGCTCTCGCGCGTCACGGGCCTCCCCGTCGTCCTCGCCGAGAACCTCGTCGAGGCGACCCCGGACACGGGGGCCTTCGTCCTCTTCTCCGGGGTCCTCAAGCGCGTCGCCGTCAAGCTCTCGAAGATGTGCAGCGACCTGAGGCTCCTCTCCTCCGGGCCGCGCTGCGGCCTCGGCGAGATCAACCTCCCGCCGATGCAGCCCGGTTCGAGCATCATGCCCGGCAAGGTCAACCCCGTGATCCCCGAGGTCGTCAACCAGGTGGCGTTCCAGGTGATCGGGAACGACCTGACGATCACGATGGCCGCCGAGGCCGGGCAGCTCCAGCTCAACGTCATGGAGCCGATCCTGGCGTTCAACCTCTTCCAGTCGATGGACGTGCTCACCGCCGCAGTGACCGTCCTGACGGACCGGTGCGTGAAGGGGATCACCGCGAACCCGGAGCGGTGCCGGGAGATGGTGGAGCGCTCGATCGGGATCGTGACCGCCGTCGTCCCGGCGCTGGGCTACGAGCGGGCGAGCCAGGTGGCCCGCGAGGCGCTGGAGACGGGACGCCCGGTGCGCGAGCTGATCCTCGCGAAGGGGTGGCTCGACCCGGCGGTCCTCGACGAGCTCCTCTCCCCCGAGGCGATGACCCGTCCCCGCCCGCTCGCCCCGCCGCCCGGGGCCTGACGCCCGGCCCGGCCGGGCAGAGGCCGCCCGTCCCCACGGGACCGGACCTCCGCCGGGGGACTTTTCTCGCCCGGGCCCCTTGACAGGACCGATCCGCGTTCCCATACTTAACAGCGTTAAGTTTCGGATCGGAGGTTTCGAAGAACATGGGGATCAGGGAAAGGCGGGAGCGGGAGCGGCAGGAGGTCAGGACGAAGATCCTCGACGCGGCCCGCGAGCTCTTCGCCCGGGACGGGTACGAGGCGGTCACGATGCGGAAGGTCGCCGACGCCGTCGAGTACTCCCCCACGGCGATCTACCTCCACTTCCCCGACAAGGAGACGCTCGTCCGCGAGCTCTGCCTCTGCGACTTCCAGTCGCTGGCGAAGGCCCTCCAGCGGATCGCCAAGGAGCCCGACCCGCTGGAGCGGCTCCGGAAGAGCGGCCTGGCCTACGTCGACTTCGCGCTCGCGCACCCGAACCACTACCGGGTGATGTTCATGACGCCCCACCCGCTCCCGAAGGGCGAGGAGGACCTCGCCGCCCTCGGGAAGGGGAACCCCGAGGAGGACGCCTGGGCCTTCTTCCGCGGGACCGTCGCCGAGGCGATCTCGGCGGGCCGCTTCCGCCCCGACCTCACCGACCCCGACCTCGTCGCGCAGGCGCTCTGGGCCGGCGTCCACGGCGTCGTGGCGCTGCACGTCGCCAAGAAGGACGACCCCTGGGTCGAGTGGCGGCCCGCGCGGAAGACCGCCGCCCTCGTCGTCGACGGCCTCCTTCGCGGCTTCACCGAGGGAGGGCGCTGAGGTGGTCTCGCTCGCCCGGAAGAACCTCCTCCACGACCGGCTCCGCTTCGCGATCACGGTCGCGGGCGTCGCCTTCGCCGTCACGCTCGTCTTCGTCCAGGCGGGGCTCTTCGCGGGCCTCCTCGGGAACTCGACGGTGACGATCGAGCGGATCTCCGCGGACCTCTGGGTCACCTCCCGCAACACGCCGAACGTCGACTTCTCCCACACGTTCCCGGAGACGTACGTCAACCGCGTCCGGTCGGTGCCGGGCGTCGCCCGGGCCGACAACCTGATCGTCTGGTACGTGCAGATGGCCCTCCCCTCCGGCGCGCAGGAGGCCGTGGAGGTCTACGCGCTCGACGACTTCCGCGCCTGGGGGATCCCCTGGAACGTCGCCGAGGGGCGGCTCGAGGACCTGCCGCGCGGCGACAACCTCTTCCTCGACGACTCGGCCACCCGCCGCTTCGGGGCGTTCCGGGTGGGCGAGTACCGCGAGGTGATGGGGCGGCGGATGAAGGTGATCGGCCGGACCAGGGACGCCGTCTCGTTCACGACGACCCCGCTCGCCTTCCTCGACTACGAGAAGGCCCAGGCGCTGGCCTGGCAGCTCCTGAGCGGAAACACCACCTACGTCGTCGTCAAGCTCGCCCCCGGGGCCGACGTGGAGGCCGTCCGCGCCGAGATCCGGCGGCGGCTCCCGTACAACGACGTCCACACCCGGGAGGAGTGGGCCGCGCTCTCGCGGGACTACTGGGTCACCTCGACCGGCCTCGGCATGAACATGGCGATGACCGTCTTCCTCGGCGTCCTCGTCGGGGTCGTCGTGGTCGCCCAGACGCTCTACACCTCGACGATGGAGCACCTGAAGGAGTTCGGGACGGTCAAGGCGATCGGCGGGAGCAACGCCGACATCTACCGGATCCTCGCCGAGCAGGCCCTGATCGCCGCCGTCGTCGGGTTCCTCCTCGGCGGGGCGATGGCCTGGGGCGCGCGCCCCCTGATGGCCGGGCTGAACCTGAAGCTCGTCGTCACCCCGGCCCTGGCCGCCGCCGTCTTCGCCGGGACGCTCGTCCTGTGCCTCCTCGCCTCGATGGTCTCGTTCCGGAAGGTCGCCTCGATCGACCCGGCGCTCGTCTTCCGGGGCTGACGCCCCATCTCCCCCGCGAAAAGGAGCCTCGCCATGGCCGTGCTGTCCGCAGAGAACGTCGTCAAGAGCTTCACCGAGGGCCGCCAGACGGTGGACGTCCTCCGGGGCGTCTCCCTCACGGCCGAGAGGGGCGAGGTCGTCTCGCTCGAGGGACCCTCGGGCTCGGGCAAGACCACCTTCCTCTCGATCCTCGGCTGTATCCTGACCCCCACCGCCGGGCGCGTCGTCGTGGACGGCACGGAGGTGGACCCGGGGGACCCGGCCGCGCTCCCCGCGCTCCGGAAGCGCTCGATCGGGTTCGTCTTCCAGCAGTTCAACCTCTTCCCGGCCCTGACCGCGCTGGAGAACGTCGAGTACGCCCTGAACGTGAAGGGGGCGAAGGGGGCCGCCGCGCGGCGCGAGGCCGAGCGGGTCCTCGACGCCGTCGGGCTCTCGGAGCGGAAGGGGTTCCTCCCGCGCGACCTCTCCGGGGGCCAGAAGCAGCGCGTGGCGATCGCCCGGGCGCTCGCGGGCGCCCCTCCCGTCCTCCTGGCCGACGAGCCGACCGCCAACCTCGACTCGCAGGCCGGGCAGCAGGTCCTCACCCTCTTCCGCGACCTCGCCAAGAGGGAGAACCGCGCCCTCGTCGTCGTCACCCACGACCCCAAGGTCCGCGCGATCGCCGACCGCGTCGCCGTCATCCACGACGGCCGCCTCGCGGCCTGACCCGAGCGCGAACAGGAGACCGCCGTGAAGAAGACCCTCGTCCTGGCCCTTCCCGTCCTCGTCCTGGCCGCCGCCCTCGCCGCGGCCCTCCACCGCCCCGCCGGGGCCGACGCCTCGCCCACGCGTCCGCTCGTGGTCGCCGCGGAGGCCTCGCGCGTCGTCGCCGACGGGCGCGTCGTCACCTACCCCGGGGCCGAGGTGACGGTCGGCACCGACTTCGCCGGGACCGTCGTCGAGCTCCTCGTCTCCGAGAAGGACCGCGTGGCCAAGGGGCAGCCGGTCGCCCGCCTCGACGCCTCCGTCGAGGAGCGCGCCCTCCAGGAGGCCCGCGCGCGGGTCGCCGAGGCCGAGGCCGACCTCAGGCTCGCCGAGGCCGAGAAGGCCCGGGCCGAGCAGCTCCTGGCGGGGGCCGTCGGCAGCCGTCAGGCGCTGGAGAAGGCCGAGCGGGACCGCGCCGCCGCCTCCGCGCGCCGCGAGACGGCCCTGGCGGAGGCCGAGCGCCTCCGGGCCCTCGTCGCCAAGGCCCGCCTCTTCGCCCCGATCGACGGCGTCGTCACGGAGCGCTGGGTCGACGCCGGGGAGACGGTGGACCGGGGCGCCAGGGTCGTCACGATCGCCGACCTGTCGCGCCTGCGGGTCGAGGCCGAGGTGGACGAGGCCGACACCGCGCGCGTGTCGACCGGGACCCGCGTGGCCGTCAAGGCCGAGGGGGAGACGCGCACCTGGCGTGGGACCGTGGAGGAGGTCCCCGACGCCGTCACGACCCGGCGCCTGAAGCCCCAGGACCCCGCCCGCCCCACCGACACCCGGGTCCTCCTGGTGAAGGTCGCCCTCCTCGATACGGAAGGGCTGAAGCTCGGGCGGCGGGTCGAGCTCGTCATCGGCGACCCGGCCCGCTGACGTCCGGACGGGGCCGCCCTCTGGGCGGCCCTTCCGTCACGCCTCCTTCAGCCAGCGCCAGAGCTCGGGGACCGTGGGCCGCTTGCCGTACGAGAGGATCCCCACCCGGAAGACCTTGGCCGTCACCCAGAACATCCCCCAGATCGTGGCCGCCGACAGGAGGATCGAGAGGGCGACCTGCCAGGCGGGCGGCTGCGACACCAGGACCCGGATGAACATCGTGATCGGCGTGAAGACCGGCACGAACGAGAGCCCGACCGACATCGGCGAGTCGGGGTTCAGGATCACCGGCATCACGAGGAACCAGGGGATCATCAGGACGAGGAGGATCGGCGTCAGGAAGTTCTGGGCCTCCTTCTCGCTGTTGACGATCGCCCCCCCGAACGCGTAGACGCAGACGTAGACGAGGTACCCGAGCAGGTAGAAGACGAGGAACGAGACGGCCACGCCGGGACGGAGGAGCTGGCCCAGGTTCAGCTCCGACGTGGCCGCGCCGACGTCCGTGGCCCCCATCAGCAGCGCGGCCATCGCGATCCAGGCCGCGAGCTGCGTCAGCCCGACGGCCGCCATCCCGAGGACCTTCCCGGTCAGGAGCTCGATCGGCCGCATCGAGGAGACCAGGATCTCCACGATCCGGTCGGACTTCTCCTGGATGATCCCGCGCAGGATCTCCTGCCCGTAGAGGAGCGCCGGCAGGAAGAGCATCGCCACGAAGACGAAGCCGACGAGGAAGTTGGCCTTCCCCCCCTTCTTCTGCTCGCCGGTCCGCGTCACCTGGATCCCCTCGACGTCCACCTCGGTCAGGAGCCGGTCGACCTCCTCGGGGTCGATGCCCCGTTCCGTGAGGCGCTGCCGGGAGATGGCCCGCCCGACGATGCGGGCGAGCCGCTGCTGGGCGAGGAGGTCCGTCGCCGAGCGGCTGTAGTACATCATCTTCTCCGGCGGCTCGCCGAAGACCCCCGCCGGGACGACGAGGAGGCCGTCCAGCTTCGGCTCCCCCTTCTTCGGCTCGCGCACCTTCTCGAGCCACGGCGCGGCCACCTCGACGGGGTCCTTCCCCGCGGCCCCGACGTACTCGACGGCGAGCTCCCCCAGCTCGGGCCCCTCCTTGCGGAACGGGTCGTCGCTCTTGGGCCTCTCGGCGCGACCGGCGTCCCGCTCGGAAAACGCCTTCTCGAGGCGCCCGCTCCCGTCCACCACCGCCACCCGCCGGTTGCCGAAGCCCTTCGTGGCCAGGAGCGCCGGGAGGAGGATGAGCGCCCCCATCAGGAACGGCGCCAGGACCGTCATGACGATGAACGTCTTCTTCCTCACGGACTGGAGATACTCCCGCTTGAAGACCGCGAAGAACCGCTTCACGAGAGCACCTCCGGCGAGCCGGCCCCCGCCCCCTCGCGGGACCTCGCGAGCGTCTCGCCGCCGACCGCCTCGACGAACAGCTCCTCCAGCGTCGGCGCGGCCACCTCGAACCGGCGGACCGCGAGCCTCTCGGCCGCCTCTCGAAGGAGGGCCCGGAGGTCCGCGTCCGGGGAGAGGGTCAGCTCGGCGGCGTTCGTGTTCACGCTCGCCCTGGCCACCCCCGGCATCGTGGAGAGGAACGCCCCGTCGCCGTCGAACTGCAGGTGGACGCTCTCGCGCCCCCCTCGCCCCTTCACCTCGGCGAGGTCCCCCGAGAGGACGACCTTGCCGCCGTGGATCAGGACGATCTCGTCCACGCTCCTCTCCGCCTCTCCCATCATGTGGGTGGAGAGGAGGATCGTCTTCCCCTCCCCCTTCAGCTCGGCCAGGAGGTCCCGGACGAGGATGACGTTCACGGGGTCGAGGCCGGACATCGGCTCGTCCAGCAGGACGAGCTCCGGGTCGTGCAGGAGCGCCCCGATCAGCTGGACCTTCTGCTGGTTCCCCTTCGACAGCTCCTCCAGCTTGGCGTCGCGCTTGTCCCACAGCTCGAAGCGCGAGAGCCACCGCTCGGCGGCCTTCCTCACCGAGCCCGGGTCGCGCCCGCGCACCTCGGCGAGGAAGAGGAGCTGCTCGAGCAGCTTCATCTGCTTGTAGAGCCCCCGCTCCTCGGGCAGGTAGCCGACGCTCTCGCGCGCCTCCTCGGCGGTCTTGCCGCCGAGCATCCGGATGCTCCCGCGGTCCGGGTGGAGGACGCCGGTCACCATCCGGATCGTCGTCGTCTTCCCCGCGCCGTTGCGCCCGAGGAGGCCGGTGATCGTCCCCTTCCTCACCTCGAAGGAGACGCCGTCCACGGCCCGGACCGGCCCGAAGTGCTTCACGACGTCCACGACGGAGAGTACGGAGGTCATTCGCGCATCTTACGACCGGCGCCGCGCGCGGCCCGGACGTCGGCCCGTCGGAGAGAGCGGGCGGGCGACGCGCGTCCACCTGGGCCGCGCCCCTTCAGCCGGATCGCCCACGGGCCAGCCGGACGAGGAGCCGGACGGAGAACAGCGCGACGGTCGCGCCGATGGACGCCGCCTGGATCGCGGCAGACCGAGGGTCGCGCGCGGCGAGGACGGGCGTCAGGGCGGCGAGGGGGAGGAGCCACCCGAGAGACCACGGGTTTCTCCGCGGGTCGGCGAGCTCGGCGCCCAGGCAGAGCGTCAGGACGGGGATCGCGAGGACGAAGTAGTGCAGCCAGGCCAGACGCGCTCCGAGGAGCGCCGTGGCGCAGCCGGTCGCCACCGCCGCGGCCTCGAACCAGGGAGGAGCCCCGGGGGCCGGACCGGGCGCCGGTTCGGGGGGCCCCGCCCGTCTCCCCCTGCCGGCAGCGATCGCGAAGGCCAGCGTTCCGAGAACGAGGATCGCGGGCGAGAGGCGAGGTCCGGCCGCCTCGCGAAGGAGAGCGGAGGGCGCGAAGTTCCCGATCTCGACGGGGTAGGTCGAAGCGGCCAGCGAAGGGACGACCTCGAGCCAGCGCTTCCAGCATCCCAGGTCGCCGAACTGGAGGACCGGGAGGAGGAGGCCCGGCAAGGCGCCCGCGGCGAGGCCGAGGAGCAGCCACGAGGCCCGGCGGCAAGCCCCGCGGAGGGTCCACCCGAGGACGAGGAACGGCGCCACGAGAGCGACGTTCGGTTTGAAGGCGATACCCAGCGCGAGCGTCACGCCCGCGAGGACGTCCCCGGCGCGGTCGCGCCTCCCGAGGAGGACGAGAGCCGCAGCGAGGCCGGCGAGCTGGAGCGCTCCGACGTTCCCGGTGCGGACGAGGGAGCGCATCGGCTCGAACGGAGCGCCGAGCGCCGCCAGGAGGAGAAGCGAGCCGGCGGGGCCGAACCCCGCGACCCTGGCGAGGGCGAGGACCGATCCCGACGCGCAGAGCAGCGACAGGACCGTGTGCAGCCCCGCGTCGCGCTCGAAGTCGCCCGTGGACATCAGGCCGGTCACCGTCAGGAGGAGAGGAGTCGACACGCAGTCGAAGCTCCCTGCGTTCGCCGACACGACGGCGAGGGTGGCCTGGCGCTGCCGGACGGATGCCTCCGGGGCCGAGGCGGCCCCCAGCGCGATCCCGCCGAGGGTCCGACGACCCTGCGCCGACCACGGGTCGTCGACCCGCCCGGTCTCGACGGCGCGGGCGACCAGCCAGTTCGTGAAGAAGTCGACCGGAGGCGATTCGCGCGACAGCCGCCAGAGTTCCGCACCCGAACCGACCACGAGGAGGCAGGCCAGGGCGGTGGCAGCCCGCGAAACGCCCGTCCGGGCCGGGCCGGAGGCGTCTCGCGGAGCTCTCGACAAGTCTGACCTCCTCCCGCCCACGGAGGATCGGCCGGCAGGCCGGGGCGCGTGGACTCCTCCGGGACCGGGATCCTCGACGCGGGAGGATATCTCGCCGGCTCGCCGAGATTCGTCCCGCGCGGTTCCCGCCCCTCGCCCGGGCTCGTCCCGCCCCCGCCCCGACGCGAGGGACCCGGGGGTCGAGCTCTCGGGACTCGGGCGCCGCGAAGACGGGGGACCGGGTCTGTCGGTCTCCGGCGGTCGTGGCGCCGGGGACCGGTCCGCAAGAGGCCGCTACTCTCCCTCGCAGCCCATCAGCTCGACCGGGACCGTGTCGATCGTGAAGCTGGCGTTCGAGACGTCGAAGCGGACGTCGCTGACGGCCTCGATCTTGATCGGCGCCTGCGTCGTCGCGTTCGGCCCCAGACCCACCCTCTCGGCGTCGTCGGTCGGGGTGCTGGCCGCCAGGACGATCAGGTAGGTGGCGCCGCCGTCCGTCGAGAGACGGATCTGGGCGTTCGGGTCCGAAGGGCCGGCCTGGTTCCACAGGATGTTCTGGACGCCGCTGATCGTCTCTCCGCCGCTCGGGAACGTGACCGCCAAGAGCCCCTGCGCGCCGTCGACGTTCACCAGGAGCGCCGCCGTGCCGGGCCCGCACCGGGCGACGGGCGCTCCCGCCCCGCGGCGTAGACTGGTTTCATGAACCGGACCGCGATCCTCCTCGCCTCCTCGTCCCTGGTCCTCCTCGGGGCGGTGCCGGCGGTCGCCGACCCTCCCCCGCCCACTCCGCCGCCGACCGTGGTCTCCGCCCCGCAGCACGTGACCGTCCCGGGCCTTCCCGGGCAGAAGAACAAGGAAGGGACCGTGAAGCTGGGCGGCGAGATCCAGACGGACGCCGTGGGGAACATCGTCACGCAGCCGATGTCCGCGGAAGGGCCGAAGGGCACGCCCGCGCCCGCGCCCGCCGGCAAGCAGCCCGCGACGGGAGCGCCGGCCCAGGGCGGCACGGCTGCCGTCCCGGCCGTCCCGGTGGGGCCGGCCCCGGCGGGCCCGGCGGTGGCCACCGGGAAGAACGTCGTGGCGATCCGCGGCGTCGTGACGGCGATCGACCCCGGGAAGTCGATCACCGTCAAGGTCCAGAGGACCGGGAAGGACGTGACCTACACGCTCGCCCCGAAGGCCGAGGTAGAGGCCGGCACCAAGGTCGGCGACAGCGTCAAGGTGCGCATCCTCGCCGCCGAGAAGGGCAAGGTGGCCGACAAGGTCGAGCTCCTCCCGCCCCCGAAGTGACACGGCCCCGCCCGGGTCGACGGTCCCGGGATCCCTTCAAGTAGATCGCCCGCGGAGCGGGCGCTCCTCACCTTCGCGGAGGGGGTTACAGGGGGAACCCGGAAGGGCCCGGGTTCCCCCTGTCCACTTCAGTGCAGGGCCTCGTACTTGGCCTGGAGCTGCTCCTTGCTCTCCACGTGGTTCGGGTCGTGGACGATGCAGCCCTCGACCGGGCAGACCTCGACGCACTTGGGGGCGTCGAACGCGCCGACGCACTCGGTGCACTTGGCGGCGTCGATGACGTAGAGGTTCTCGCCCTGGGTGATCGCCGTGTTCGGGCAGTCGGGCTCGCACGAACCGCAGCTGATGCACTCCTCGTTGATGAGCATGGCCATGGGGGTCCTCCTTCAGCGGCCCCGGGCCGGGGCCTCGGCGGAATTTGCGGCGGTCGATGGTTGCCGGAGGTCTGGAAGCGTTCCCACCATCCCGTGATCCGCGGCGGCCGGGGGTCCCCGTCCGCCACCGAGACGCTAGACCAGCCGCCCCGTTCCGGTAAATGATTCAAAGGAATCATGCCGTTCGGCCGAATGGGACCGCGAGGGGGATCCTGGGGTCGATTGACTTCACCGCCCTCCCGTTCCAGAGTGTCGCGACGAGAGCGTCCCGGGCCCGTCCCGCAGGCGGGTCGCGAAAGAAGGGAGCCCGGATGTCCACCTCCAAGACCGACCTCCCCCGCCGCCACAGCGTCCTCCACCTCGCGGGGTTCTTCGCCGTCCTCCTCGCCGGACTCCTCTTCGTCGCGCTCGACGCGGCGACGGTCCTGGCCCAGGCGGGGAAACCCCACTTCGAGATGGCCCTCACGACCGACAACCCCGACACCCGCGAGGAGAAGGACGTCTTCGGTCCGGCCACGCCCAAGGTCTACGTGATCTACATGGTGGCGGACCTCCCCGCCGCGACCAAGGTCCGGTTCGTCTGGCTGATCGAGAAGGCCGAGGGATTCCAGGAGAACTCCACGATCTCGGAGTCCTCGAAGACCTTCGGGGCCGGGTCCTTCATGGGGAAGGTCTACTACCCGAAGCCCGCCAAGGGCTGGCCGGCGGGCGCGTACCGCGTCGAGATGTACATCGGCGAGCGGCTGGACAAGACGCTCAAGTTCCGGGTCACGAAGTAGACCCGCTCCCGCGGGGCCGGCCGGCGCTCCTCCGGCCGCGGACGAGGCCCGGGCGCGCGCCCGGGCCTTCGCACGTTCCGGGACCCCTTACGCCGGGTACTTCCCCATCACCGACTCGACGGTCCGGCACGACAGGACGTGGTAAGTCGGCCGGGCCGCCGCGTACACCTCGCGGGCGAGCGCGCGCGTCCTCTCGTGGCGTCCCAGCGCCGTGTAGAGCGGCCGGAGGTACTTCATCCGGCCCACGCGCTTCAGGACCTCGGCGATCCTCCCGAACGCCGGCTCGTAGCCGGAGCCGGCGGCGATCGTCAGCCACTCGACGAGGAGCTCGTGGTTGCCGCGGCCCGAGAGCGACAGGTTCGCGTCCAGCCAGGCGCACTCCTCGGCGGGCAGCTCGCGCGGGAGGTGCTGCAGGTAGACGAGGAGCTCCGAAGGGCTCCAGGCGGCGGCTTCCGCGGGAGAGGGCCGCCTCCCGCCCGCCCACCCCTCGGCGAGCGCGGTCAGCGACTCGAGCGCCTCCGACCGGAAGACCGGGGCGTTGGCCGGCAGGCCCGGCTCGTCCATCCAGGCGCCGGCCCCGACGGCGGCGGCCGTCCCCGGGAGCCTCTCCTCCAGGAAGGCGAGGAACTCGTCCGTCGTGATCGACGTGAACCGGAACCGGTCGATGTACTCCCGGACGAACCGGTCGAACCGCTCCCGCCCGACGGCCCTCTCGCAGAGGACGAGGAAGCGCGACCCCTTCTCGTACGGGACCGAGGAGAACGAGTCGTCCGGGTCGACGCCGCGGAGGTCCATCCGGAGCTTCGTCATCGGGGAGCCGCTCCCGAACCGCTCGATCGCCGAGTCCAGCGCCTTCTGGCCGATGGCCCACGCCAGGGACGTCTCCTTCTCGCCGTGGAGCGCCTCGACGATCCGCCGCTCGGCCCAGACGGTCCACCCCTCGTTGAGCCAGAAGTGGTCCGCCGTGGCGTTCGTGACGAGGTTGCCGGTCCAGGAGTGCGCCAGCTCGTGGGCGACGACGTCCACGAGCGAGCGGTCGCCCGCCAGGATCGTCGGCGTCAGGAACGTCATCCGCGGGTTCTCCATCCCGCCGTAGGGGAACGAGGGCGGCAGGACCAGCATGTCGTACCGGTCCCACTCGTACGGCCCGAAGAGCCGCTCGGCCGTCCGCAGGATCGACTCCATCTCCTCGAACTCCCAGGCCGCGGCGTCGACGACGCCGGGCTCGGCCCAGACGCGCGAGCGGCCGGAGAGGTCCTTGCCGCGCAGGTCGCCGACGGCCAGCGCCAGGAGGTAGGGCGGGATCGGCTGCGGCATGTCGAACCGGTAGGTCCGGGTCAGAGGCCGCGGCCCGGGTCCCTCCCCGGCGGGACCGGCCGACATGACCGCCGTGAGGGCCTCCGGCACCGTGACGCTCGCGGTGTACCGGACCCGGATCGCGGGAGTGTCCTGAACCGGGACCATGGCCCGCGCGTGGATGGCCTGGCACTGGCTGAAGAGGAAGGGGTGCCGCTTGCCGTCCGTCTGCGCCGGCGCGAGCCACTGGAGCGCCACGGAGTCCGGCGAGGTCTCGTAGGAGATCGCGACCTGGCGGGTCCCCGCCGGCAGCTCGAGCCTCAGACGCGAGCCCAGGACCTCCTCGGCGGGGGCGAGCTCGAACGGGACGCCGGCGCCGCCGGCCGTCCGCGCCGAGCGGATCGCGAGCCCCTTGGTGTCCAGGTCCAGCGGACCCTCGCCGGGAGCGGCGAGCGTCAGGACGCAGGTCCCCGAGAGGACGCGCCGGTCGAAGTCGACGTCGAGGTCGAGCGAGAGGCTCTCGGTCCGGGGCTGGGACGGGTCGGCGTACGAGTGGGGGTCCTTGACGTTCATCGGGGTCCGCTCCTCGGGGGCGATTCTGCCCCACCGGTCCCCCGGCCCGCCGCGTAGAATCACCGCCCCGCGGCACCCGGGCGAGGAGGGCACCATGCGCTGGGTCGTCTTCAACCAGAAGGGCGGCGTCGGCAAGTCCACGATCGTCTGCAACCTGGCGGCGGCCGCGGCCGGCAGCGGCCTGAGGACGCTCGTCGTCGACCTCGACCCGCAGGCCAGCTCCTCGCACTACCTCCTCGGCGACGCCGCCGACTCGGCCAAGCCGAACCTGTTCGACTTCTTCGACGCCTCCCTCTCGCTCCGCCTCTTCCGGAGCGACCTGCCCGAGTTCGTCCACGCCACGCCGGTCGCCAACCTGGACCTCGTCCCCGCCAGCCGCGACCTGGAGGCGCTCCAGCCGAAGCTCGAGGCCCGCCACAAGATCTACCGCCTGCGCGAGTCGATGCAGGAGCTCGCCGGGTGGGACGCCGTCTTCTTCGACACGCCGCCGGCCCTGAACGTCTTCACCCTCTCGGCCCTCGTGGCCGCGGAGCGGTGCCTGATCCCGTTCGACTGCGACGACTTCTCCCGCCGGGCCCTGACGCAGCTCCTGGAGCGGGTCGAGGAGGTGAAGGCGGACCACAACCCTCGCCTCCTGGTCGACGGGATCGTCGTGAACCAGTTCCAGAGCCGGGCCAACTTCCCGCAGCGGATCGTCGACGAGCTGGTCGCCGACGGGCTCCCGGTCCTGTCCCCGTTCATCTCGGCGTCGGTGAGGGTTCGGGAGTCGCACCAGGCCGCGACGCCCCTCGTCGTCCTGGACCCCGGGCACAAGCTCTCGGGGGAGTTCCAGGAGCTCTTCGACGGGCTGGTGGAGAAGGCGCGGCGCGGAGCCAGGCCCGCGCCGCGCTCGGCGACGGTCCGCTAACACGTCGCAGGGGGAACCCCGCCGCGGCCGCCGCCCGCGGCCGGAACACCCGCGCGCTTCGCGCTCGAACCGGCGACGCCGGGGCCCCACCCCCGACGTCCCCCCTGCACCCCCTCCGACGCCTCCCTTTCCGGCCTCAGGCGGCCTCGCGCCGCGAGACGTCGGCCGCTGCCGCGGCGAAGAGGGCGAGGCCGGCCGCGGCCGCCAGGAGGGCCGCCGCCGGGAGGCCCTCGCCCCCGGCGCGGAGGACCTTGGCCGGGAGCGTCCACGGGTAGACGCCGGCCCAGCGGTCGGAGTTGAGGAGGACGAAGCCGACCACCGTGGCGGCGACGCCGGACCCCATCGACGCGGTGAAGCTCGACGTCCGGCCGGCGATCCAGAGGTGCAGGGCGAGCATCGGGAGCGAGGCGAGGAAGACGAGGAGGGCCTTCCTCGCCAGCATCCCGAGCGGGAGGCTCGCTCCGCCGAGCTCCGGGCGGAGGAGGACCAGGACGCTCCCGCCCGCCAGGACGAAGGCGGCGAGGAGGGCCGTGGCCAGGAGGAGCAGGCCGGACGCCACGACCGCCTTGGCGGCGAAGAAGGCCGGCCGCGCCACGGGGAGCGCCAGGAGGTGGCGGGAGGACTGGCTCGCGTGCTCGACGCCGTACAGGAGCGAGGCCTGCAAGCTGACCAGGAGAGGGAGCATCAGGACCGCCCAGAGGCCGAAGGCGTTCCCCATCGCCTCGTACGGGCTGGTGCCGGGGCGCAGGAGGCGCTCGCCTCGCTCCGCGTAGAGGAGGGTCTGGAGCCCGGCGACGACCGCCGGGGCCAGGAGGACGTTGGCCAGGGCGAGCGTCCGCTTCAGCTTGACGGCCTCGGACGCCAGGCACCGGAAGAGGTCTCTCACGCGGCCTTCTCCTCCCCCGCCGCAGTCAGCGCGAGGAAGCTCTCCTCGAGGGCGGGGGTCTCGACGAGGAGGCGCGTGACGGCGAGGTGGTGGCGGACGAGGAGCGCGTTGACGTGAGCGGCCTCCGAGGGCCCGGCCTCCACGACCAGGAGACCGTCCGTCCGGACCGCGGCGGCGAGCCCGGCTCCGGAAAGGAGCTTCAGCGCCAGGTCCCGGTGGTCGACGGCGACGACGACGCGCGGGCGGCGGCGGGCGGCGAGCTCGCCGAGCGTCCCCTGGAAGAGGAGCCGCCCGTTCGCGACGACGCCGACGTGCGTGGCCACCTGCTCCACCTCGGAGAGGAGGTGGCTGGAGAGGAAGACCGTCCTCCCGCGCTCGCGGGCGACGTCGGTGAGGAGCCTCCGCACCTCCAGGATCCCCGCCGGGTCGAGGCCGTTCGTCGGCTCGTCGAGGACCAGGAGGTCGGGGTCCGGCAGGAGCGCGAGCGCCAGGCCGAGCCGCTGGCGCATCCCGAGCGAGTAGCCCTTCACGAGCCGCCCCGCCGCGGCCGAGAGGCCGACCTCCGAGAGGGCCCGCTCGACCTCCGCGGGCCCCAGCCGGCGCAGGAGGGCCGCGATCCGGAGGTTCTCGCGCCCCGTCAGGTGCGGGTAGAGGGAAGGGCCCTCGACGAGGCTCCCGACCCTGGCGAGGGCCGCGCGCCGGGACGTGGACAGGGACGTCCCGAAGAGGCGGACATCCCCGGCGTCGGGCCGGAGGAGGCCGAGGAGCAGCCGGATCGTCGTGGTCTTCCCGGCGCCGTTCGGACCGAGGAAGCCGTAGACGGCTCCCTTCGGGACGTGCAGGTCGACCGAGTCGACGGCCAGGACGTCCCCGAACCGCCGCGCCAGCCCGTGGGTGGAGAGGACCGTCTCTTCGCTCATGCCGGGAAGATGGGATGCGGGTGTCCCCGTCCCTTCGCCGGAACGTCGCAGGACTGTCGCAGGGGCGGCCCGGGCGCGGCGTCAGGCGGCCGGCCGCTCCTGTGGGGCCTTCGGCAGGACGACCGAGAAGCAGGCGCCGCCCTCCGGGAGGCTGCGGGCCTCGACGCGCCCCCCCATCGCGGCCGCCAGCTCGCGGACGATCGAGAGCCCGATCCCGGCCCGCTCGTCCTCCGTCTCGGCCACGGGGCGCGGCTCGAACGGGTCGGTCCCCTCCGGGATCCCCGGCCCCGTGTCCCGGACCGAGAGCCGCACGCCGCCCGCGTCGGCCGCGGCCTCGACGAGGACGACGCCCCCGGGAGGGCACGCCCTCACGGCGTTGTGGACGAGGTTGCCGAGGACCTGCCGGAGCCGCCCGGGGTCCGCCAGGACGGGCGGCAGGGCGGCCTCCGCCGCGGCGAGGAGCTCGACGCGACCCCGCTGCCAGGCCAGCGGCCGGAAGGTCTCGACGACGCCGCGCGCCAGACCGGCCGCGTCGCAGGCGGCGGTCCGGACGGGGAGCCGGCCCGCGTCGGCCCGCGCCACGGCGAACAGGTCGAGGAGGAGCGTCTCCAGCCGGACGACGTCCTCGAGGAGGCGGTCGAGCTCGGCCCTCTCCGGCCCTTCGGCGCGAGAGGCGAGCGGCTCGAGGCGGGCCCGGATCGCCGCGACGGGCGTCCGGAGGTCGTGGGAGAGGGTCAGGTAGAGCCGCCGGCGCTCGGAGAGGAGCCTCTCCACGCGGTCGCGCTCGGTCGAGAGGTCCGCCAGGACCAGGGAGAGCCTCCCGGCCATCGCGTTGAGGTGGGCCTCGAGCCGCGCCACCTCGTCCTCCCCCTCGACCGGGACGCGCAGGTCGAGCCGCCCTTCCCCGACCGCGTCGGCGTGGGCGGTGAGGCGCTCGATCCGCCGGGCGGCCGGCCCGATCGCCAGGCGCGAGAGGAGCGCCAGCGGCGGGAGGAGGAGGAGCATCGCCACGACCGCGGCCAGGAGGGCGAGGAGCGTCTGCGGGGCGACGCCCGCCACGACGCGGATCCAGAAGTCGGTCCCGGCGCCGCTGCCGGGCGGCACGAACGTCTCGAAGAACGGGGACGTGGCCACCCGCAGCGCGAAGGCCGAGACCGCCAGGGCGGCCAGGAGGCCGAACAGCTTGACGTGCGCGTCGGCCAGCGCCCACGCCAGGTGCCGCCGGCAGAGGGCGCGCCACGCGACGAAGCCCCGGACGAGGAGCCGGGCCGAGAGGAAGAGGCCCGTCCCGAGGAGGCCGAAGAGCCAGCCGCCGGCGGAGGAGAAGCGCGGGACGGGCTCGGGGCCGAAGGCCACGGCGCGCGCCGCGTCGAGGAGGAGGAACAGGCCCGCGAGCGCCGCCGTGTCCCGGGCCTCCGGGACGGAGCCGCGGGCCCGCAGGCGCAGGGCCGCGATCGACGCGGCCACCGGCAGGACGACGAGGTCGGTCCCCTGCCTTCTCACCCAGGGCGGCACGTCGCCGGAGAGGAGGAGGAGGGACGCCAGGACGAGCCCGCCCGCGAGGGCCGCCTCGACGGCGGTCCTGGCCGGCGGCGCGACGAGGAGGACCTGGCGGCGGGCCGCCCTCACGGCTCCTTCCGCAGCCGGTACCCCGCCCCCCAGACGGCCTCGATCCGCTCGCCGTACGGGCCCAGCTTCTTCCGCAGGCGCGAGACGGCGTTGTCCACGGCGCGCTCGCCGCTGTCGGCGGCGTCGCTCCAGAGCGTCTCGAGCAGGTACGCCCGCGAGAAGACGCGCCCCGGGTGGCGGGCCAGGACGGTCAGGAGCCCCGTCTCCAGCCGGGTCAGGTCGACGGGCTCGCCGTCGAGCGTGGCGCGGTGCTCGTCGGGGTGGAGCTTCAGCCGGCCCAGGTCGACCGGCGCCCCGGTCCCGTCGCGGTCCCTGGTCAGGGCGTCGCGCAGCCATGCGGCCCTCCGGAGGAGCGCCCGCGCGCGGGCCACCAGCTCGCGCGGCGCGAAGGGCTTGACGAGGTAGTCGTCCGCCCCCACCTCCAGGCCGAGGACGCGGTCGGCCTCCTCGTCCCGCGCGGTGAGCATCAGGACGGGGACCGAGGAGGCCCGGCGAAGGCGCCTCAAGACCTCCAGCCCGTCGATGCCCGGCAGGCCCCAGTCGAGGAGGACGAGGTCCGGCGGCTCGCGGCCGGCGAGGCGAAGCGCCTCCTCCCCCGAGACGGCCCGGACGACCTGGAGCCCCGACGCCGAGAGCTCGCGGACGACGGCCGCGGCCAGGCTGTCGTCGTCCTCGACGAGGAGGACGCGTTCCACCCCGGCCCTCAGCCGCCGCGGCCCGCGGGGGCGGCCGGGGCGCGCAGGGCGTCGGCCCGCCGCCGGGCGAGCGCCGTGATGCTGTCGGCCGCGGAGGCCTCCTCGTCCTCCTCGACGGCCTTCCCGTAGGCCGCGAGCGCGTCGTCCACGAGGCCGAAGCCCTCGAGGAGGCGGCCGACGACGTACCAGTCCGGCCCCTCGGGCTCGTCCGCCCCGGAGACCTCCATCCCCTCCAGGACGAGCGCCCGCGCCTCGTCGGCCCTCCCCAGCTCGGCGTAGATGGCCGCCAGCGTGTTCAGCGCCGCCGTGCTCCTCCGACCCGTCCCCTCGACGGCCTTCAGCGACATGTCGAGCGTCCGCTCGTCGGTGAGGCCCGCCACCATCCGGTACCAGGCGGCGTTGTTGTAGTCCCCCGCGGAGGCCTGCGGGGCGGCCACGATCTCGTCGCAGAGGCCGAGGGCCCCCGTGACGTCGCCCGCCCGCATCAGGACCTGGGCCAGGTACGACTTGACGACGAGGTGGGAGGGCTTGCGACGGAGGTGCTCCTCGCCCAGCGCGCGGGCCTCCGCGTTCCGGCCGAGGCGCGAGAGGGCCTCCATCGCGGTGGCGGCCCAGTCCTCCACGTCGGGGTCGGCCTTCCGGACGGGCGAGAGGACCCGGAGGATCTCCTCCCAGAACTCGGGCGGCCTCGCCACCGGCCTCCCGCGCGACGACCGGCTGGAGGCGAAGAGCGCGCGGACGAGCGCCGCGGTCCGGGCCTTCTCCTCCGGGCGCTCCCTCCAGGCGGCGCGCAGGGCGTCCAGCTCGGCGGGCGAGAGCCGTTCGTCGGCCAGGCCGGCGAGCGCGGCGAGCCGCACCCCGCCCTCTCCCGGCTCGGCCGGAGGCCAGAACCGGGGCAGGAGGGGCGACCAGAGCGGCCGCTCCTCGTTCGGGGCCCCCTGCGTCGCCTCGCGCGCCCTCTCCACCCAGCGCCGTGCCCCTTCGACGTCCCCCGCCGACAGGCGCTCCAGGGCGTACCGCAGGAGCCCCGCCGGGGCGTCCTCGCTCGTGAGGAGGCGCGGCGTCCCGTCCTCCTCCACCAGCCAGTAGACGCTGGCGCCCCTGCCGGCGCCGAAGGTCAGGAAGGAGGCCTTCACCCTCCACCCGGCCTTCGCGTCGCCTTCCACCGAGAGCTCGGGCGTGGAGGCGAGGATGTCCCGTGTGACCTCCGGGGAGAGGCCGTTCTCCAGCCCCTCACGCAGGAGGAAGCGCCGGAGGCGGTCCGCCTCCTCGACGACCTCGGGCCGCCCGTCCTCGCCCGGGGTCGCCCGGGCGGTCCGCGCGAAGGCGGCGAGGAGCTCGGCGTCGCGGCTCTCCTCCAGCAGGTCCCAGAGGAACGTCTTCACGACCGAGGCCGGGTCGCCGGGCCTCGTCGCCGGGCGCTCGGCGCGGGTCAGGCGCGAGCAGAAGTCGGCGCGGGCGCCGAGCTCGGCGGCGCGGCTCCCGCCGCGGGCCGCCTCGGTGAAGAACGGAGCGGCGGCCTCGTACCGCCGGAGGACGAAGAGCGTGGCGGCGGCCTGCTCGGCCACGGCGCGGCGCCGGGAGGCGTCGGTCTCCTCGCGGCGGAGGAAGGCGAGCGCCTTCTCGGCGCCGTCCCTCTGCGAGCGCGCGGTCACCTCGAGCGCCCGGAGCTCGGCCATGTCCGTCCGCCCGGAGAGGGCGTCGAGCGCCTCGGCCGGGCGTCCCGCGTGGAGGAGCGCCAGGACGAGGCTCCGCGCCACCTCGGTGGCCTCGGGCCGCTTCGCCAGGACCGCGCGGTAGTCGGCGACGGAGCGCTCCAGGCGGGCCCGGTCGCGGTACCGCGTCCCCTTCGCGTCGAACTCCAGGAGGATCGCCCGGTCCACCCGGGCCTCCAGGGAGTCGGCGTCGAGCTCCAGCGCCTTCGAGAGCGCCCGCTCGGCCCCTTCGGGGTCCCAGCCCTTCCGGCGGAGGCGGCCGAAGAGGTCGTGCTGCAGGACGAGCCCCAGCTGGTGGAAGGCGCGCGCGGAGGCGGGGTCGAGGCGCGTGGCCTCGGTCGCCTCCCGCCGCGCGGCCTCCCCGAGGCCGATCGACAGGAGCACCTTCGACATCCGCCGGCGGGGGTCGGCCGAGGAGGGGGAACGCCTCTCCTCCTCGCGGAGGAGCGCGATCGACTCCTTGACGTCCCCCTTCTCGAGGGCGGCCTCGGCCCGGTGCTCGAAGGAGACGACGAGCGTCCTCTCCTTCTCGATCGGCGCGACGGCCTCCTTCAGCGCGACGAGCTCGTCCGGCGTCAGCCGCGTCCGGTCCAGCTCCACGGCGAGGACGAGGACGACCGTCCCGTCCGGCTCGGCGCGGGCGCTCGTCGTCAGGACCGCCGGGCCGAGGGACGTCGTCCCCCCCTCCGGGAGCTCCCGGGGCGCGAACCCGGCCGGCGGGACGACCCGGTACTCCACATCGTGCCGGAACGGGACGACGACGCGGTCGTGCCGGCGCTTCTTCTCCGGGGCCTCCGGGAGGTTCTCCAGGACGTTGGCGCGCCGGACGCCGAAGGCGGCCTCGGCCTCGTCGGTGAAGGCGACGCCCGCCTTCTCCCCGTCCACCGAGATCCGGAACGGCCCCGTCAGGTCGCGCGGCGGCGAGACCGAGAAGGACTTCAGGACGGCCTTCCCGAAGGCGGTCTCGGCGTAGCGCTCGAAGCTCTTCCGCCTCCCGGCCTCGTCGCCCCCGTCGTTGAGCTGGCGGTAGTAGGCCTCGAGCGCCCCGCCGTACTCGGTCGTCTCCCGGAACGTGCCGGGGCCGTAGTCGGCCAGCCGGATCTCGACCCGCGTCGTCTCCCGGTTCTCCCGGGCGCTCCCGGCCGGGATCCTCACGAGCCCCTTGGTCCCCGGGCGGCAGACGAGGGCCCACCGCCCGGCGTCGGAGAGCGGCAGCTGCCCGGCCCGGTGGAAGACCGACGTCGGGTCGACGAAGAGCCCCTCCTTGCCGATCCCCTTCACGTGGACGATGGCGTGGTCGAACCCGCCGAGCGACGGCAGGCCGGGCCGGACGTCCCACGCGCTCCCGGCCCGGAGGAGGGCGACCGCGGCGTCGAACCCCCTCCCGCGCAGCAGCCCCACGAGGAGCGTCGCCTGGTCCTTGCAGTCCCCGTACCGGCGCTGCCTCACGGTCTTCGGCTCCGCCGGGACGATGGCCGAGTCGCCGAACGTCAGCCCGGTGTACCGGACCTCCCTCTGGACGGAGGCGAGGAGGGCGTCCACCTCGGCCAGCTTCGTCGGGAACGGGCCGCCGGGGAGCGGGCCGGCCGAGGCGCCGTCCCCCGCGAGCTTCTTCTCGACGATCCCCGCGTAGAGGCGCGCCACGTCGGCCCACGACGTCCCGGTCGAGAAGAGGACCGCGGGGAGCTGGTGGACGTCCGGCGGCGTGGACGGCTCGGGGTCCTCGAGGACCTCCGGGTCGACGGCCTCCCAGACCCGCGTCACGAGCCCTCCGGCGCGGGTGACGACGGCCTCCTGCACGAGGCCGACGGTCTCGACGTGGAACGGGAGCTTCTCGGGCGCCTCGACGACGAGGCGCATCCGCTTCACCGGGACGAAGGCGCCGAGCGACATCCCCCCCGCCGCCCCGCCGGGGAACGGCGCCGACTCGCGCTCGACGGTCTCCCGCTCGACCACGGCGCCCTCGGCGAGGCCTGGAAGCGGGGCGCTCCTCACGCGCCGGTCGTCGAACACGTCCGGGTCGGAGGTGGCCGGGCGCTCGGCGATCGTCCTCTCGTCCAGGACGTGGAGGCTCCCGTCCGGCCCGACGACGCGGGCCCTGAGGACGGGCGGCTCGTCCTTCCACGGCTTGTAGGAGGCCTCCACGGTCCCCACCGCGGCCATGGCGTCGGCGCGGAGGACCTTCACGACGCTCCGGTTCACGATCGTCCGCCGCCCCTGGGCGTCGAACGACCAGCGCTCCTCCTCGAGGAGGACCCTCAGGCCGTCCCCCTCGCCGGCCTTCTCTCGCGGGAGCGGCTCCCCCGCGGCGCGGAGGACCTCGGCCGGGTCCGCGCCGAGCGGGGCCAGGAGCCAGGGCTCGTCGGCGGCCAGCGCGGCCAGGGGCGAGAGAGCCAGGGCCAGCACGGCCGCGGCCACGGATCGTCGGGTCGGCTCTGAGAACGTCATCGGCGGCGGATCTTAGCTTTCGCGGCGTCCGGGCCGTACGTGAGAGGCCGCTGATACAGTGCCCGCCATGCCGAGACCGGCCGTGCCGCTCCTCCTCCTCCTCCTCCTCGCGCTCCCGCTCTTGGGAGCCCCGACCGAGCCGCCCAGCGCCCCGGCGCCGGTCCTCTCGACCGTCCCGACGCCGACGCCCGGCGCGACGCTCCGCACCGAGCCGAAGGTCGTCCGGCTGGAGCCGGGAGAGAACCCGTACCTCCTCATCGTGGGAGGCCCTCCGGAGACGCGGACCATGAAGTCGGGGCTCGTGACGATCGCCCCGGGCGGGTCGATCGGGAAGCACGACACGAAGGCGAACGAGGAGATCCTCCTGCCGCTCGAGGGCGAGGGGGAGCTCCGGTTCGAGGGCCGGCCGCCTGTGTCGATCCGGCCCGGCGTGGCGGTCTGGACGCCTTCGCACACGGCGCACGACGTCGTCAACACGGGCAAGACGCGCCTGCGATACGTCTTCGTCGTGGCCCGCGCGGAGTAGCCAGGGCCCCGCCGGCTGCTACCATCCGCGCCTCGCGCCGGATGACCCACCCTCCCGCCCCTCCCGAGACGATCCTGCCGACCGGCGTCCGGCTCGGGGCGCACGAGGGCCTCACGGGACGCGGCGTGACGGTCGCGTTCCTCGACTCGGGCTTCTACGCCCACCCGGACCTCGTGGAGCCCCGGGACCGGATCCTGGCCTACCACGACGTCACGGACCCGGCGGCCGGGCGTCGGGCCCTCGTGGAGCCGGACGAGTCGAGCTGGCACGGGATGATGACCTCGGTCGTGGCCTGCGGGAACGGCTGGCTCTCGGGCGGGCTCTACCGGGGCCTCGCCTCGGAGGCGCGGCTCGTCCTCGTCAAGGTCGGCTCGGCCCGGCGCATCGTCCACGACGACATCCGCAAGGGGCTCGACTGGGTCTTCCGGCACCGGAAGAGGTACGGGATCCGGATCGTGAACGTCAGCTGCGGCGGCGACTACGAGGCCTCGTACCTCGACGACGCCCTCTCGCGCGCCGCCGACCGGCTCACGAGGGCGGGGGTCCTCGTCTGCGCCGCGGCGGGCAACCTGGGCCTCTCCCCCGGCCACCCGGTCCTCCCGCCCGCCTCGGCGCCGTCGGTCCTGACGGTCGGGGGCGTGGACGACAAGAACCGCGAGCGCCCGCTGGCGCACGACTGCGACATCTACCACGGCAGCTTCGGCCCGACCGTCGACGGCCTCCAGAAGCCGGAGGTGGTCGCCCCCGGCATCTGGGTGGCCGCGCCGATCCTGCCGGGGACGCCGACGGCCGCCCAGGCCGAGCTCCTGCACCGGCTCTCGGAGGCCGAGGACGAGGAGCTGCACGCCCTGATCGAGGCGAGCCCCGGCGTTGACGCGGCGCTCGACGCGGCGAGAGACCTCGACCCGCTCCTCGTCCGGCAGCTCGTCGACGCCAAGCTGACGACCGAGAAGGTGATCTCGGGCGCCTACAAGCACGTCGACGGGACGAGCTTCGCCGCGCCGATCGTCGCCTCGCTCGCCGCGCAGATGCTGGAGGCCAGCCCTGCGCTCTCGCCCCGCGAGCTGAAGCGGGTCCTGATCGCGACCGCCTCGCGCCTCCCCCACGTGCCGCCGGAGCGGCAGGGGTGGGGCGCCGTCCGGGCGCGCGAGGCCGTCGACGAGGCGCTCCGGCGCAGCGAGGCCTCCGCGTGAACGCCCGCGACCGCGAGCCGCTCGTCCTCCTCTCGCTCGCGGGGATCGCGCTCGCCGTGTCGGGGATCGGCCCGAAGGACCGCTTCACCTGGCTCCTGGAGGTCGCCCCGGTCCTCGTCGGCGCGCCGCTCCTCGTCGCCACCCGCCGGAGGTTCCCCCTGACGCCGCTCGCCTGCCGGCTCGTCTTCCTCCACGCCCTCGTCCTGGTGCTCGGCGGCCACTACACCTACGCGGAGGTCCCGATCGGCGACTGGGCCCGGGACCTGCTCGGCCTCGCGCGGAACCCCTACGACCGGCTCGGCCACTTCGCGCAGGGGTTCGTCCCGGCGGTCCTGACGAGAGAGCTGCTCCTGCGCCGGACGCCGCTCCGGCGCGGCGGCTGGCTCTTCACCCTCGTGACGGCGGTCTGCCTGGCGATCAGCGCCCTCTACGAGCTCGTCGAGTGGCTCGCCGCGGTCCTCACCGGGGAGGCCGCCGAGGCCTTCCTCGGGACGCAGGGGGACGTCTGGGACACGCAGTGGGACATGTTCCTCGCCCTCCTGGGCGCGCTCGCCTCGCAGCTCCTCCTCTCCAAGCGGCACGACCGGGAGCTTTCGCGCCTGGCGCCGCCCGCGGCGTAGACTCCTCCCGAGCGCGCCTCCTCCGGCCCGAGGGTCCGCGTCACTCCCAGGGGGAGGTCCCATGCGCCTCGGTGCAAGGCCCGTCGCCGCCACCGTCCTGGCCCTCCTCGCCGGGGCCGCCGTCTGCGCGACGCGGCCGCCCGGAGCCCTTCCGGGTCCCGCGGCGGTCCAGGCCCCCGTCCTGAAGTGGCAGCGGGGCGGCTGCTTCTCGTCGTGGTGCCAGACGGGCTGGTACGCCTCGCCCGCCGTGGCCGACCTGGACGGCGACGGCGCGCCGGAGGTGGTCTGGGGCTCGTACGACGTGGTCGCGCTGAACGGAGCCGACGGCAGCCCGAAGTGGCGAGGGCCGAACGGCTCCCGCGTCTGGCCCGGCGTCGTGGTCGCCGACCTGACCGGCGACGGGGCGTTCGAGGTGGTCGTCGGGCGCGGCTCGGACCAGGTGACGGTCTACCGGAGCGGCGGAAGCGTCCTCTGGGCCAAGAACCCGTTCGGCGGCGGCGAGGTGCGGACGCTCGCCGTCGAGGACCTCGACACGGACGGGGTCCTGGAGGTCGTCGTCGGGCGGGCCAGCGGCGGCTCGACGAAGCAGCTGAACGTCTTCGACGCGGACGGGAACGTCCGCCCCGGCTGGCCGGCGCGGCGGGACGGGGAGCCCGGCTACGGCTGGGGGATGTACAACGAGAACGTCGCCGTGGCCGACCTCGACGGGGACGGGGACAAGGAGCTGATCGGGCCGACCGACACGCACTACGTCACGGCGCTCGACGACGACGGAAACCAGCTGCCCGCCAGCGCGCTCTACGGAGCCGGGAAGGTCTGGAGCCAGGTGGGAGTCCACGTCGACCACGCCGTCGACCTCCGGGGCTACGCCAACTGCGGCACCGAGCACCGCCCGAACTGGGCCGACTCGGCCCCCGCCGTCGGCGACCTGGACGGGGACGGCGTCCGCGAGATCGTGGTCGTCGGCAACGTCTACGACTGCGGGACGGACCCGTACACCAGCCTCTACCAGATGCCGTTCGTCTTCCGCCTGGACCGGACGCGGGCGGCCGGGTCGGGCTGGGACTGGACGGTCCTCCCCGCGCCCGACGGCGCGAGCGCGCCCCTCTCCGAGGACTACGCCGTCATCGAGACGGCCCAGCCGAACCCGGTCCTGGCGGACCTGGACGGCGACGGCCGGAAGGAGATCCTCTTCGCCTCGTACGACGGACGGGTCCACGCCTACTGGCTGGACCGGACCGAGCACGGCGGCTTCCCGTACGACGTCCCCGGGGCCGGAATCCGGTTCGCGAGCGAGCCGGTCGTGGCGGACCTGGACGCCGACGGCCAGGCGGAGGTGCTCTTCACCTCGTGGCCGCAGAAGAGCGTGGGCGGCACCGGGCAGCTCCACGTCCTCTCCTCGGCCGGGGCCCTCCTCCACGCCGTCGACCTCCCGGCCCCGTTCGGGGGCGCCAGCTGGAACGGCGCGCTGGGGGCCCCGGCGCTCGCCGACGTCGACGGCGACCCGGACCTGGAGGTCGTCGTCGGGACGGTCTCCTCCGGCGTCGCCGTCTACGACCTCCCCGGGACGGCGAGCGCCCGCGTCCTCTGGGGCACCGGGCGCGGGAGCGTCAGACGGACCGGCGCTGCGCCGGGCCCTTCGGGGCCCCCCCCGGCGTCGCGCTTCCACACGCTCGCCCCCTGTCGCCTCCTCGACACGCGCCTCGCCGCGGGCCCCCTCGGTGGCCCGGCCCTCCGCCCGGGCGCGCGCAGGCTCCTGCCGCTCGGCGGCACGTGCGGGATCCCGCCCGGGGCCAGGGCGATCTCGGCGAACGTGACCGCGGTCGGCGGCCCGGCGGACGGCTTCCTGGTCCTCTGGCCCGGGGACGGGGCGAGGCCCGCCACGAGCACCCTCAACTTCCGCGCCGGGCAGGTCCGGGCGAACAACGCCGTCCTCCCGCTCGCGGGCGACGGCACCCGGGCGCTCTTCGCCCTGAACGCCGCTCCCGCGCCGACGCACCTCGTCCTCGACGTGAACGGCTGGTTCGAGTGACCCGGCTCAGCCTCCCGCTCGCTCGGCGGCGCGAGCCAGCCCCGCGCCGAGCGCGAGGAGCGCCTTCTTCCTCCCCTCGTCCGCGAGGGAGCCGTCGGGGGCGAAGAGGTCCTGGGCCCTGGGGAGCGCGACCTGGTCCCCGAGGACGGTGAGGCCGAGGGCAGCGAGCACCGGACGGAGCGCGGCCAGGGACCGGACGGCTCCGAACGCGCCGGTCGACGCGCCGAGGATGGCCGCCACCTTCCCGCGGAACGCCTCCGCCGCCTTCTCCCCCTTCTCGGCGCGCGAGGCCCAGTCGAGAGCGTTCTTCAGGCCGCCGGGGATCCCGCCGTTGTACTCCGGCGAGGCGAGGAGGACCCCGTGCGACCCGAGGAGGAGCGCCTTCAGGCGCCTGGCCCCCTCCGGGAGGCCGTCGCGAGCCTCGAGGTCGCCGTCGTAGACGGGCAGCGCCAGCTCTCGCAGGCTCACCTCCACCACTTCCGCCCCTGCGGCGCGGGCTCCCTGCGCGGCGACCCTCAGCGCCATCCGGTTGTACGACCCGTCCCTCAGGCTCCCCGGGATCGCGACGATCCTCATGACGACGTTCCCCTTCGCGCGGGACGCGCGGCGCCCCGCCTCCTCCTTCCGATCGGGGCGGGGCTGCGGATCTCCCCCGGGGATCGCCACGGCCGGGCCCCCGCCGGCGCGCCGCGCCAGGCGGCGGGCGCCGGCCTTCCGCCTCAGAGGTTCGCCAGGCGCTTCATCAGCTCCGCGTCGGGCTTCATCACCCGGCTCGCGAGGACCAGGAGCTTCGCCGCGTCGAGCCGGTTCTCCTCCAGGAAGCCCCGGATCCTCCCCCGGAGGGTCCGCTCGAAGAAGAGGTCCTGCTCGGCCTGGACCGCCACGCCGAGGAAGAGGAAGCACGCCAGGACCGTGAAGACGGCGAGCGCCGCGGCCGCCGGCCACCCGTGCCCCAGCGCCCGGACGCCGAGGAACGCGCCGACCGGCAGGACGACGAGCGCCACGCCGGCGGCCCAGATCCTCGGCCCGTTCACGCCGCGAAGCGCCTTCTCCTGCGCCTCGAGGAACACCCGGACCAGCGTCTCGGTCTCCTCGCCCGAGAGCTCCGGGCGGACCGGGCCGCCGCAGAAGCGGCACGCCTCCTCCCCCGGCCGGGCCGGGGCCCCGCAGCTCGGACACGCTGGCATCGGGCGGGGATTATCCGGCAGCCGGCCCCGCGGCCCTTCCTCTTCCGGCGGCACGCCCCGAGCGCCGGCGCGCGGCGGCCGGGTCAGACCCGGTGGGCGTCGTGGCGGTACGCGACGTGCCGCGAGACCTCCCAGGCGTACTGCGAGTAGCAGTCGGCGTTGCGGACCGCCCGGTACGGCGCCAGCGTCTCGTACCCCGTCGGCCGGTGCGCGTAGGCCCAGTCGTCGACCTCGTCGCTCGTCCCCAGCGCGCCCCCGACGAAGTGGGCCAGCTCGTGGATCATCGCGTAGACGATCGTGTCCCGGTCGTACGAGACGAGGCGGCGGCAGAGGTAGATCCGGTCGAGCCAGAACAGCCCCTCTCTCCTCCGCTCCGACTTCCCGGTCATGAAGAGGTAGCCGCCCCAGTAGGTGAACGCGTAAGCCACGTCCGGTGGCTGGCTCGGGTCGTCCTCGAAGACCCACGTCCCGGCCGGGACGTGCCCGATCGCCAGCTGCATCTTCGAGAAGATCCCGTCCACCATGTCGAGGGCCGAGAGCGGGGAGACGGCCCGGTCGAGGTGGAAGTGCTTGTTCACGAGCGCGGCCGCCGAGGCGTAGACGCTCGCGAAGAGCCCGCCGCCCCCCGCGAACGCGAATCGCGCGTTCATCAGGTGCGCCCGCGCCAGGAAGATCATCGCCAGCGCCGCGGGGATCGACTCGACGGCCAGGGGGGCGAGGCTCGGCTTCCCCGCCGGCATCTCGTTGATCGCCTGCAGCCGCCGGATCGTCTCCCCCCCGGGGTCGACCCGCCCGTCGCTCCAGCCGACCTGCTTCCGCTGGAACGCCGCGATGGCGAGGATCAGCCGCTGGCTGACGATCCCGTCCTCGGGGAGCTTCGGGACCGGCCCTCCCTGCTCCGGCGGCGTCCCGTTGAGGAGGCGCTGCACCGTCAGCACGTCCTCCCACCGGTTGACGCCCCCGAGGCCGACCGAGGCCTTGACGTCGTCCGGCAGAGAGGAGCCGCCCAGCAGCGGTTTCGGCGAGCAGGTCCCGTCCAGGTTCAGGCGCGTGAGGTGGATCGGCATCGCGACACCTCCTCGCGTCCCGCCGGGGTCGCGCCTCGGTCCGAAACGCGGATCGATCGTAGCGCCGTTTCCCCGGGGCGGTCTGCGAGAATCCGTCGCCCCGCCCGCCGGGGCGTGAGCGAACATGAGCCGCACGACCGTCTGGGTCCTCGCCGTCCTCCTCACCCTGGCCTCGTCCGTCTGGCAGCGGCGGTCGGGGCCGACGTACCCCGTCCGCGGCCGGGCGGACGTCGGGGGCGCCGAGGCGTCGTTCCGGCTTCTGCGCTCCCACGGGGGCGACGGGGACCAGCCGGTCCGCGTGCGCGTGCCCGGGGCGGACGTCTCCGGGACCGTGGTCTGGAGGCGCTACCCCACCTCGGAGCCGTGGAGAGAGGTCGCCATGACGCGCGAGGGAGACGACCTCGTGGCCTCCCTCCCCCACCAGCCCCCCGCGGGGAAGCTCGAGTACCAGCTCCGGCTCGCGCGCGGGGCGGTCGCGGTGGCCGTGCCCCAGCGGCCCGTCGTCACGCGCTTCAAGGGGCACGTCCCGGCGGCCGTCCTGGCGCCGCACGTCCTGGCGATGATCGGCACCATGCTCCTCTCGGCGGCGACGGCGCTCACCGCCCTCGCCGGCAGGGACGTCCGCCGCCTGACGCTCGTCACGCTCTGCGTCCTGGCGGTCGGTGGCTTCGTCCTCGGCCCGATCGTCCAGAAGCTGGCCTTCGGCGAGTACTGGACCGGCGTGCCGTTCGGCTGGGACCTGACCGACAACAAGACGCTGGTGGCGGGCGTGGCCTGGGCGGCGGCGGCGCTCCGGGTCGCGCGTAAACGCGACGCCCGCTGGGCGGCGGTCGCGGCGGCCGTCGTCACGCTCTCGGTCTTCGCGATCCCGCACAGCCTCTTCGGCTCGGAGATCCGCTGGGAGAGTCCGGCGGCCCCGGCCGCGCGCTGACGCTCCCCGCCCCCCACGGGGCCGCACCCCTCCATCGGATTCATGCCCCGTGGGTCATTTGGACCATGGACAATCCCGCCGAAAGAAACAGACTCCCCACCACACTCGAATCGCTCGACTCCGGGGAAGAGGAGGGGACGGATGGGCGGTCTGTTCGAACACAAGGGGCACCTGGTCCGGATGGCCGGGCTCTTCGGCCTCGGCATCCTCGTCTTCCTCCTGGCCCGCGCCCTCTTCACCCCCGAGGGCTTCGGGGTCCTGGGCCACTACCGCGTCGGCGCCCTGGCCGACAACTCGAAGCAGGCCCCCGTCTTCGCCGGCCGGAAGGCGTGCGGCGAGTGCCACACGGACGAGCCGGCCCTCCTGGCGGGCGGGCCGCACAAGGGGGTCGGCTGCGAGGCCTGCCACGGCGCCCTCGGCGTCCACGCCCAGGCCCCGGACAAGCTGAAGCCGGCCCGCCCGGACGCCGGGAAGCTCTGCGCCGTCTGCCACCTGCCGAACGTGGCCAAGCCGGCAGGCTTCCCGCAGGTCGACCCGAAGGAGCACGCCGACGGGAGCGGCGCCTGCGGCGGATGCCACGACCCGCACTCCCCCGACAAGGAGGCCAAGACGCCATGAAGAGCGACCGCCGGGAGTTCCTCGCCTCGGCCGGCAAGTTCCTCCTCCTGACGCCCGCCGCCGGAGCCGCGCTCGAGCACGTCCTGGCCGGCGCGCCCGAGAAGGCCCCCTCCTACCGGACGGCGGACCACTGGTGGGGGATGACGATCGACGTCGAGAAGTGCGTCGGCTGCGGAAACTGCGTGAGGGCCTGCAAGACCGAGAACGACGTCCCGCTCGAGCCCTACTACTTCCGGACCTGGGTCGAGCGGTACCACGTCCCGGGGGGAGACCCGGAGCACCCGAACGTCGACTCGCCGAACGGCGGCTACGACGGCTTCCCGGAGCGCTACCGCGCGGGGGACGGCGCCAAGAGCTTCTTCGTCCCGAAGCTCTGCAACCACTGCGCGCACTCGCCGTGCGTCCAGGTCTGCCCCGTGGGCGCCACCTTCGAGGCGCCGGACGGCGTCGTCCTCGTCGACAAGTCGTACTGCCTCGGCTGCCGGTACTGCGTCCAGGCCTGCCCTTACGGCTGCCGGTACATCGACCCGCGGACGCACACGGTGGACAAGTGCAGCCTCTGCTACCACCGGATCACGAAGGGGCTGACGACCGCGTGCTGCGAGACCTGCCCCACCGGCGCCCGGACGCTCGGCGACCTGAAGGACCCGAAGGACCCGATCCACGAGTTCCTGAGGACCCACAAGGTGCAGGTCTTGAAGCCCCAGATGGCCACCGGCTCCAAGACCTGGTACGCCGGCCTCGACGGCTCGGTGCGGTGAGGAGGACGACGTGAACGAAGCTCTCGTGGCCGCCGTCGAGGGGTTCATGTACCCCAACGAGATGGAGCTCCAGTGGAGCGTCCTGATCGTCCTCTACCCGTTCATCACCGGCCTCGTGGCGGGCGCCTTCATCCTGGCCTCGCTGGAGCGCGTCTTCAAGGTCGAGGCGGTCAAGCCGACGTACCGTCTGGCCCTCCTGACGGCGCTCGCCTTCCTGATCGTGGCGCCGCTGCCGCTGCAGCTCCACCTCGGGCACCCCGAGCGCTCGTTCCAGATGTACCTGACGCCGCACACCTCCTCGGCCATGGCGATGTTCGGCTTCGTCTACCTCTGGTACCTGATGGCCGTCCTGGTCCTGGAGATCTGGCTCGACTACCGCAAGGAGATCGTCGAGCTCTGGCGCTCCTCGACCGGCGTCATGAAGCACGTCTACCGGGCGATGGCCCTCGGGGTGGACGACGTGAGCGAGGAGTCGCGCCGGATCGACGAGAGGGTCGGGTACTTCCTGACGGTCGTCGGGATCCCCTCGGCGTTCCTCCTCCACGGGTACGTCGGGTTCATCTTCGGCTCGATCAAGGCGAACCCCTGGTGGTCCACGCCGGTGATGCCGATCGTCTTCCTCTTCTCGGCGATCGTCTCGGGGATCGCCCTCGTCCTCCTGATGTACATGGCGACGTGCGTCCTGAAGGGGCAGCCGATCGACATGCCGTGCGTCGACACGATCGCCCGGTACCTCTTCTACGCCTTCCTCGTCGACTTCACGCTGGAGGGGGTCGACCTCCTCCACCGGATGTACGAGGCGGACGAGTCGTTCAAGAGCCTCGACTTCATGGTGAAGACGAAGCTCTTCGTCTCGCAGATCCTCCTGCAGGTCGTCTTCGGGGGGCTGATCCCGATCGGGATGCTGGCCCTGACGCAGATCGTGAAGCTCTCGGAGGCGGCCCGGAAGGGGATCTACGCCACGGCCGGGGTCCTGACGATCGTCGGCATCTTCGCCATGCGCTGGAACGTCGTGATCGGCGGGCAGCTGTTCTCCAAGAGCTTCCTCGGGTACACGACGTACAAGATGGACTTCGCCACCCGCGAGGGGCTCCTGCCGGCGATCCTCCTGATGCTGCTGCCGTTCGTGATCCTCTGGGGTCTCGTCAAGCTCCTGCCGCCGTGGCACGAGCCCTCGGCCCCGAAGGCCGAGAGCGCCGGCTGAGGCCGCTCGGACGGGGCGCGGGGGATGCCGCCGTGAGCGCCACGCCGGACCGGCTAGAGACGCTGGAGGCCCGGGTCGCCTCCCTCTCCGGCGAGCTGTCGAGGCTCCGCGACAGGCTCGACGCCCTCGAGGGTCGCGCTGCCTCCTCGGGCGCCGCCTCCGGGGACGCCGGCGCGGCCCCCGGCGCGACGCCCGGCGCCGCGGCAGAGGCCCCGGCTGCGACCGCCCCGGGCGGGACCAGCCTCGTCGCCCTGGGGGGGCGCGGCTTCCTGATCGTGGGGGGGGCGTACCTGTTCCGCGCGCTGACCGAGGCCGGGACCCTCCCCGCGCCGCTCGGCGTCGCCGCGGGCCTGGCCTACGCCGCCGGCTGGGCCGTCGTCGCCGGCCGCGCGGGGAAGGAGGACCGGGCCGCCGGGACGTTCTACGGGCTGCTCTCGCTCCTCCTCGGGCTGCCCCTCGTCTGGGAGGCGGCCACGCGCCTGTCGGCCCTTCCCCCCGCCGCCGCAGCCGCCGGCCTGGCGGCGCTCGGGGCGCTCGTCTTCGCCGTCGCCTGGCGGCGGGACCTCGGGGGGCTGGCCTGGGCCGCGACCGTCGGGACCGTCGGCACCGCGTTCGGCCTCCTCGTGGGCACCCGGCGCGTGGAGCTCTTCGCCTGGCTCCTGATCGCCCTCGGCGCCGCGGTCCTCTGGGCGACGTACGGGAGGCGCTGGCACGGGCTGCGCTGGCCGGCGGCGATCGGGGCGGACCTGGCGATCCTGGTCCTGGTCGTCCTGGCCGGGCGGGAGGGCGGGCCCGCCGAGGCCTACGCGGACCTCTCCCCGGCCCGGGCGGCGGTGGCCGCACTGGCCCTGTTCGTCGTCTACGTCGGCAGCTTCGCCGTGCGGACCCTCGTCCGGCAGCGGAGCGTCGTCCTGTTCGAGGCGGTCCAGGCGCCCGCGGCTCTCCTCGTCGGGTTCGGGGGCGCCGTCGAGCTCGCGGGTGCCGCCGGGACCGGGACGGCCGCGCTCGGCGTCGCCGCGCTCGTCCTGGCCGCGGGGGCCTACGGTGTGGCCTTCGCCTTCCTGGAGCGGCAGGCGGAGGGGGCCCGGAACTTCCTCTTCTACACGTCGCTCGCCCTCGTCCTGGCGCTCTCTGGGGGAGCCCTCCTGGCGGGAGGCGCGCTGCCGGTCGTCTGGACGGCTATCGGCCTCGTGGCGGTCGCGGCCGGTACGCGCTTCCGCCGCGTCTCCCTCTGCGCCCACGCGGCCGTCTACCTCTGGTCCGCGGCCTTCGCCTCCGGGCTCGTCGGCCCCGCGGTCCGGGCCTTCGCCGGCCGGACCGCCGGGGCGGAGGATCCGGTGGGCCGGGCCGCCCTCCTCGTCGTCGGCGCGGCTCTGGCCGCGCTGGCGGCCCGACTCGTCTCCGCCCGCACGGGCGCCGGCCCCCTCCGGGCCTCGGTCGCGCCCTTCGCGATCGGCCTCCTCTTCCTGACCGGGTCCTCCTGGGTCGCCACCGCGGCCCTCGCCCGTCTCCTCCCCGGCTCGCCGGACGCCGCGGCGGCGGCGCGCACGGCGATCGCGGCCGCGCTGGCCGTCCTCTTCGCGGCCCTCCGGGCCCGCGGCGGGCCGAACGAGGCCGGCTGGCTCGCCTGGACGGCCCTCGGCCTGACCACCCTCCGCGCCGTCCTCGTGGAGCTCCCCGCCGGCAGGCCGGCCGCGCTCTTCGCGACCTTCGTCCTCGTCGGCGGCGCCCTCGTCCTCGTCGCCCGGCTCCTGCGGCAACGCGCCGTCCCGGCGAGCGGCTGAGGACCCGGGCGGAGAGAGCCCTCAGCCGGTCCCCATCGGGCGGATCGTCAGGACCGGGCAGGGCCCCTCGCGGACGAGGTGGTGCGCCGTCGAGCCGAAGACGAGCTCGCCGATCGGGACGTGCCCGTGGACGCCGACGACCAGGAGCCTCGCCTCGCGCTGCCGGGCGAAGGCGGCCAGCGCGCGCCAGGCCTTTCCGGTCAGGACGACGTCCTCCCGGGAGACCTCGACGTCCCGCCGGTCGTGCGTGACGAAGGCCCGGAGCTTCTCCAGGGCCTTCAGGCGCGCGGAGGCGTCCGGGACCCACCCCAGGTCGCTCGGCGGCAGCGGGGCGTCGTCCGTCGGGAGGCCCTCGAGGACGTGCGCCACGACCAGGTGCGCGTCCGCTTCCCGGGCGAGCTCCACGGCGTACCGGAGCGCTCCCCGCGACGCCTCGGAGAAGTCGACCGCGCAGACGACCGTCCGGAAGAGGAGCGGCTCCGGCACCTCCTCGACGGCAGAGGGGGGGACGGCCAGGACGGGGCAGGTGACCCTTCGGAGGACCTTCTCGGCGACAGACCCGAGCGTCAGGCGGTGGAGCCCGCCGTGGCCGTGGGTGCCCAGGACGACGAGGTCGGCCGGGAGGACCAGCACCTTGTCGAGGATCTCCTCGACGACGTCCCCCTCCACGACCTCGAGCTCGACGGGGAGGTCCGACCTCGAGACGCGCAGCGCCGGCTCGGCGAACTTCGTCAGGCGCACCTGCAGGCGCGGGAGGTAGTCAGAGACCTCGGAGACGAGCGGCTTGCGCCCTCCCGGACGGTCCGGCGGCAAGTGGGTCCCGTGCTGGACGTAGAGGACGTGCAGCCCCGCCTGGAACCACTTCGTGAAGAGGAGCGCGTGGTCCAGGGCACGGTAGGAGGCGGGAGAGAAGTCGACGGGACAGAGCACCCGCTTGACCCGGAGCATGTCTTCCTCCGCGGGCGGCGATCCCCCTCCTAACTTCGGTCCGCGGAGGGGGCCCCGTCAAGGGCCGGCGCGATCGGGCTCCTCCTCGGCGGGTACTTCGTGGCGACGTAGTCGTCCACGATCGCCTGGAAGGCGCGGGAGAGCTCTTCGTACGACCCCTTCAGCGTCGTGAACTGCTTCCCGTCGACGTAGACCGGGCAGGACGGCGCCTCGCCCGTCCCCGGCAGGCTGATGCCGATCGAGGCGGCCTTCGACTCGCCGGGCCCGTTGACGACGCACCCCATCACGGCGAGGGTCATCGTCTCGACCCCCTCTCGCTCGGCGCGCCAGGCCGGCATCCTCTCCCGGACGTGAGCCTGGATCCGCTCCGCCAGCTCCTGGAACGTCGTCGAGGTCGTCCGGCCGCAGCCCGGGCAGGCCGTGACGCTGGGCGCGAAGCTGCGGAGCCCCAGCGCCTGGAGGAGCTCGCACGCGGCGAAGACCTCCTCGCGCCGGTCGCCGCCGGGGCGCGGCGTCAGCGAGACGCGGATCGTGTCCCCGATCCCCTCGGCGAGGAGGATCCCCATGGCCGAGGAGGACCAGACCAGCCCCTTCGTCCCCATCCCCGCCTCGGTGAGGCCGAGGTGGAGCGGCTGCTCGGTCCTCGCCGCGAGCTCCCGGTAGACGCGGACCAGCTCGACGGGCCGGGAGACCTTGCAGGAGACGACGATCGCCTGGCGCGGGAGCCCCGCCTCCTGCGCCAGCTCCGTCGACTCGAGCGCCGAGAGGACGAGGCACTCCGAGACGATCTCCTCCGAGCTCTTCCCCAGGTCGAGGTCGGTGTTCTCCTGCATCTTCCGGAGGACGAGCTCCTGGTTCAGCGAGCCGCCGTTGACCCCGATCCTCACGGCCTTGCCGTTGTCGCGCGCCACCGCGCAGATCGTGGCGAACTGCTCGTCGCGCCGCCGCCCGGTCCCGACGTTGCCCGGGTTGATCCGGTACTTGTCGAGCGCCTTGGCCATCTCCGGGAACTGCGTCAGCAGGAGGTGCCCGTTGTAGTGGAAGTCCCCGATCAGCGGGACGCCGCACCCCTCGTCGAGGAGGCGGCGCCGGATCTCGGGCACCGCCGCCGCCGCCTCGGGGACGTTGACCGTCACGCGGACCAGCTCCGAACCGGCCTCGGCGAGCTCGAGGCACTGCCGGACCGTGGCGGCGACGTCGGCCGTGTCCGTGGACGTCATCGACTGCACCACGACGGGTGCGCCGCCCCCGATCGTCACCGGCCCGACCTTCACGGGGACGGTCCGCCGCCTCGCCCCGAAGCGCGCCGAACCGCTCGAATCGTTCGAAGGGTCCCTCACGGCCGCCAATCTACCACCCGGCCTCACCCGTTCGGGGGAAGTCCCCGCCGGAACGGCGCCGCAGAATGCGCGACAGGTCGGAATGCAGTGAGTCGGCTCGCTCGCGAAAGGGGGTCGGCGCTCGCGCCCGGAGCGGTGCCGTGACGGCGGACCCTCCGGTCGACCTGCGCTCGGTCCTCGGGGCCTTCCCAGAGGGCTCGGTGATCGTCCTGGACCGGCAGCTCCGCCACGTCTTCGCCGCCGGGAGCACGTTCTCCGCCCACCCGCCCGGCCACCCGCCGGTCGAGGGGCGGACGGTCCACGAGCTCCTCCCCCCGTCCCACGCGGGCGTGGTGGAGCCGCACCTGAGAGCCGCGCTGGCGGGGGAGACGCGGCGGTTCGAGTTCGCCTCCGGCGGCCGGGTCTTCGAGATGCGGGCGGCCCCGCTCGCCCACGACGGCGACGAGCCGGACGGTGTCCTCGTCGTCGTCCTGGACGTCACGCCCCGGAAGCTCGCCGAGAGCCGGCAGGCGGCGCTGATCCGGATCGCCGACGCGGCGCTCTCCGACAGCGACCTCCCCTCGGTTCTGGCCCGGATCCACGAGGTGCTGCGCGGGCTGATGCCCGCGGACAACTTCTACATCGCGCTCCTGGACCCGGAGACGCGCCAGCTCGAGTTCCCGTACTTCGTCGACCGCGCCGACCCGCCGCCGCCGCCCCGGCCGCCCGGGCGCGGGATCACGGAGTACGTCCTCCGGACGGGCGTCCCGCTCCTGGCGGACCCGGAGACGTACGAGGGCCTCCGGCGCTCGGGCGAGATCCTCGAGCGGGGCTCGCCGTCGATCGACTGGGTCGGCGTGCCGCTCCGGCTCCCGGGCCACGCCACCGGCGAGAGCCTCGGGGTCCTGGCGGTCCAGTCGTACGACCCGGCGGTCCGCTACGGGGCCGTCGAGGTGGAGCTCCTCCAGTTCGTCTCCACGCAGGTGGCCGTCGCCGTGGAGCGCAAGCGCGCCGAGGAGAGGCTCCGCGTCTCGGCAGAGGGAATGCGCCGGTGGATCCATGTCCTCCAGGAGCGGAACCAGCAGATCGAGACGCTCCGGCAGATGGTCACGACGCTCCAGGCCTGCCGGACGGTGGACGAGGTCTACGACACGGGCGGCCGCTTCGCCCGGCGCCTCTTCCGGACGGAGGCGGGCGCCCTTCTCTGCTCGCACGGGCGGAACGGGATGCTCCGTCCCGTGGCCGCCTGGGGCCACTCCGAGGCGCCCGTCGGGGAGGTCCCGGCCGAGGGCTGCCGGGCGCTGCGCGACCGCCGGGCGTCCCTCTCGGCGGGGGAAGACGCCGTGGCCCCCTGCTCGCACCGCCGGCCGACCGACGGCTCGCGGACGCTCTGCGTCCCGCTGATCTCGCAGGGCGAGCTGCTCGGCGTCCTCTCGCTGACGAGCCGTCCCCACCCCGAGGGGAACGGCGGATCCCTCTCGGAGGCCACGCAGCGCCTCGCGGTGACGGTGGCCGACGGGATCGCGCTGGCGGCCGCGAACATGGGGCTCCGCGAGCTGCTCCGGGACCAGGCCGTCCGCGACCCGCTGACGGGCCTGTACAACCGGCGATACATGGAGGAGACGTTCCGGCGCGAGCTGGCGCGGGCCGGACGGCACGGCGGGACGCTCGGCGTCCTGCTCCTCGACCTGGACGGTTTCAAGGCGTTCAACGACCGGGAGGGGCACGCCGCCGGGGACTCGCTCCTGCAGCAGGTCGGCCGCCTCCTCACGTCGGTCGTGAGGGCCGAGGACGTGGCCTGCCGGTACGGAGGCGACGAGTTCCTCGTCCTCCTCCCCGGGGCGGGCGCGCCGGACCTCGCCTCGCGGGGCGAGCAGGTCTGCTCGGCGGTCCGGTCGGCGCCGGCCTTCTCGGCGGCGGGGGTGACCGTCTCGATCGGCGCCGCCGTCCACCCCGCGAACGGATCCGACCTCGACGGGCTGCTCAGGGCCGCCGACGCGGCCCTCTACCGCGCCAAGGCGGCGGGGAAGGACCGGACGGTCCTGGCTTGACGTATCCAGGGGGGTCGGCAACGTGCCGATCCCCCCTGCGGCGCGCCGCGCCTACCCCCCGCGCCCTCCCGCTCGTCGAACGGGCCTGGTTCGCTACCGCGTCAGGAGGGCCGAGAGGGCGCGGGAGGCCCGGTCGATCTTGCGGAAGACCGGGATCCCGCCGCGTTGCAGGACCGTGACGAAGTCGTCGTAGAGGCGCCCGGAGTCGACGTTGACGACGAGCGGCTTCTGCGTGGCGCGGAAGACGCGCAGCAGCTCCTGCGGCAGCGAGCCGGGGGAGTGGATGTTCTCCGGGTGGCCTCCCGTCAGGTCCGGGGCGAGGTTGTCGAGCGCGGGCGTCACGGGGATCGGGGAGACGAGGAGCGCGTCCACGCCCGGGTCGGCGAGCATCGCCTCGCAGGCGGCGACGAAGTCGGACGTCGTGGCCATCGGCGTGGCGTCGACCGGGTTGTCGGCGTGGGCGATGGCCGGCAGGACGGAGGCGAGCCTCGCCTTCGTGCCGTCCGCGAGGGCGGCCGGGACGAGGTCGTAGAGCTTGTCGAGGACCGCCGAGCACTCGAACCCGGCGTTGGAGACGATCGCCACCCGCCTCCCGTGGAGCTGCCGGTCGCCGAGCATCGTGAAGACCTTGGTGTAGTCCTCGAACATGTCGAGGGTGGCCGTCACGACGACGCCCGCGTCCTCCATCAGGGCGCGGGCCACGGCGTAGTCGCCGGCCAGCGAGGCCGTGTGGCTCTGCGTCGCCTTGGCCCCGAGCGCGGTCTTCCCCGCCTTGAACGCCAGCACCCTCTTCCCCTGCTCGCGCAGCCGCCGGGCCGCGGCAACGAACCGGGCGCCGTCCAGAGGCGCGAACCCCTCGACGTAGCAGGCGACGACCCGCACCTCCTCGTCCCCCTCCAGGAACTCCAGGAAGTCGGCCACCGTCAGGTCCATCTGGTTGCCGTACGAGATGGAGGCCTTCGGGAAGACGATCCCGTCCAGGTTGCTCGTGAGCGAGACGAGGTAGGCGCCGCTCTGGCTGACCGCCACGAGCCGGTCGCCGGGGGCGTCGTGGAACGGCAGCTTGTACTGCGGGAGGAAGAAGGTGTTGTACTGCCTCTTCGAGACGACGCCGAGGCAGTTGCCGCCGAGGAGGACGGGACCGCCTCCGGGGCTCGTCCGGGACGCGGCGACCGCGCCCCGGATCTCGTCCTCCAGCTCGCGCCTCCCCGTCTCGGCGAACCCGCCCGGGATCAGGATGATCGACTCGGCGCGGCCGGTCCGGCAGAACGCCCGGATGGCGTCGCGCGCCCCCTCGGCGGGGACCGCGACGACCGCCATGTCGACCGCCTCCGGGAGGTCCTCGGGGGTCTTCACGCACGGCACGCCGTCGATCGACGCCTCCTTCGGGTGGACCGCCCAGAGCCGACCGTACGTGATGCCGTCCGAGAGCCTCAGGTTCCTGAGGATGATCCGGCCGGGGTTCAGGCTCGTCGCCGAGGCCCCGACGACGACGGCGCTCCGGGGCCGGAGGAGCTTCTCGATCTTCCGGATCGGTCTCGCGACGGGCGGGACCGGGAGCCTCGCGCGCCAGCCCTTCCCGTCGAGCGCCACCCAGCGGCCGGAGGGGAGGACGACGACGGGGTTGAGCTCCAGCTCCCTCAGGGCCAGCCCGCCGGCCCCGTCGGCCATCGCCACGCGGGCGAGCGCCTCCAGCCGCTGGACGGCGTCCTCGAGCGCGACCGGCGGCTCGGGGAAGAGCCGGCTCCTGCGGAACAGGAGCGACAGGACCGGCGAGCGGCCGAGGGCCCCGGACAGCCCGTCGGCGACGCGGCCCGGCGAGAGGACGACGGTCGACGCGCCGCCCGTGGCCTCGCCCCACCACTCGGTCAGGAGCCCGCCCACCCCCAGGACGAGGACCGGGCCGAAGGCCGGGTCGCGCTTGAACGAGACCAGGAGCTCGGCACCGAGGCTCCCGGACGCCACGGGGAGCCTCTCGACGAGGAGCACCCCCTCGCGCCGGGCGCCCGGTGCCAGCCGAGCGGTCTCGCTCCAGACCTTCCGCGCCGAGCGGAGGACGGCCTCTCCCTCGCGGGAGGCGAAGGCGACGCCGCCGGCCTCGGTCTTGTGGAGGATGTCGGGCGAGGCGATCTTGAGGACCACCTCGGCGGACGGGAGCCGGGCGAGGAACGCCTCCACGTCCGGCGGGAGGGAGGCTCCTGGCTCTCCCCTCCAGAGGAGCGACCGGGGCGCCTCGATCCCCGTCGACTCCAGGAGGCCGTAGACCTCGTGCTCCAGAAGGGTCCGTTCCGCCCGCTCCGTCCGCTCGACCCCGACCGCTTCGCTCACGCCGGCTCCTCCTCGCGCGCTCCGGGGAATCTACCCGAGGTCGGCGCGTCGCGCGGGCGAATCCGCGGACCGTGCCTCAGGGCGTCGGGGCGGGCCAACCCGGCCCGAGCGGAGGCAGGTCCGACAGGAGGGCCGCCACCTCCCGCGTCCACCCCTCCACCGAGGCGGGACGGCGGTCCGGGTCCTTCTCCAGGGCGCGAGCGAAGGCCCGGTCGAGCTCCTCGGTGGCGACGGGGAGGCTCTCGGAGAGCGGCTCCGGCGCGAGGTCCAGGACGTTGGCGAGCGTCCGTGCCACGTCGGCCCCCGGCACGGCCCTCCGCCCCGTGAGCGCCTCGTAGGCCAGCGCCGCCAGAGAGTAGAGGTCGCTGCGCGCGTCGACGGGGAGGCCCTGCACCTGCTCGGGCGACATGTACGCGGGCGTCCCGACGATCGTGCCGGTCCGCGTGAGCCGCGCGTCGGCGCCGAGCGACTTGGCCAGGCCGAAGTCGAAGAGCTTGGCCTGGAAGCCCCCGGGGGCGTCCACGAGGAAGACGTTCTCCGGCTTGACGTCGCGGTGGACGATCCCGGCCCGGTGCGCCGCCGCGAGCGCGGCCCCGGCCTGCGCCAGGAGGGCCGCCACCTGCGGCGGCGTCCCGGGGCCGTGGCGGGCCAGGACGGTCCCGAGGTCCCGCCCCGAAAGCCGCTCGAGGACGATGTAGGCCGAGCCGTCCGGCAGCTCGCCGGAGTCGAAGAGGGCGACGACGCCGGGGTGGCGGACCCGGGCCATCGCGCGCGCCTCGGCCTCGAACCGGCGCCTGACGTCGGCGTTCTCGAAGTGCTCGGCACGGATCAGCTTGACCGCCACCTCCCGGCCCAGCCGTTCGTCGGTCGCCGAGAAGACGGTCCCCATCCCGCCCTCTCCGAGGTGCCGCTCCAGCCGGTAGCGCCCGTCCAACCGCAGCGGGACCTGGGGCGAGCCGTCGAGCGGGCTCCCGTCCTCCCCGCAGGATGCCGAGGGGCGCGGCACGCACCGCCCGCAGGCCGGGCAGACGGCCGCGTTCTCCCCGGAGCCGCCACGCCCCGCCGTGCCTCCCCGGGCGCGCTCGGCCTCGGCGCGCGCCAGGCGCTCGCGCATCCTCCGGGTCTCGAGGACGCCCGCCAGCTGGTGGGCCAGACCCAGGACGAGTCCCGTCTCCACCTCGTCCGGCTCGCGGGGGAGGCCCCGGACGAGGACCGCGCCGCACAGCTCCCCGGACAGCCCGGCGGCGCTCGCGGCCCAACCTCCCGCGCCGTCCGCGGCGAGACGTCCCGGGTCGAGCCGCCGGACGAGGTCGACCGGGGGCGGGGCGGCGCGCTCCCCCGAGAGAGGGCGGAAGACGCCCCGGTCCAGCTCCCAGAGGGAGACCTCGGCCCCTCCGAGGGAGGAGGCGACGTCGGAGGAGGCCGCGCGCGCCCACGCCCCGGGGTTCGCGAGCGCGCTCGCCCCGGACTCCGTGAGGCGGACGATCTTCCGCTGGGCAGCCTCGAGCCGGCGGTTGGCCTGCGACAGGCGCCGGTTCGCTTCCAGCAGGCGGTCGTTCGCCTGGGCCAGGTGGATCGCGCCGGCCACCTGCCGGGCCACGTTCACCAGCAGCGGGAGCTGGTCGTGGAAGGCGGAGAGGCGCGTGCTCTCCAGGTTCAGGACGGCGATCACCTCGTCCCGGTGGCGGACCGGGACGCAGAGCTCGGAGAGGGCTCCGGGGAGAGTCTCCACGTAGTCCGGGAAGGTCCGGACGTCGTCGAGGAGGATCGGCTCGCCCCGAGCCGCGACGAGGCCGACGACGCCCGAGCCGAGCTCCCGGCCGTATCCCGGCCGCACCTCGGTCGGGACCCGGGACGTGACGGCCTCGCACCGGAAGCGGCCGCGTTCGTGGTCGATCGACACGCAGGCGACGAACTCCCAGTCGAAGCTCTCCGACAGGAGCGCCGTGATCGCGGAGAGCGAGGCGCCGAGGTCGGTCCCCTCCGTGGCGATCCGGGCGACCTCGTTCAGGACGACGAGGCGCCGGGCCTCCTCGAGGACCTTCTCGAGGGAAGCCCCCGGCGGCACCGGGGCCGGCTCCGGCTCGTCGCTCACGGCCCGCGTCTCCTTTTGGATCAGAATAGCCGGTGATCGCGCGGGGTGAAAGCCGGCGGCGAGGCGGGAGGTGCGATGACGGGCCTCCGGGAGGCGGGGCGTGGAGGGTTCTTCGGGCTCCTCGCGGGGGCCCTCCTCGCGCTGGCCTCGCCGCGGGCGCAGGCGCAGGAAATCGTCGTCGCCGCCGCCGGGGACATCGCCTGCGACCCTTCGGACCCGGGCTTCAACGGCGGGGAGGGGACCGCGACCCGGTGCCGGATGAGGGCGACGTCGGACCTCCTCGTCGGCGCGGGGCTGACGGCCGTCCTCCTCCTCGGCGACGACCAGTACTGGGACGGCGCCTACGCCAAGTTCCTCGCCTCGTACGACCCGACGTGGGGGCGGGTGAAGGCGATCACGCGGCCCGCCCCGGGGAACCACGACTACGGGACCGCCGGGGCCGCCGGCTACTTCGCGTACTTCGGGCCGGCCGCGGGGGAGCCGGGGAAGGGCTGGTACTCGTTCGACCTGGGAAGCTGGCACGTCGTCGTCCTGAACTCCAGCTGCGACTCCGTCGGCGGGTGCGGCGCCGGCTCGCCGCAGGAGACGTGGCTGAAGGCCGACCTCGCCGCCAGCGCGGCGCCGTGCACCCTCGCCCTCTGGCACCACCCCCGCTTCTCCTCGGGGCCCCACGGCGACGACGTCGGGTTCGACGCGTTCTGGCGGGCCCTCCACGAGGCGGCGGCCGACGTCGTCCTGAACGGGCACGAGCACAGCTACGAGCGCTTCGCGCCGCAGGACCCCCACGGGCGGGCCGACCCGGCCGGGGGGATCCGCGAGCTGGTCGTCGGGACGGGCGGGATCGAGCTGCGTCCCTTCACGACCGTCCGCGCCAACAGCGAGGTTCGAGACGCCTCGTCCTTCGGCGTCCTGAAGCTGACGCTGAAGCCCGCGAGCTACGAGTGGCGCTTCGTCGCCGCCCCGCCGGGGACGCTCGCCGACGCGGGATTCGGGACCTGCCACCGGGCCCCTCCGGCCCGGTTCCACGCCTTGCCCCCCTGCCGGCTGGCCGACACGAGGCGAGCCGCGGGCCCCGACGGCTCTCCCGCGCTCGGTGCCGGGGCGTCGCGCGAGTTCCCCGTGGCCGGAGCCTGCGGGATCCCTCCCTCGGCGCGCGCGGCGGCCCTCAACGTCACGGCCGTCGGCGCGACCGCGGCGGGGCACCTGCGCCTGGGTCCGGCGGGGACGCCGCCCCCTGAGACGAGCGTCGTCAACTTCGCGGCCGGACGGACGAGGGCGAACAACGCGGTCGCCCTCCTCGGGACGGCCGGGAAGGTGAGCGTGACGAACGGCATGTCCGACGGGACCGTCCACGTGGTCCTCGACGCGTCCGGCTGGTTCGAGTGACGGCGACGTAGACTCCCTCCTCGGGCGGCGCCGACGGAAGGCGCGGCTCCCGGAGGCCAGAGATGCCGAGCGCCCGGTTCGCCTCACCGTTGCTGCTCCTCCTCTTTCCCGCCGTCGCGGCACCCCCGCCGCCGGAGGACCCGCTCCCCGCGGCCCGCGCGGCCGTCGCCTCGTTCCAGCAGAAGCTCCAGGCGGAGCTCCTCGCGGGCCTGAAGTCGGCCGGCCCCCCCGCGGCCATCGAGGTCTGCCGGACGAAGGCCCCCGAGATCGCGGCCGCCACCTCGCACGAGACGGGCTTCCGCGTCGGGCGGACGGCCGCGAAGCTGCGGAACCCGGCCAACGCGCCGGACGGGTGGGAGCGCGCGGCGCTCGAGGAGCTCGGGGCGCGGCTGGCCAAGGGAGAGGACCCGGCCTCCCTGGAGACGTCCGAGGTCGTCGAGCGGGACGGCAAGAAGGTCTTCCGGTACGCCCGCGCGATCCGGACCGCCGAGCCCTGCCTGTCGTGCCACGGCGCCACCGTCTCCCCCGAGGTCGCCGGAAGGCTCCGGGAGCTCTACCCGAAGGACGAGGCCACGGGCTTCGCCGTGGGGAGTCTCCGCGGCATCTTCACCGTCACGAAGCCGCTCTCCTGACCGGCGCCGCGTGGCGACCTACGCGGTCGGGGACGTCCAGGGCTGCTACCGCTCGCTGAAGGCGCTCCTGCGCGAGATCCGGTTCGACCCGGCGCGGGACCGCCTCCTCTTCGTCGGAGACCTCGTCAACCGCGGACCCCGCTCGCTGGACGTCCTGCGGTTCGTGCGGGACCTCGGAGGGCGGGCCGAGACGGTCCTCGGCAACCACGACCTCCACCTCCTCTCGCGTGCGGCGGGCCTGGCCCGCAAGCGTGCCGGCGACACGCTCGAGCAAGTCCTCCGCTCCCGCGACCGCGACGACCTCCTCGGCTGGCTCCGCGAGCGGCCCTTCGCCCTCCTCGCGGGGCGGACCCTCCTCGTCCACGCCGGGCTGCTTCCCTCCTGGACGGTCGCCGGGACGCTCTCGCGCTCGGCACGGGCGAGCCGTCTCCTGGCGTCCGAGCGCGGCGACGCCCTCCTCCGGGCCCTCGGCTCCGGCGACGAAGGGGGCCCGCTCGGCCGGGCCGCCGCGGACGCGAGGGTCTTCACGCGCCTGAGGACCGTCGACCGGCGCGGGGCCCCCTGCGAGGGATTCAAGGGCGCCCCCGAGGCGGCCCCCCCCGGCTGCCTCGCCTGGTACGCCCTCCCCGGGCGGCGCAGCGCCGGCACGCCGGTCGTCTTCGGCCACTGGGCGGCCCTCGGCCTCCACCTCGGCCGGGACGCGGTCTGCCTCGACTCCGGCTGCGTCTGGAAGGGCGCGCTCTCGGCCCTGCGCCTCTCCGACCACGCCCTCTTCCAGGTCCGCTCCGCCGACTGACCCGGACGCAGCGGAAGCCCTGGCCGTACCTCCGCCACCCGCAGAACGTAGAACGGAGCTCTGACCCCACGCGCAGACCCCGCGCGCATGGGCCCCGCAGCAGAGTGACGCCGGACCCGGGCGGCGGTCCGACCGGCCCCCATGCGGCCGAAAGGTGGGGGGCACGGGGGGAGGACCGGGCGGCGGTCCTCCCCCCGATCAAGGCCGCGCCGGGGCGTAGTCGACGTCGTCGGTGGAGCCGGCCGGCCGGTCGAAGAGCCTGGCGGCGGCCTCCTCCGGGTCGAGAGCGGCGCTCGGGGCGCCCGTCCCGGCGGCGCTCCCGTAGAGCGTCGCGGCCGCCGCCTCCGTCAGCGGGCGGACGTACTGATCCTCGGTGAGGCCCCGCTCGGCGAGGAACTTCCTCTTCGCCTCCGGCGAGAGCGCCGCGAACAGCTCGAGCTTCGTGGCCGGCGAGAGCCTGTGTCGGACGGCGTACTGCGCCGCGAGCTCGGCGTAGTGCTCCTGCCCCGTGGCCTCGCGCTTGCCCCCCTCGCCGTAGAGGACCGACCGGACGGTCGAGAGGTCGACCCCCTTCCTGCGGAAGAAGAGGAGCGCGTTGAAGTGCCGCGCGGGGTCGGGCCGGTAGTGGCCGCTGGAGTTGGAGACCATCGTGAGCCGGCCCTCCTCGACGATCAGCTGCCCCGCGCCGAGGACCGGCATCCCGCCGAGGAACGAGGAGTGGTGGAACGTCCCGCCGATCCCCTGGTTGGCGTACAGGACCGCGTCCCGCGAGACGACGAAGATGAAGACGTCGTCCTCCTCGCCGATCCACTGGAGGCCCATCGAGTGGAGCGGCCCCGCGCCGCAGGCCCACGAGAGCCCGCGGGGGGAGACGTCGACCCGGTAGGCCTCGCGCTCCTCGGCCGTCAGGTAGAGGACGCCTTCCTTCTTGTAGAGCTTCTGGCTCGTCCACCAGTCCCAGAAGGACGGGGCGTTCTCCTTCAGGACGAGCTCTCCCCTCTCCTCCGCCGTCTTGTCCTGGAAGAGGTCGAGCCAGTACCGGAACGCGTTCTCGGAGGCGTGGGCCGCCACGTGGTCGTCCCCCCAGGCCTCCAGGAAGTAGGCGTCCTTGTGCATCGGCTTCGTCGGCTGCCAGCCGGGCGCGGCCCCCCCCGTCAGGAGGCCCGCGGCCGCGCGGAACTTCTCCCCGGGCGGAAGGCGCCTCGTAGGGAGCTGCCTCACCCGGAGGGCCTCCAGGAGCTTCCACGCCTGGCTCTGCAGCTCCGCGACGGCGCCGAAGCGGGCGCACTTGGACCGGTCGTGCGACGACATCCAGATCCCGGCCCTCGACCAGATGGCGAACAGGATCGCGGTCTGCCGCAGGTTCCCGGCGGGCGAGCGGTCCTCCGCCTCCCGGTGGTAGACGGCGACGAGCTCGTCCAGGCCGAGGATCACCTTGTTGGTCCGCCGCGCCAGCAGCCCGCCGGAGGACCGGCGCTTCCAGGTCTGGAGGTCCCACAGCTCGGGCAACGCCCCGCAGGATACCAACCGGCGACGCCGGCGCGACGGCGGAGGGGACCGGCCCACCCCGTGGCGGCCCGCCTTCGGCATAATCCCGGCGGGGGGGAGATGAGGCGACTCGTCTGGGTCCTGGTCCTGCTCGCCGCCGGCTGCGGAGGCCGTGACGCGCCGACGAAGGTCACGCCCCGCGCGCTGAACGAGGAGGGGGCGCTGGAGTTCTTCCCCGCGCTCTCGCCCGACGGGACGCGCGTGGCTTTCGCCTCCTCCTCGGCGGGCCGCTTCGAGGTCCACGTCCGCGGCGTCTCCGAGACGGGGCCCGGGACGCCCCTGACCTCCGACGGGCGGCAGAACGTGGAGCCGGCCTTCTCGCCCGACGGGGCGTCGATCGCGTTCCACTCCAAGGGGCGCGGGGGGATCTGGGTCGTCGCGGCCTCGGGCGGGGCGCCGCGCCTCCTCTCCGACTTCGGCTCGGAGCCGGCCTTCTCGCCGGACGGCGAGAAGGTGGCGTTCCAGTCCCAGCCGCTGACGGACGTCCTGGCGACGAGCCCGGCCGCGGTCCCGCCGTCCACGATCTGGATCGCGCCGGCGCGCGGAGGGGCGCCCCGCCCCCTCACCGAGGAGGGGAAGCCCTTCGGCGGCCACGGGGCGCCCGTCTTCTCTCCGGACGGGTCGCTCGTCTACTTCGTCGCCTCGGACCCGCGAAACGTCACCGTGGACCTCTGGGCGGTCGAGCTGTCCAGCGGGGCGCTGTCGAAGATCCTCTCGGCCCCGCGCGTCTGGGACCCGGTCCCCGAGCCCGACGGCCACAGCATCCTCTTCGGGGGCCGGACGGCCGACTCGCTCCACGCGATCCTGCGCGTCCCGCTGGCCCGCGGCGGCCGGGCGGGCGCCGGGCCCCCCGCGCCGGTCACGCCGAAGGGCCCCTGGGTCGCCCGGCACCCCTCGCTCTCCAGGGACGGGAGGCTCGTCTGGAGCGCCCTGACGACCGAGGGGAACCTCTGGTCCCTCCCCGTCTCCCCCGAGACGGGCCTCCCGGCGGGTCCGCCCAGCGCGCTCACGACGGGGCCCGGCCGGGCCACCTGGCCCGTCTTCTCGCCCGGCGGCGAGCGGATCACGTTCGGCCGGACCCTGCCGGGGCAGACGGCCGACGTCTGGGTGATGGACGCCGACGGCTCGCGGCAGAGGGCCGTGCTCGAGAGCCCGGCGGTCGAGTACGTCCAGGGCTGGTTCCCCGACGGCAAGCGGCTCTTCTTCGTCACGAACGCGCGAGGGAAGTTCGCGTTCTCCTCCCTCGACGCGGAGACCGGCGCGGCGACGCCGATGCGCGTCTCCGTCGCCGACGCCGACGCCCCGATGCTCTCGCCGGACGGCAGGAGGATCGCGTACCACTCCAAGCGGGGCGGCATCACGATGAACACCTGGGTCGTCGACGCGGAGACGGGTCAGGAGCAGCAGCTGACCTTCGACCGGGAGTTCCTCGGCTTCCCGACCTGGTCCCCCGACGGCAAGCTCCTGGCCCTGCAGGTCCGGCGCGGGGACGACGTCCACATCGTGACGCTCCCGGCCGGCGGCGGCACGCCGACGCAGCTGACGAACGAGCGCGGCCTCTCCTGGCCCTTCGGCTTCTCGCCGGACGGCAGCCGGATCGTCTTCGCCGGCTACCGGTCCGACGCCTGGAACCTCTACTGGGTCAGCCTGGCCGGCAAGACCGTTCGCCTCACCGACAACCGCCGCCTGGAGGTCTACGTGCGCTACCCGTCCTGGTCGCCCTCCGGGGACCGGATCGTCTACGAGAACGCCGAGACCCGCGCGCGGCTGTTCCTCCTCGAGGCCCTCCCCCCCGCGCCCTGAGCGGCCCGTTGCCTCTATCCTTGGGGGGCCCCTTCCCGGGGAGACGATGAAGCTGGAGGTCTTCAAGCGCCGGTTCTTCGAGAACGCGCCCCGCTACCGCTGGCTCGACACGCTCGGCCGCGGCGGCGTGGGGGTGGTGTTCAAGGCGCTCGACCTGGAGCTGGACGAGGTCGTCGCGATCAAGGTCCTCCAGCCCAACGTCGACCGCGACGAGCAGGCGCTCCTCCTCCGGTTCAAGCGCGAGATCCACCTCAACCGGAAGATCAAGCACCCGAGCGTCGCCCGCATGTACGACTACGGCGTCAGCGGCGACTACCCCTACATCACGATGGAGTACGTCCGGGGGAAGGACCTCTGGACGATCGTGGACGAGAGGGGCGCCCTGCACCCCGCCGAGGCGGTCCCGATCCTGAGGCAGATCGCGCGCGGCTGCGCCGCCGTCCACCGGCTCGGGATCGTCCACCGCGACCTGAAGTCGCAGAACGTCATCGTCGACGAGCACGGCGCGGTCGTCATCCTCGACTTCGGCCTGGCTCGCGGCGAGGGGGACGGGGACCTGACGCTGGCCTCCACGCTGATCGGGACGCCGCACTACATGTCCCCCGAGCAGGCGCTCGGCAAGCCCCTCGACCTGAGGAGCGACATCTACTCCATCGGGGTGATCGGCTTCGAGATGCTCACCGGGACCGTCCCCTTCTCGGGCGACTCGCCGGTGGCCGTGGCGATGCAGCACGTCACCGACCCGATCCCCGGGCACCTCCTCCACCGCCCCGAGATCAGCGACGAGCTGCGAGGGATCGTCTTGCGGACGCTGGAGAAGGAGCGCGAGAACCGCTTCCAGACCGCGACGGACCTGGAGACGGCCCTGGCCCTCCTCGAGAACGCCCCCCTCCCCCCCCGCGACGAGGCGCTGGCCAGGGAGCAGCGGCGGGACGCCTCGCGGCAGGGCCCCGACTCCGACGCCCTGGCTGCCGAGCTGGAGGAGGCTCTCAACTCGATCGTCCTGCCGCCGCGGCCGGAGCGCCCCCCTTCCTCCCGCGGAGCCGCGGGCGAGGGGGGACAGGAGGAGGCGGTCCCGCCGCTCGTCCTGGTCGTCAACGACGACGTGCGGGAGCTGGTCCAGCAGGCCACGCAGGTCTGCCGCATGGGGTGCCGCACCGTCGAGGTCCGGAGCGGGCCGGAGGCGCTCGAGGCCCTGACGCGCGAGCCGGTCGACGTCGTCCTGATGGACGTCGCCCTCCCGGGGGTGGACGGGTTCGACGTGACGCGGATCGTCAAGTCGCAGCCCGCCCTGGCGGCGATCCCGGTCCTCCTGGTCGCCTCGCACCCGGACCGCGGCCAGTTCGCCTTCGCCATCCAGTCCGGCGCGGCGGACCTCCTCCCGAAGCCGATCCCGGAAGCGGTCCTCGAGCCGCGCCTCTGGCAGATCCTCTCCCACCGTGGGTTCACGCCGCCCCGCAGGGCCGGAACCCCGCCCGCGGAAGAGGGGTCCGGGACGGGCTCCTAGGGCCGCTCCCCCGCCGTCGGAGCCCACGGGCGACCGCACCCCGGCGCGGCGGTACACTGACCTCGACGACGCTCGAGGGCGCGGCCGGCCCACGGACGGGCCGCCTCGCAAGGAGGAGCAGGGCGATGGTCCTGACGTCGGACACCGAGAAGTGCCTCTCCTTCGTCCGGATCCAGCTGAACCCGCCGGACAAGGGCCCGCGCAAGGAGCTCGGGGAGCGTCCGGTCCTGACGATCTCGCGGCAGACCGGCGCCGGGGGAACCGCGGTGGCGGGGGCGGTCGCCGACTACCTGAACGAGCGGAAGGGAAAGCGGGACGTCGCCTGGACCGTCTTCGACAGGAACCTGATCGAGGTGGTCCTCGAGGACCACGAGCTCCCCAAGCAGCTCGCCGAGTGGATGCCGGAGGACCGCTTCTCCGGGATCTCGGACGCCGTCGAGGAGCTCCTCGGCCTCCACCCCTCCCGCGCCCTCATGATCCGGCAGACGACGGAGACGATCCTCCGTCTGGCCGAGATGGGCAGCTGCATCCTCGTCGGCCGCGGCGCCCACGTGATCACGTCCACCTTCCCGAACGCGTTCCACGTCCGGCTGGTCGGCTCCGTCGAGGCCCGCACGGCCCGGGTCATGGACGCTCAGGAGCTCTCCCGCAAGGCGGCCGCCGCCTACGTGGCGCGCGAGGACAAGGCTCGCCAACGATTCGTGAAGAAGTTCTTCAAGGCCGACATCGACGACCCGCTCACCTACCACCTCGTCCTGAACACCGACAGGATCCCGCCGGACGAGGCCGCGAAGCTGATCGGCGAGGCCGTCCTCCTCCGGTCGCGCTGAGGCCCCGCGCAGGGCGCGGGCGTCACCGCGGCGCCGGCGGCGGCGAGGGCTCCCCCGCCGGGATCTCCACGGTGAAGACGGCCCCGGACCCCGGCCGGCTCTCGGCGCGCACCGTGCCGCCGTGGGCCTCGACGAACCTGCGGACGATCGCCAGCCCGAGGCCGACCCCGCCGCGCCGCGGACCGGCCTGCCGGTAGGGCTCGAAGATCCGCTGCAGCTCCGCCTCCGGGATGCCGGGGCCCGTGTCGGCGACCCGGATCCTCACGACGCTCCCCGTCCCGGTGGGCGACTCCTCGGCCGAGAGGACGACCCAGCCGCCCTCCGGTGTGAACTTGACGGCGTTGCCGAGGAGGTTCTCCAGGACGCGCGCGAGCCTCCCGGAGTCCGCCCAGACGCGCGGGAGGCCCTCCGGGACGTCCGTGTCGACCGTGACCCGCTTCCCCTCGCCCGCGATGCGCGCCGACTCCCCGGAGGCGCGCAGGAGGGCCGCCACGTCCACCGGCTTGCGCTGGAGCGGCAGGTCCCCGGTCTCCGACCGGAAGACCTCGAGCGTCTCCTCGACGAGCGACAGGACCCTCCCGAGGTTCCGGGTCGCGCTGCGGAGGAGCTCCCCGCGCTCCGCCTCTCCCAGCCTCGAGGGCTCGCCCAGGAGGTGGAGCGCCCCGCCCACGACCGAGAGCGGCGACTTCAGGTCGTGGACGAGCATCGCGGTGAACCCGGCCTTCAGCTGGTCGGCCTCCCGGAGCCGCTCGTTGGCCTCGCCGAGGCGCTCGCGCTCGGCGGCCAGCTCCAGGTTCCGCTGGGACAGCTCGCGCGTCCTCTCGCCGACCTGGACCTCCAGCTCCCGGGCTCGCCGTCGCGCCTGGCCGAGCCGCCGCCTCACGGCCAGCCCGGCCAGGGCGAGGAGGAGGGCCGCGCCCAGGGCCCGCGCCCAGCCGGTCTCCCAGGCCGCGGGCACGACACGGACGGGGAGGGACGCCGCGGGCTCGCCGACGGGCTCGGACGGCGGGAGCGCCACCACCTCGAAGCGGTAGTCCCCGGGCGGCACCGCGGTGAAGAACGCCGAGCGCCTCAGCCCTGCCTCGATCCACTCCGGGTCGAGCCCCGCGAGGCGGTAGGCGACCCTCAGGCGCTCCGGCGCCCGGAGCGAGAGGACGGCGAAGCGGACCTCGAACGTCCTCTCGTCACGGCCGAGCCTCACGCCCTCGCGCGCCGGGCGCGGCACGTCGTGAGAGACGACCTCCTCGACGACGACGGGCGGACGCGCCAGGGGAGCCGGCGGCCGGGCGGGGTCGAAGACGGTGACGCCCCGGACGGTCGGGAACCAGAGGCGCCCGTCGCGGGTCCTCGCGCCGGTGGCCGGCGCGTTGCACTCGTCGCTCCGCATCCCCTCGGGGAGGCCGTAGACCCGCGGGACGACGCGGATCGCCTCGCCCCGGGCCACGGCGTCCAGCTCGGCGCGCTCCACGCGCGCCACGCCGCTGGCCCCTCCCAGCCAGAGCCCCGTTCGCCCCGGAAGGACCTGCGTCGTCACCTCGGCCGGGAGCCCCGCCGAGAGGCCGAGCTTGGCGAACCGCCTCCCGTCGAAGCGCGAGAGCCCCCCGTTCGTCGAGGCCCAGAGGACGCCGCGGTCGTCCTCGAACAGGCCGAGGACGACGTCGCTCCCGAGGCCGTCGGCGGTCGAGTAGCGCGTCAGGGCCGTCCCCGTCATCGCGAAGAGCCCCGCCCCGTCGGTCCCGATCCAGACCCGCCCGTCGCGCGCGGAAAGGAGCGAGAGGATGGGCCCGCGCGGGAGCCCTTCCACCCCCGCGAGAGAGCGGACCGACCCCTTCTCGGCCACCGCGAGCCCCGCGGCCGTCCCGAGGAAGAGGCGCCCCGAGGCGTCCTCGCAGACGGACCGCACCTGCGGGCTCGGGAGCCCCTCCGCGGTCGAGATCCCCCGGCCGCGCGCCGTTCCGCTCCGCTCGTCGACGGGGACGAGCCCGTGGGCGCGCGTCGCCAGCCAGAGCCGTCCGGAGCGGTCCCGGAAGACGGCCCGGACGAGCGGGTCGGCCGAGGGGGGCGTGACGACGCCCTTCACGACGCGGTCCACGAGTCGCGCGGCCCCTCGGGACGTCGAGACCCAGACGCTCCCGTCCCGGTCCTCGAAGACGTGCCAGACCGTCTCGGCGGGGAGCCCCTCGCGCGGCCCGATGTTCAGGACCTCGGCGTCCCTCAGGCGCGACAGGCCGTTCCGCGTCGTCCCGACCCAGAGGCTCCCCTCCCGGTCCAGCGCCAGCGACGCGACGGAGTCGTTGGCCAGCCCCTGGGCCTCTGTCAGGACGGCGGCCCGCCCGTCCCGGAGCCGGGCGAGGCCCGCGGTGTCGGTCCCGATCCAGAGGTTCCCGTCGCCGTCCTGGACGAGGGCGCTCACGACGTCCCCGGGGAGGCCCGTGGAGGCGTCGTGCCAGCGGAGCCCGGCGGGGCCCCGCTCGAACAGGCCCCGGCCCGAGGTCCCGCCCCAGAGCGTCCCGTCCGGGCCGGCCAGGAGCGCCGTCACCGGGACGCCCACATCCTCGAGCACCGCCGCGACCGGCGAGGCCGCGCCGGCCCGCACCTCGAGGACCGACGTCCCCGTCCCGACGTAGACGCGTCCGTCCGGCGAGCGGGTCATCGAGAAGACGTCCCCCACGGGCGAGCCGTCCTCCCGCGCGACCCGGGTGGCGGCCGGCCCGTCCGGGCCGCGCGTCACACGGTCCACGCCGGCGCGGGTGCCGACGAAGAGCTCGCCGCGCTCGCCGAACGCCAGCGCGGTCACCACCTCGCTCGACAGGCCCCGGTCGCGCCGCAGGCTTCCGAGCTCCCCGTCGCGGAGCCAGACGAGACCTCCCCCGTTCGTCCCGATCCAGAGCGTCCCGTCCGGGCCGGGGAGGAGCCGCCAGGCCGAGCCGTGGCGCAGCTCCGGCACGGTCGTCCGGTCGAAGAGGACGAAGCGCAGCCCGTCGAACCGGACGAGCCCGCCGTACGTCCCGAGCCAGAGGTAGCCGTCCGCGGCCTGCGCCACCGAGAGGACGGAGCTGGACGGCAGTCCGCGGTCCCGCCCCCAGGACTGCAGGGGGTACTGCGTGACCGCGACCGAAGGGTCGAGCGCTCGGGCGGGCGGCGCGGCGAGGAGGGCGAGGAGGCCCCACACGAACGTGGCAGCGACCCGCGGTCTGCGCACCGTCGAATCCGAGGTCAAGCGTGCACATGGTACCGCCCGCCGCCTCCTCGCTTCCTCCGGGAGCGCATTGCGAATTCGTCTCACGGTGCGATGATCGGCGGCCCGCCCGCGCGGGCGGGCCGCCGACACGGAGGTGACCATGAGCCTCTTCTCCCGCATCGCCTCGCTCGCGTTCCTCCTGGCAACGCTCGTTCCTCTCCCCGCCGGGGCCTGGCAGCCCTTCGGCCCGCCGGGCGGCTCGGTCCGCTCCCTGGCCGTCGACCCGGCGGCCCCGGAGACCGTCTACGCGGGGACGTGGCGGTCCGGCGTCCTGAAGTCGACGAACGGCGGGAAGAGCTGGGCCTTCTCCGGCCTGGCCGGAGAGACGGTCGACGCCCTCGCCGTCGACCCGTCGCGCCCGAGGACGCTCCTGGCCGGCACCTACGCCGACGGGCTCCACCGGTCGACGGACGCCGGCGCCACCTGGCGCCGCGTCCTCTCCTCCGACGACCAGGCCCCGATCCAGGCCCTCCTCTTCGACCCGGCCGTGCCGGGCCGCGCCTGGGCCGCCACGGAGACCGGCGGCAACGACGGGGTCCACCGGACGACGGACGGTGGCGTGACCTGGGCTCGCAGCACCTCGGGCCTGCCGCACAACTTCCGCCTGACCGCGCTCGCCCTCCTCCCGGGGACGCCGCCGGCCCTCGTCGCCGGGACGACCTCCGAGGGGCTCTTCCGGAGCACCGACGCCGGGGCCACGTGGTCCGCGCTCGGCGGGAGCGGCGAGCTGGGGTTCGTCCACGCGCTCACGGTCACCGCCACCGAGCCCCCCTCCCTCTACGTCGGGACGAACCGCGGGCCGTTCGTCTCCCCGGACCGCGGGGAGACGTTCCTCCCGGCGCGGGGCCGCGAGTGGAGGGAGAGGACCGTCTTCGCGCTGGCGCCGGACCCCGTCGACCCTCACGTCCTCTACGCCGGGGTGCCGAACAAGCTCCTCGCGGCGCGCGGCGGCGGCACCAGCTGGCGGTCCCTGACGGAGGGCTTCTCGTTCGTCAACTTCGACGCGGTCGTGGCCGCCGGGCGCGATCCCGTCCGGATCTACGCCGGGACCTCGCGGGACGGCGTCCTCTCCTCGACCGACGGCGGGGCGACGTGGAGCGGGCCGGGCTGGGGCTTCTTCGCCCTCGACGTCTCCGCGATCGTGACCGACCCGCGGAGCCCGGGGACGGCCTGGATCGCCTCCCCGCAGGCGGGCGTCTTCCGGACGACGGACGGCGGGAAGACGTGGGCGTTGCAGGAGGACGGGCTCGACGACCCCAGGGTGAAGTCGCTCCTCCTCCGCCCGGGCGCCTCCCCGGCCCTCCTCTCGGGGACCGAGGACGGGGTCTTCGTGAGCGAGGACTCGGGCCGGACCTTCCGTCCCGCCCGCGACGGCCTCGGGAGCGGCACGGAGATCGAGGCGATCGCGGCCGACCCGGCCGCTGCGGGCCGCCTCGTCTGCCGGGACGAGGACACCGTCTTCGAGTCGAGCGACGGGGCTCGCTGGAAGGCCCTGACCCCGGACCTCGACCGGGGCTCGACGACCCGGGGCTTCTTCCCCCTCGCGGTGGACCCGTCGGGGAGCGGGACGGTGCTCGCGGCCACGCACGCCGGCCTCTTCCGCAGGACGACCGGGTCGACCGCCTGGGAGCCCGCCGGCGCGGGCATCCCGTACGCGCGCGTCCAGGCCCTCGCCTTCGCGGCGGACGGGAAGACCGCCTGGGCGGGGACGGACCGCGAGGGGGTCTTCCGCTCGACCGACGGCGGGAAGAGCTGGACCGAGAGCCGGTCGGGGCTCGGGCGCGTCAACGTCCAGGCGATCGCGCTCGACCCCGAGGCGGCGGGGACGCTCTGGGCCGCGACGTGGGACAAGGGTCTCTTCCGCTCGAAGGACGACGGAAAGTCGTGGGCGAGGGCCGGGGGCGACCCGCCCCACCCGGACCTCGTCGCCGTCTGCGTCGAGCCGGGGCCCAGGAAGTCGATCCTCGTCGGCACCTCCGGCGGGGGCGCCTGGCGGCTCGACCCCGAGGCGGTGGCGGCCGAGCCGCCGGCCAGGAGCCCGACGAAGGCGCCGGCCGGAAAGGGCAAACGCGCCGGGAAGCCCTGAAGGGCTCGCGCCCCGGCCCTCCGGCCGCTATGCTCTCGCCGGCCGTGACTCTTCCCCCCTTCCCCGAGGACCGCGTCCTGCGCGTGGAGATCGTCCTGGACGCTCCCGTGGAGGAGGTCTTCGCCCTCTGGACGACGGAGGAGGGAGTCCGGAGCTTCTTCGCGCCGGGCTGCCGGGTCGAGCCGAGGGTGGACGGGGCCTACGAGATCCACTTCGACCCCGCGGCGTCCCCCGGGAGCCGGGGGACCGAGGGATCGCGGGTCCTGGCGTTCGAGCCGCCGCGGCGGCTGGCGTTCAGCTGGAACGCCCCGCCCGAGCAGCCCTCGGTCCGGCAGCAGCGGACGGTGGTCACGATCGACCTCGCGCCCGAGGACGAGCGGCGGACGCGCCTGCGGTTCACGCACTCGGGCTGGGGCGAGGGGCCGGACTGGGACCGGGCCTACGCCTACTTCGACCGGGCCTGGGCGGCCATCGTCCTGCCGTACCTGATCCACCGGATCGCGCGCGGCCCGATCGACTGGTCCGAGCTCCCGACGGTCACCGCCGTGGCGCCGACGCTGAAGCTCTCGTTCGTTCCGAAGATCGACTAGTCTCGCAGGGGGAACCCCGCCGCGCCCCGCCGCGCCGTCCTACTTCTGGAAGGCGTACGAGACCTTGACGAAGAGCTGGCGGTTCTGGGGGGGGAGCCCGCCCGTCTCGTCGAGGGTCCGCGCGTCGCCGTACCCGACGTAGACGACGCTCTGCCAGTTCAGCTTGTAGGCCAGGAGCGCCGAGGCCGAGAACGAGCCTTCCCTCGAAGGGACGCTCGCCGGGTCGGGGTAGAGCGTCGGGTCGTACCGGGCGCCGACGTACTGCCCGATCACCCGGAGGAAGCTCCGGGCGCTGAACGTGTAGGTCGCCTTCAGCCGCGCCACGAACGCCGTGAAGAGGCGCTCCTCCGGCCCTCCCTCCTCCCGCGGGACGTCGAGCCACTGCAGCTCGCCGAGCGCCTCCAGGGCGAGGTGGTCCGTCGGGCGGACGACGGAGGTGAGCGCCAGGCCGCCTCCGTGCCCGTTCCGCTCCCCCGCGTAGTCGATCTCCTGCCCCCACGAGGCCTCCAGGCTCGTCTGGCCGAAGACGCTGGACGGGACGACCTGGTAGCTCAGGCTCACGGTCTTGCGCGGCAGGAGGCTCTCCCCCGTCCGGACCGCCTCGGTCTCGAGCTCGATCCGGTAGAACGAGTTCGCCCGGCCGTCGGCCCCGACGCCGACCTGGACCTGACGGTAGATCGTGTCGGCGCCGTCGCGGTCGACCTGCAGCTCCGACTCGAGGAAGAGCCGGACCCGGCGGAAGAACCCCGTCGGCCGCCAGGTGTAGCCCCCCTCCAGGTACCCCTCCCGGAACCCCACCTGCGGGACGAACCCGACGTCGGCCCGGAAGTCGTCGTCGAAGTCCTTGTAGACGGCGAACCAGTCGACCCTCTCCGTCGAGTGCGACCACCAGATCCGGGCCGCGTGCCCGGAGAGCGTCCGCCCGTCCCACTCCGCGGCGAGGTCGGGTCGGTCGGGCGTGACGCTCCGGCTGAAGAGGAGCTGCCCCGTCACCGTGTCGGCCTCGGAGGGCCTCCACTGGAAGTCGGGCCCGAGCACCCGGTTGTACCCGCCGCCCCGGACCTCGCGGTCGGTGAAGAGGAGCGAGGCGAACGACCGCCCGATGTCGTGCCGGGCGCGCCCGACGGCCACGAACGACCGGAAGTCCTGCTCGGCCAGGTCCGACCCGGTGGGGCCGGGGATGACGACGCTCCCCCCGCCCCGGTCGTCGGCGACCAGGAGCGTCCAGGCGGTGGAGTCGAGCTTGCCCGTCCCGCGCAGCCCCCAGCGCGGCGAGGTGATCGTCCGGGTGTAGACGGCCTGGATCGGCGTGGAGGTGAGGAGGTCGACCCCCTCCAGGAAGAACGGGCGCTTCTCGGGGTAGAAGAGGGCGAACCGCTCGTTGACGCCGATCTGGGCGACGTCCGACTCGATCTGCGAGAAGTCGGGGTTGAAGGTCGCGTCGACGGCCGTCACCGCGTTCGGAGTCCACTTCACGTCGAGGCCCGCCTCCGGGTCGATCGGCCTCGTGACGAGGCCGGTCCCCGGCGGGTCGCGCGGGACCGCCTCCTGCGCGGCCGAGACGTACGGGGCGGCCACGAGGTGCCCTCCCGGCGGGAGGCCGGAGAGGCCGGAGAGGACGTTCTCCGAGCAGACGAAGCAGTTCCGCCCGCGCGGGAGCCTGGCGGAGAACATCTGGTACCGGTATTCCCGGGGCCAGTTGCGGTAGAGGAGGATCCCCCACGTCTGCGGGTCGGCCCTCTTGTACCGGAGGGTCGTGAACGGCACCCGGATCTCGAGCGTCCAGCCCGTCTCCGTCACCCGCCCGGCGGAGTCCCAGAAGAAGTCCGGGGCGACGTCCTCCTCCCCGTCGTTGGTGACGGCGTCGAACTGGATCCCTCGCGGGTTGGCCAGGAGCTCCACCGCCGTCCGGCCGTCGAAGACGGTGTCGAGGATGACCCCGGCGTAGTCCGTGTCGCCCCGGAGCTCGTCGCGGTCCGTGTACGGCGCCCGGATCCGGCGAGGGTCGGGGTCGTCGCACTCGAAGGCGACGTAGAGGTACCGCTCGTCGTAGGCCAGGAGGGCGACCGTCCTCACCTTCGGCGGGACGTTGTCGCCCGGGTTCACCTCGTAGAAGGTCTCGACCCGCGCGGCCCCCGCCCACCCCGCGTCCGAGAGGTCGCCGTCCACGCGGATCGGCCCCGAGGACCGGACGACCCGGATCTCGGCGCCGCGCAGCTCTTCCGTGGAGGTGGGACGGGAAAGAGCCGGGCCGGCCAGGGGGAGGAGGGTCCCGGCCAGCCCGGCGTGGAGGAGGATCCGGCACGCGAGGCGCCGCACCTCCTTCATACGGACGGCGCGGCTGCAGGTTACGTCCGGACCCGCCTCAGTGCTCCTCGGCCCCCTCGCTCGGGAGCTTGCGCTGCTTCAGGCGGTCCCCGCCGTCCTTGGCGATCCGGTCGTACCAGTCCTGCGGGTACCGGGGGTGCGTCACGTTCCCCTGGCTGTCGCGGACGTTGCCGTCGATGTACTTCCAGAGGAGGAACTCCCCCAGCTTCTTCCACCGCTCGACCGTCCCGTCCCCGGCTCTCACCGAGTAGGCCGTCAGGTAGTCGCGCGCGGCGGCCGGGGACTCGGCGTGGAGCACGAGCGCCGCCTTCTCCACCTCCGGCTGCTCGGCCAGGAACCGCCCCTCGATCTCGCCCTGGGCCTTCCGGACGTCGACGATCATGTCGCTGTAGCGCGAGTAGGCCCAGTTCGTCACGAAGTTGAAGACCCAGAAGGCCGAGTCCCACGAGAAGCGGGAGAAGTCGGCGGTCCCGACGGCGTAACTCCTCGGCACCTCCCGGATCCCGGCGTACATCGGCGTGTAGACCGTGGAGTAGGTGTCGTCCAGCCCGAACCAGAGGACGCCGCCGATCTGCGCCGGGAGGAACGACCGGAGCTGGGCCACGATCGAGTAGCCCGTCTGCTGCGTGGAGATGGCCCTCTCGTTGACGTAGTCGACCCCGTCCACCTTGAAGCCCATCGGGCGCCAGCGGTACGGCAGCTTGAACGGCCCCGCCCCGACGTCCTTCGTCATGTCCAGCTCGGTCCCCTCGAAGTGGTCCCGCATCAGCTCCATGACGTCCTTGACGGAGAGCTTCCGGTCCGGCTTGACCGAGAACGGCAGGGGCTCGGCCCCGGGGACGGCCAGCACCCAGTCGGAGGAGAGGTTCAAGGAGGGCGCCGCGCGGCGGAAGACGCTCCAGACGCGCGAGTCGCAGCCGCGGAGGGTCGAGCCCCGGAGCGGGGAGTAGACGTCGGCGAAGCTGAACTCCTCGTCCTTGCCCGTGAACCACCCCTTCTCCCGCGCGAAGGAGACGACGTCGGGGGCGAAGAGGACGTTCTTCGGGTCGTTCCGCGGGAAGCGCCGGATCCGGGGCTGGTTGGCGTGCCCCGAGATCGTGCCGTCGGGGACGCGCACGGCGACCCAGAGGGCCCCCTTCTGCTTCTCCCCCTTGCCGATCATCTCCAGGATCCAGGCCTCGTTCGGGTCGGCGATCGAGAAGGACTCCCCGGTGGAGGCGTAGCCGTGCTCCTCGGCGAGCTTCGTCATCACGTCGATCGCCTCGCGCGCGGTCTTCGAGCGCTCCAGAGCGATCCAGATGAGCGAGCCGTAGTCGACGATCCCGGAGGGCCCCTTCAGCTCCTTGCGGCCCCCCCACGTCGACTCCGCGATGGCCACCTGGTGCTCGTTCATGTTCCCGACCACCTGGTACGTGACCGGCACCTGCGGGATGCGGCCCAGCGTCTTGTTCGTGTCCCACTCGACGACGTCGCGCATCGCCCCGAACGGGTGGACGCCCGCGGGGGTGAAGTAGAGCTCGCCGTAGAGGTCGTGCGAGTCGGCGGCGTAGGTGATGAACGTGGAGCCGTCGGCCGAGGCCCCCTTCGTGACGAGGAGGCTCGTGCAGCCGGGGGCGGGGCGCGAGCCGAGGAGGACGACGGCCGAGAGGGCGATCGGGAGGAGCGTTCTTCTCATGGGAGCGCGGTCCTTTCGATGCGAGGCAGGCGGCCCTCTCCGGCGTGCCCGCCGCGTCCGCGGGATGGTACCCGAGGCGGACCGGGCCCGCCCGGCGGCGGGGCCAGGCCCGGCGGAGGTGCTACGCTCCCGCGGGCATGTCTCCTCCGGAGTACTCCGGCGTCGAGCGGCGCGTGCTGGGCGCGGAGGTGGAGCGCCTGCGCGCCCTCGTCGAGGCCTCCAAGCTCATCAACTCCTCCATCGAGCCGTCGGTCCTGTTCTCCTCGATCGTCTCGCTGGCGCGCGACCAGCTCGGCGTCGAGCGGGGGACGCTCTATTTCGTCGACGAGGCGAAGGGGGAGATCTGGGCGCGGATCCCGACCGAGGGGGAAGTCTCGGAGATCCGCCTCCCGATGGGACGCGGCATCGCAGGGACCGTCGCCCAGACCGGCGAGACCGTCCACCTCGAGGACGTGACGGCCGACCCGCGGTTCGAGGCCTCCGTCGACAAGCGCTCCGGGTTCCGGACCCGTTCGATGCTCTGCGTCCCGATCCGGAACCGCGTCGGGAAGATCGTCGGCGTCCTCCAGCTGCTGAACAAGCGGTCGGGGCCGTTCGGGCCGGGCGACATGGCGTTCCTCGAGTCGGTCTCGGACCACGTGGCCATCGGGATGGAGAACGCCACGCTCCACCTGAGCCTCCTCGAGAAGGACCGGATGCAGCGCGAGCTGGCGCTGGGGCGCGAGATCCAGGAGCGGCTCCTCCCCGAGCCCCCCTCGGACGTGCCGGCGACCGAGCTGGCCGCCGCGAGCGTCTCCTGCTTCGAGGTCGGCGGCGACTACTACGACTTCCTGCCGCTCCCCACGGGCGAGCTGGGGGTGACGATCGCCGACGTCTCGGGCAAGGGGGTCGCCGCCGCCCTCGTCATGTCGAGCCTGCAGGCCGCGCTCCGCGTCGCCACCCCGCTCGGGGAGCCGCTCGCGCTCCTGGCCTCTCGCCTGGACCGCCTGATCTTCTCGATGGCCGGCGGGCGGAAGTACGTGACGCTCTTCCTGAGCGTCTACGACCCTTCGACCGGGCGGCTCCGGTTCGTCAACGCCGGACACAACCCGCCGCTGCTCCTCGACGCCGCCGGATTCCGGACGCTCGCGCCCACGGGTCCGCCGATCGGCCTCCTCCGGACGGCCTCGTGGACCGAGGGGGAGGCAGAGGTCCCCGCCGGCTCGACGCTCGTCCTCTACACCGACGGCCTCACCGAGGCCAGCTCGCCGGACGAGGTGGAGCTGGGCCTCCCCGGCCTGGCCAGGATCGCGACCGGCCTCTCCGGCCGGCCGGCCCGCGAGGTCCTCGACGGGATCCTCTCCCGGATCACCGAGCACGAGGCGGGCGCGCCGGCCGGAGACGACAAGACGATCGTCGTCCTCCGGCGCTCCGGCTGAGGCCGCTCCGGAGGGACCCCGGCCTTCGGGCCCGGGCCCTCTCCTCCGGCGTCGCGGCCACGCCTCCTGCGATGATCGCGCCGTGACGATCCTCCGCGTCGCCCCCGAGGTGGCCTCCGCGCTCTCGGCCGGTCGGCCGGTCGTGGCGCTGGAGACGACCATCTTCAGCCGGCTGGGACTCCCCGAGCCCGCCGGCCGCGACTGCCTCACGCGCGTCCTCTCGGCCGTCCGGCAGGAGGGGGCGGTCCCCGCCCCGACCGCGGTCGTGGACGGCGAGGCGCGCGTGGGGCTCGACGAGGCGGGGCTCGAGCGCGTCTTCGGCGCGGGGACGAAGCTCGCCGAGAGGGACCTCCCCGCGGCCCTCGCCCGGCGGGAGCCGTGCGGCGTGACGACCGTCTCGGCCGCGCTCGCCCTGGCCGCGCGCGCGGGGATCGCCGTCTTCGCCACCGGCGGCATCGGCGGGGTCCACCGCGGCGCCGAGACGAGCGACGACGTCAGCGCCGACCTCTCGGCCCTCGCCCGCCACCCGGTCGTCACGGTGAGCGCGGGGGCGAAGGCCTTCCTCGACCTCGGCCGGACGCTGGAACGGCTGGAGACCCTCTCCGTCCCCGTGATCGGCTACCGGACCGACGACCTCCCCGCCTTCTGGTCGCGCTCCTCGGGGCTCCCGGTCCCCGCGCGGGCCGACTCGGCCGGCGAGGTCGCCGCCGTCGTCCGCGCCGCGCGGTCCCTCGGCTGGAGCGGCGGCCTCCTCGTCGCCAACCCCGTCCCCGCCGAGGCGGAGGTGCCGGCCGGTGAGATCGCGGAGGCGATCGCGGAGGGGATCGCCGAGGCCGAGCGGACCGGAGCGACGGGAGGTGCCGTCACGCCCGTCGTCCTCGCGGCGATCGCCCGCCGCGCGGGCCCCCGGGCTCTCGCCGCCAACGTCGCGCTCGCCGAGTCGAACGCCCGCCTGGCCGCCGCGATCGCGCGCTCTCTGGCCGCGGAGGCCCCGGCGGCTTGAACCCGATCACGCACCTCCTCGCCTCGTGGACCCTCTCGGAGGCCGCGGGGCTCGAGCGGCGGGACCGCGCGCTCGCCTCCTGGACGGGCCTCCTCCCGGACCTCGACGGCCTCGGCGCGGTGCCCGACGTCGCCGCGCGCCTCCTGGGCCTGCCGGACCCGGCCTTCTACGGCCGCTTCCACCACCAGCTCCTGCACGGCCTCCCCGCGGCTCTCCTCCTCCCGGCTCTCACCCTGCCGTTCGCGCGGAAGCGGGGCCGGACGTATCTCGCCGGCTTCGCGGCGGTGCACCTGCACCTCCTCTCCGACCTCGTCGGCTCGCGCGGCCCGGACCCCGACGACCTCTGGCCGCTCCACTACCTGGCGCCGCTCTCGGACGCGGCGACCGTCGCCTGGACCGGCCAGTGGCCGGTGAACGGCTGGCCGAACGTCCTCCTCACGGTCGCGCTGATGGCCTGGGCCTTCCACCGCGCGGTCGTCGCGGGCACCTCTCCCGTCGAGCTCTTCGGCCGCCGGGCGGGCGAGGCGTTCGTCGCCACCGTCCGCGCCCGGTGGGCGATGCTCAGGCGAGCTTCCTGACCCGCGGCCAGAGCGCCGCGAGAGGCACGCGGGGATCGCGGCAGACCCAGACGTCGAACTGCCGGTGCGGCATCGACCACGGGTGGCTCACGTGTCCGGCGAGCTCGACCTTCCGGAAGAGACGCTGGAGTGTCTCCCGGTCGTCGTCCAGGACGACCAGGACCTCGCCCGTGCACCCGCGCGGCCCCCAGTACCAGTAGGTCAGGTGGCCGCTGAGCGCCTTCGGCAGGCCGAGCGCGGGGCCGAGGAGGTCGATCGCGCCGGCCTGGCCGTAGTCCTGGCCGAAGATCCCCGCCTTCGCGCGGTCGGCCTCGGGGAGCGACCGGTGGACGCGCGCCACCTCGGCGACCATCTCGGGCCAGCCGAAGCGGTCGGCGTGCAGCTGCGGCAGCGCCCCGAGCCGGTGGTTCTCGATCCTCGGCTGGTCGATCCCGAGGGCCCGCGCGTACCGGACGTACGTCTCCGGGGGGAGGCACGGGAGGACGGTCGGGGCCAGGACGGCGCCCGTGACGAGGAGGAGGCCGGCGTACGCGGGGGCCGCCAGGCGCGCGGACGTCCACCGCTGCGGGAGCGAGCGGAGGCCACGCTCGAAGGCCACGGCGCCCGCCGCGAGGACCGGCGGGAAGGCCGGCGCCGCGTAGTAGACCCGCCCGTGGACGAGGAGGAGGCCCCCCAGGACGACGAGGAAGGCGACGCCCAGGGCCCGGTACCTCCGCCCCTCCCGGCCCACGAGGAGCCAGGCGACGCCGCCGATCCAGAGAGGTGCCGCGAGCGGGTGGAAGAGGAGGACCTGCTGCGCGAGGAACTCCCCGGCCGTCAGGTCGACGTCGCGCCCGTCGGCGCGGATGTTCGCCAGCTGCTCGAGGTGCGGGAACCCGTGCGCGATCTCCCAGAGGAGGTTCGGCAGGACGAGGGCGAACGCGAGCGCCCCGGCGACCCACGGCCACGGCGTCGCCAGCGTCCGCCGCTCGCGCGTGGCGAGGACCCCCGCGACGGCCGCCAGGACGAAGAGGGCCATCGTGTGCTTGTTCAGGAGCCCGAGGGCGGCCATCGGCCCGAGGAGGAGCCACCACCTCCCGCTCCCGCCGCTGGCCATCCGGACGAGGGCGAACGCGCTGCCGGCGACGAAGAGCGGCTCCAGCGCGTTCATCGTGTGGAGCGAGTGGCCGACGAGGAAGATGGGGGCGACGACGACGGTGAGCCCGGCGAGCCCCTGCGCGGCCCGCCCGCCCCCCATCTCGCGCGCCAGGAGGCCCGCGAGGAGGACGAGGGCCGCCCCGCAGAGCGCCGGGACGAGCCGCACGGCCAGGAGCGAGTCGCCCAGCGTCGCGCGGACGAGGGCCGTCAGCGCCGGGAAGAGGGGCGGCATGTCGACGAAGCCCCAGTCGAGGTGCTCGGCGCAGGCGAGGAAGTAGAGCTCGTCCACGAAGAAGCCGTACCCGAACCGGCCCGTCGTCAGGAGGTGGAGGAGGAGCTTCGCCCCGGCGAGCGACAGGACGAGGCCCCACGCGACCGCGGGGCGCGCGGGAGCCTCTCCGGGGGGGGTCTCTCGGGTCGTCTCGGCCACGCCGGGAATCTGCTCCCGTCCCGGCCGCGCGTCGAGGAGGCGCGGACGGGAGGGACGCCGGAGGGACGAGCGGGACGGGGCGCGGACGGGAGGGAGACCCCTCCCTATCGCGGCCCGAGGCCGTCGGCCCCGGGCGGGCCGTACCGGCGGCTCCAGAGGAGGCGCGTCCCGTCCCGCATCACGACGCGGACGTCCCCGTGGAACCACTGCTCGAGCCGCTCGATGGCGTCGAGCCGGACGACCGTCCCCCGGTTGACGCGGACGAAGCGCGACGGGTCGAGCCGGGCGGCGAGGTCGGCGAGCGGCCCGCGGACGGCGAACGAGGAGCCGCCCGCGTGGACGCGGACCTGGTTCCGCTCCGCCTCCAGCCGGTCCACGGACTCGACCGGGACGATCCGCGCCGAGCCCTCGCTCCAGGCCGTCAGGTGCCGGAGCGGCTCGGGCTCCTTCGGACGGGCCGAGAGGAGCCGCTCGAGCTTCCCCGCGAACGAGGCGTCCGGCTCTCCCGACAGCCTCCTCCGGAGACGGTCGACGGCGCGGGCGAGGCGCTCGAAGGAGACCGGCTTGAGGAGGTAGTCGACCGCCTCGACCTCGAAGGCCTGGAGGGCGCGGTCGTCGAAGGCGGTGACGAACACGACGGGCGGCATCCGGTCCGGCCCCACCTCTCGGACGACGCCGAAGCCGTCCAGGCCGGGCATCCGGACGTCGAGGAGGACGGCGTCGGACGGGGACTCCCGGATCAGCCGGACGGCGTCCGGGCCGTTGGCCGCCTCCCCCGCCACGGCGACGTCCGGGAGCGAGGCGAGGAGCCGCCGGAGCCTCCTCCTCGCCGGGGCCTCGTCGTCCACGAGGAGGAGCCGGATCAACGCCCCTCCGCCCGTCGCTGGCGGGCCGGCAGCTCGATCCGCACCTCGAAGCCGCCCCCCGGGCGGGGACCCGCGACGAGCGAGGCCGCCCCGCCGTGGAGGAGGGCGAGCCGCTCCGACGTCGAGCCCAGCCCGATCCCGCCCCCCTCCTCGCCGCCGGCCGCGCCGCCGGGACCGTCGTCGAGGACGGAGAGGCGCAGCCTCTCCCCCTCGCGCGCGGCCACGACCTCGATCCGCCCCCGCCCGTCCGCCGAGGCGCGCCCGTGCCGGACGGCGTTCTCGACGAGGGGCTGCAGGACCAGGGAAGGGACGAGGATCCCCTCCGTCCCCGGCTGGAGGCGGACGTCGACCTCGAGGTCCTCCCCGAACCGGGCCTTCACGAAGGCCAGGTAGTGCGAGAGCGTGGCGGCCTCGTCCGAGAGGGGGACCTCGTGCGCGCCCTCGCGCCGGAGGGAGGCGCGCAGGAGCGAGGCCAGGTGCCCGAGCATCTCGTCGGCCGCGGCCGGGCTCTCGTGGACCGCCTCGGAGATGGTGTTGAGGGCGTTGAAGAGGAAGTGGGGCTCGAGCCGGCTCTCCAGGCCCGCCAGACGGGCGCTCTGGAGGGCGGCCTGGAGCCGCGCGGCCTCCAGTTCGCGCTCCCGCCCGCTCCGGAACCTCTCGAAGAGCGTCACGCCCGCGACGACGAGGCCGTAGAGGAGGACGTCGGTCGGGAGCTCCATCAGGAACCGGACCGGCATCTCGCCGTAGTCGTACCGGCCCAGCCCGAGGAGCGGCCAGAGGAGCGAGCGCGTCCCCCAGTTCCAGGAGGTGTGGAGCGCCGAGTAGACGGGGATCGCGCCGAGGTGGAGGGGGAGCCGGCGGAGGCCGCCGGGCCCGTCGAGGCGGAAGCGGCGGGCGAAGGCCGAGAGGGGGAAGAAGAGGAGGGCCGCCCCCCAGGCCGCGGTCAGCTCGGAGGCCAGGACGTCGAGGAAGGGGGGCCTCTCCCCCTCGGCGACGCTCCCGAGGAAGTAGTGGACGAAGAGGAGGAGCCCCACGGCGGTGAACCCGCCGACGACCAGGAGCGCTCGCCTCGCGCGCACGGGACAAGGGTAGGCCGCCGAGTCGGGGCCATCAAGCGGCGGGGCGAGCGAGCCCCCGGCGGGCGCCGGGGCTCATCGCTGGAAAGCGTAGGAGACCTTGAGGAACAGCTGGCGGTCGCGGACGTCGAGGCCCCGGTCCCCGCCGGTCTCGATCTCCAGCGAGCGGGAGTCCCCGTAGCCGAGGTAGACCACGCTCTGCCAGTTCAGCTTGTAGGCGAGGAGGAGGGAGGCGGCGAAGGAGCCGTCCTCCTCCGGGACCGGGTCGCGGTAGAGGGCGGGGTTCCGGCGCGTCCCGACGTACTCCACGATCGCGCGCAGGAAGCTCCGCGCGGTGAAGGTGTACGTCGCCTTCAGCCGCTCGGCGTGCGCGGTGAAGAGGCGCGTCTCGTCGCCGCCGCCGTCCGGTCGGACGTCGAGGGCCCGGACCTCGGCCGAGGCGACGAGCTCCAGGTGGTCGGTCGGACGGACGCTCCCCGAGAAGGTGACGCGCCCCCCGTGTCCCGGCCGGGCGTTGTCGAAGTCGACCTCCTCGCCCCCCGCCACGACGAGCGAGAGCCGGCCCGCCGGGCCTCCCGGCACCGCCTGCAGCGTGAGCTGGGCCACCCGCCGCGGGAGGATCTCCTCCCCCACGCGGACGCGCTCGTCGCGGAGCTGGATCTGGCCGAACGAGTCGACCGCGCCGTCGAACCCCGTGCCGACGATGACGACGTGGGACAGGAGCCCGCCGTCGCGGTCCGCGATGTAGTCGCCGAGGGCGAACACCCTCACGCGCCGGAAGAAGCCCGTCGGCCGCCAGGTCCGCCCGACCTCGGCGTACCCCTCGCGGAACCCGACCTGGGGGACGAAGCCGAGGTCGGCCCGGAAGCCCGGGGAGAAGTCCTTGTACTCCGCGGCCCAGTCGAACGTCTCGGTCCCGTGGACGTAGTAGGCGTCGATCCCGTGGCCCGACAGCTTCCTCCCGTCCCACTCCTCGGTGAGGTCGGGGCGGTAAGGCGTGCGCGAGAACGACCAGAGGACCTGGCCCACGATCGAGTCGCTCTTGCCGAGCCGGAGCTGGAAGTCGGGCCCGAAGACCCGGTTGTAGCCGCCGCCGTCGACCTCCCGGTCGGTGACGAGGAGCGAGCCGAACGACAGGCCGACGTCGTGCCGGGCCCGCGCCATGGCGACCGTGGAGTGGAAGTCCTGCGGGGCGAGCGAGGAGCTCTCGGGGCCCGGGATGACGACCGACCCGCCGCCGCGGTCGTCGCCGGCGAACGCGGTCCAGCTCGTGGTGCCCCACCGGCCCGTCCCGCGGACGCCCCATCGCGGGGAGGTGATCGTCCGCGTGTGGACCGCCCGGACCGGCGTCGAGAGCAGGTCGACCCCCTCGAGGAAGAACGGCCGCTTCTCCGGGTAGAAGAGGGCGAACCGCTCGTTCGTCGCGATCTGGGCCGTGTCCGACTCCACCTGCGAGAAGTCCGGGTTCACCGTCGCGTCGAGCGCCACGGCGGCCGACGGGGTCCACTTCACGTCCAGGCCCGCCTCCAGGTCGATCGGCTCCGTGACGAGCCCGGTCCCCGGCGGCTCGCGGGGCACGGTCAGCTGGCGCGCGGCGGCGTAGGGCGCGGCCGTCACGGCCCCGCCCGGCGGCAGGCCCGAGAGGCCGGTCAGGACGTTCTCGTTGCAGACGAAGCAGGTCCGGTCGCGGGGCATCGGCGCCGAGAAGATCTGGTAGCGGTAGTCGCGCGGGCGGTTCCGGTAGAGGAGGATCCCCCACGTCAGCGTCTCGGCCCGCTCGTAGCGGAGGGACGTGTACGGGACCCGTATCTCCAGCGTCCAGCCCGTCGCGGTGACCCGGGCCGCGGACTCCCAGAAGAAGTCCGGCGCCGAGGTCTCGTTCCCGTCGTCGGTGACGGCGTCGTACTGGACGCCGCGGGGGTTGGCGAGGAAGAGGATCGCGGTCCGGCCGTCGTTGCGGGTGTCGAGGATCAGGCCGCCGTAGTCCGTGTCGCTCGAGACGTGGTCCCGGTCGGCGTACGGGGCCCGGATCTTCCCCGGCTCCGGGTCCTCGAACTCGAACCCGGCCACCAGCCCCCGGGCGTCGTACGCCAGGAACGCGACGTTCCGGACGGAGGGGGGAATGCTGTCGCCCGGGCTCGTCTCGTACCAGACGTCCACCCTCGTGGCGCCTCTCCAGCCCGGGTCCGTCAGGTCGCCGTCGACCACGATCGGCTCCGGGGCCCGGCCGATCCGGATCTCTTCGCCCCGGAGCTCGGCGCCCGGGGAAGGCGACGCGGCCGGGGCCGGGGGAGCCGCCGAGAGCGAGGCGACGAGGGAGAGCGCCGCCAGGGTCTTCCGGGAGGCGCAGAGACGGCTCCTCTGGCGACCCATCGCCTCCGTGATACGGCCGGGCGGGGCCTTCGTTTCGCCGTGCCGGCCTGCCGGGCCTCGATCTCCCGGGGCGCGGACCCGGACCGGGGCTCCGTCAGGCCTCTCGGACGAGGTCGAGGGCCCGGCGGTACTCGCGGGCGAGCGGGTGGCGCTTCCTCCGGACCGCCTTCCAGACGTCCTCCCAGCGCTGCAGCTGCTGGGCCTTCCCCCGCTTCAGGGCGGGCCAGGGGTCCTCGCCGAGGACGTTCCGGCAGACGAGGATCGAGCGGAGGTTGTCCGTCGCGTCGGCCAGCGCGATCGCCTGGGCCTCCCACGAGCCGCGCGTGAACTTCCCGAGCGAGGCCGCCTTGCGCTCCTCCCAGCTCCGCGACTTGTCGTCCTCGGTCGTGGCGCGGACGAGCTCGGCGACCCGCTCGCCGAAGAGGGCGGCGATCTCCTCGGACTTCTTCCCGGCGTCCTCCAGCGCGTCGTGCAGGGCGCCGGCGGCCTGGACCTCCTCGTCGAACCCGTGGCGCGCCAGCAGGGCCACCACGCCCGCCAGGTGGGTGACGTACGGGATGTCGAGGCCGGGGTACTTCCGGCGCTGGTTCCGGTGCCAGGACGCGGCCATGTCCAGCGCGTGCTTCAGCAGGATCCCGTCGCCCGGAGCCGTGCCCACCGCCTCGGTCCTCCCCGGCGCTCCCGGGAGCGCCACCCTGAGCGCGGAGCATACCCGTGGCGCGGGTCGCGAGGCGTGGCTACAATCCCGCCCGCCCTGGCGAGGCCCCGGGCCCGTCCGTCCTCGGCCAGCGGAGTTCCCCGGTTCTTTGAAGCTCCGGCGGCCCTTCGCATCGGGCTGCCGGCATGAAGAGCGCGGCGAGAGACTCGGCTCGACGACCCGCGCGCCAGACCGTAGCCCTCTACGGTGGCCCAGCCGGCCGGTCCCTCTCCCGGGACACGGGCCCATGCGCGATCGATGCGGAACGAAACGAACGTCGAAAGGGTGCCCAGGAACCTGATCACCAAGCGACCCTCCCGTTCCGGAATGCCCGGCCGCCGCGGCGGCGCGGACCTGACACGTCCGCCCGCGGGGCGCCGTTCCACCGTCACGACACCATTCGAAGGAGAGACCCGATGACCCAGATCCCGCCGTTCGTCCTCACCTCCGAGTCCGTCACCGAGGGACACCCCGACAAGGTCTGCGACCTGATCGCCGACTCGGTCCTCGACGCCTGCCTGGCCGCCAACCCGAGGAGCCGCGTGGCCTGCGAGGTCCTCTGCAAGGAGGGGCAGGTCGTCCTCGCCGGCGAGATCACGACCGAGCCGTCGATCGACGCCGAGGCGCGCAAGGCGATCGCCCGGAAGGCCATCCGCGACGTCGGCTACGTCGACCCCGGAGAGCCCTTCAGCGCCGACAACGTGGCGATCCAGGACTTCGTCTCCGCCCAGTCTCCGGAGATCTGGCAGGGCGTGAACGCCACCACGAGCCTCTCGCACGACCAGGGGGCCGGCGACCAGGGGATCATGTTCGGCTACGCCACCGACGAGACGCCCGAGCTGATGCCGCTCCCGATCTTCCTCGCGCACCGGCTCGCCCTCGGCCTCTCCGAGGACCGGAAGGCGGGCAAGGTCGCCTGGCTGCGCCCCGACGGCAAGTCGCAGGTCTCGGTCCTCTACGAGGACGGCCGCCCCGTCCGCGTCACCGACGTCCTCGTCTCGACCCAGCACCGCTCCGAGGCGAGCCGCGAGGAGATCACGGCCTACGTCTCCAAGGTCCTGGCGCCCCGGTGCCTGGACGGCTGGTTCGACGGCTCGATCCGCTTCCACGTCAACCCGACCGGGTCGTTCGTCCTCGGCGGCCCCTCGGCCGACGCGGGCGTGACGGGCCGGAAGATCATCGTCGACACGTACGGCGGGGCCGCGCGCCACGGCGGCGGAGCCTTCAGCGGGAAGGACCCCTCGAAGGTCGACCGGAGCGGGGCCTACTTCTGCCGCTTCGTCGCCCGGCAGGTCGTCCGGAAGGGGATCGCCCGCCGCGCCGAGATCCAGGTCTCGTACGCCATCGGCCAGGCCCGCCCCGTCTCGGTCATGGTCGAGACGTTCGGCACCGGCGACGCCCGCGCCGCCGAGGAGCTGGTGAAGACGTTCGACTTCCGCCCCGCGGCCATCATCGAGCGCCTCGACCTCCTCCGCCCGATCTACCGCGGCACGACGAACTACGGCCACTTCGGGCGGCCGGGCCTCCCCTGGGAGGCGTGAAGAGGCCCGTCCCCCTACCTCTCACCGCCGTGCGGCGGGGAGCCCCCGAGGCCCTCCGCCGCGCGGCGGCGACGCGGGCTACACCGCGAGGTAGACGGCCAGGACGAGTCCGAGGGCGCCCAGGAAGAACGGGACCAGCGTCGGGAGCGTCCCCAGGTTGCTCGGCGGAACGTCGGCCGCCGGGAGCGACGCGACGAACCTCCGGTGCTGGAGCGCGGCCAGGACGAGCGTCGCCGAGCCGAGGAGGACGAGCCCGATTCCGACGGCGCTCGAGAACCGGTTGGGCATCGCCGAGGCGACTCCGGCGCCCGCGTGCTCGGCCGCGAGGAGCCTGAGGAAGAGGCCGAAGCGGGCGACGACGAAGCCGAAGCCCATGATCGTCAGCCCCGTCCGCGTCCAGGCCAGGACGGTCCGCTCGGCGGCGAAGAAGACGCGCGGGTCGGACATCGGCTCCCCTCTCAGCCCCGCTCCCGCCGGGGCCCGGGCGCCGTTCCCCGCGGCCGCCAGAGGAACTCGTCCAGCGGGAGCGTGCCGTCCTCGCGGAACCGGACCCCCTCCCTCCGGAGCATCAGCCGCTGCAGGACGTCGTGGCCGGCGCCGTCGCCCCGCAGGCTGATTCCGCCCTTCGCGTTGACGACGCGGTGCCACGGGACGGGCGAGCCCTCGGGGAGGGCGTGGAGGGCGTAGCCGACCAGGCGCGCGTGCCGCGGCAGCCCCGCCAGGCTCGCCACCTGCCCGTACGTGGCGACGCGCCCGGCCGGGATGCGGCGGACGACCGCGTAAACGAGGGGGTAGAGGCTCCCGCGCGCCACGGGCCGGATTCTGCCCGAGGGAGCCGCAGGGAGTAATCTCCCGTCCCGACGTGGACGCGAGGACGACCCCGGCTCACGGGTCCCAGCCGCTGCTGAGCCTGCACGTCGTGCCGGCCGACGGGCCCCCGTTCGACCACCCGCTCGTCGAGGACTCCCTCGTCATCGGCCGCTCGTCGACGTGCGGGCTGGCCCTCCCGGACCGATTCCTCTCGCGGCAGCACTCCCGGATCTACCGGGAGGGGGACCGGGTCCTGATCGAGGACCTCGGGTCGCGGAACGGGACCCTCCTGAACGGCCAGCGCCTCACCGAGCCGCGGCCGCTGAAGGCCGGAGACGTCGTGAAGGTCTCCGGGAGCGTCCTGACGGTCCACTCCGGAAGCGCCCGCCCGCTCTCGGCGGCGCCGCCGGACTCGGGGCGGCAGACGCTCTTCCGGAGCGCGAGCGAGCTCCTCGACAGCGCCTCGGGCCCGCTCCCGCTCCTGGCGGCCCCGTCGCTGGCGCGGTACGCGGAGAGGCTGAAGCTCCTCCACGAGGTCCACCTGGCGCTCGGCCGGCCGATCGGGCTCGAGGACCTGCTCGAGCTGATCCTGGACCGGGCGTTCGACCACCTGAGGCCCGAGCGGGCCGCGATCTACCTCCGGACGCCGCAGGGCGAGCTCCTCCAGGCCGCGAGCCGCTCGGCCGCCGGGGAGGCCGACGTCTTCGCCGCCTCGCAGCACCTGGTGGCGGAGGTGATCGACAAGGGCCTCGCCGCGCTCGTGACCGACGCGCAGACGGACGCGCGCTTCGCCGACGCGCAGAGCCTCCTCTCCTCGGGGGTGAGGAGCCTGATCGCCGCCCCGCTCCTGACGCCCGACGGCCCGCTCGGGATGATCGCCCTCGACTCCAAGGCCAACGTCCGCCTGTTCGGCGAGGAGGACCTGGAGCTCCTCGTCGGACTGGCCGCCGTCGCCGCGCTGAGGATCCGCAACGTGGCCCTCGTCGCGGAGGCGGCCGAGCGAAAGCGGCTGGAGGAGGAGCTGGCGCTGGCCCGGCGGATCCAGGTGGCGCTCCTGCCGGCGCGGATCCCGGGCATCCCCGGCTGGGAGCTCCACGGCGGGAACGTCCCCTCGCGCGGCGTCTCCGGCGACTACTACCAGGTCGTGGAGAGGAGCGAGGGGCGCGAGGGCGTCGTCTTCGTCGCCGACGTCTCCGGGAAGGGGGTGGCGGCCTCGCTCCTGACGGCGAGCCTGGAGGCGCTGGCGGCCGGGCCGATCGAGGACGGCGAGGCGCCAGACGCGATCTTCCTGAAGCTCTCGCGGCAGCTGTTCCGGAGGACGCCCCCGGAGAAGTACGCCACGGCCTTCGTCGGCGTCCTCGAGAGCGGCGGCGGGAAGGTGCGCTACGCCAGCGCCGGGCACAACCCGCCCCTCGTCGTCCGGGCCGGGGGCGCCGTCGAGCGGCTCGGCCCGACCGGCCCTCCGCTCGGCCTCCTTCCGGTGGCCACGTACGGCGCCGGGGAGGTCCTCCTCGACGAGGGCGACCTCCTGGCCGTCTACACCGACGGGATCGTCGAGGCGACCGACCCCGACGGGGAGGAGTACGGGGTCGACCGGCTCGCGCGCGCCTGCGAGGCGGCCGGCTCCACCCCGCTCCCGGACCTGGCGCGCCGGCTGGAGGAGGACCTGACCGCCTTCGCCCGAGGCGTCCCCTTCGCCGACGACCGGACGATCGTCCTGGCCCGAAGGCGGAGCTGAAGACCGCTCCGTTCCGCGCGTCTCACGGGGTCGCCGACCGCCTGGAAATGCCGGGGGGTAGGCGCGCAGCGCCGTAGGGGGGATCGGCACGCTGCCGACCCCCCTGGACACGTTAGATCGCGCGCGCCAGGCGGACCCGGTAGAGGTCGACCTCGAGGTCGGGCGCCCCCTCCGTGTCCCCTCCCGCGGACCACGCCGCGCGCCAGCGCGCCGCCGGCGACAGCGTCTCCGAGAGGTCCCGGCCCAGCTCCTGGAACCGCCCGCTCAGGTCGTACCGCGCCGCGTCGTCCTCCCCCCGCCAGACGCTGAGGCCCACGACGAGCCCGGGCCGCTCCACGGCGTGGAGGAGGAGGACGGCGACGAGGCCCGGGAAGTCCTGCCGGGCCGTCGCGACCTCGGCCCGGTACCGGCGGTCGAACTCCTCCCGCATCCCGGGGTCCACCCGCAGCGTCACCGTCCGGGCCACGCAGCCCGGCAGGAGGGCCCCGGCCAGGCGCGCCTCGACGAGGAGCTCCGCCGCGTAGCCCTCGACGGAGACGTCGCCGCCCGCCGGGAGGACCGGCCCCGCCTCGCCCTCCTCGGCGATCAGCGCCTCGGCCTCGTTCAGGAGCCGGGCGAACCGGCCCGTCCGGTCGTAGGCCTCGGCCGCTCCCCTCTCGCGCCAGAAGGTGAGCGAGACGATCGCCTCCTCGGCGGCGAGGTGGGAGAGGAGCGCCGCTCCGAGGAACCCCGCCGTCCCCTCGAGCGCCGGCAGGATCCGCGAGGCGTAGAGCGACTCGAACTCCGCCCGCGCTCCGGGCTTGAGGCCGAACCGGACCAGCCGCGCGTGCACTCCCAGCTTCCTCGGCGTGGGACGATACATCGAGACGGGTCCCTCGGGAGGGAGCGATGACGGAGCCGGGCGCCACGGGAGACGGGACCTCGCCGCACGAGACGTGCGAGGTCTGCCGGACGATCCCCGACGTCGCCGTCAGCACGACGCGCGGCGAGACGACGAGCGGGACCCCGCTGCCGCCCGCCGTCGGCCGGCTCGTCGTCGTCGGAGCGCCGTACTTCGACGACGACATGTCCTCCTCGAACCGGGCGCTCCACCGCTGCCCGGTCTGCGGGACGTTCTACGACTGGACCTTCGAGTACGAGTACCTGGCCGGGGGGTCGGAGGACACGACGACGTTCCGGCGCCTCTCCCGCGAGGAGGGCGAGCGGCGGGAGCGGGAGTGCCTGGCGGAGGTCGAGGCGGCGGCGCTCCGGGCCGAGGAGACGGCGAGAGAGCACGTCGCCGCGCTCGTCCGCTCGGCCGAACGCGAGACGGTCGACCCGGCCGCGCGGTTCTTCAACGCCGCGCGGCGCAGAGGGTTCGACCCGGGATTCGGCGAGGCCGTCCCCGCCGTCGTCGGCCGGATCGCCCGGGTCTCCGAAGCGGACCGGAAGGGGATCTTCGTGTACGACCTCCGGGACCTCGTCCTGCCTTGGGCGGCGCGGAGCCCGGAGCGCGCGCGGCGGGTCCTCGGCCTCCTGGCGGAGTGCGGCGTCGCCGAGCCCTCCGCCGAGGCCCGGGAGCTGGCGGCGGCCTGCGAGAGGATCCTGGCCGCCTCCGGGTCCCTCAGCCCGTGAAGCCCTGGAGCCGGTTCAGCGCGGCCGTCTTCAGCGCCATCGAGGTGGCGGCCCCGCGCGCGATGACGCGCAGCTCCGACTCGGGGAGCGTCGGCAGGAGGCGGAGGGCGAAGGCGGGCGGCGTCTTCGGGTTGTGGACGAGCGCCACGCGGACGTCCTGGTTGGCGATCCAGTGGCTCGTCTTCAGGATCAGCTCGGCCACCTGGTACGACAGGAACGACGACTTGGCGACCCGGTAGACCTCGTCGAGCGTGATCCGCGGGTTCTTCAGGAGCGCGTAGAGGACCTGCGGGTCGTTGTCCTGCAGGAGGAGGACCCGCTCCGACCGGTCCGCCTTCGGGGCGAGGAGGAGCTTCTCGGTCCGCGAGAGGGCCCGGATCCGGTCCCAGAGGCTCCCGGCCCGCTCGACGTCGACCGCCTCCTCCGCCTCGGCGAGCTCCTCCGCCTGGGGCTCTCCTCCGGCGGGAGCCTCGCCGCCGGCGGGCAGGAGGGCCTCCATCAGCTTCTCCGGGCTCCCCTCGACGGCCAGCGCGACGCCGTCCGGGAGCTGGCCGACGACGGTCGCCCGGACGGTGGCGGCTCTCCCCCCCGGCGCGCGGAGCGTGACGGAGAGGGTCGAGAAGAGGGCCAGCTTCGAGGCGCCGGACAGCCTCAGGCCCCCCGCCGAGAGGTTCGAGGCGTGCTCGGCACGGAGCTCCTCGGCCGTCTCGAACTCGACGGTGAAGGCGCCCGGTCCCGCCGGGGAGACCCTCAACGCGCCTCCCGGTAGGAGGAGGCCATCTTCCTCGCGTCGCGGGCGACCTCCTCGACGAGGGCGGGAGGGGAGAGGACGCGCGCGTCCTTGCCGAAGGAGAGGACGAACCGGCGCGCCTCGAAGAGCGAGCCCGCCGGGAGCTCCAGCTCGGCCTCCCCGGTCGGCAGGAGCGACAGCTTCTGCTTCGGGTGCCAGCGGACCTCCCCCACCCAGGCCGCGATCTCCCTCGTGAACCTCACGCGGAACCGGAAGGTCTCCCCGCCGACGAAGATCCCGATCGTCTCGCCGAAGTGGCGGGCGGGGCTGAAGTCCTTCGGGACGACGAAGCGCGCGGTCGTGTGCCGGGTCTCCTGGATCCGCGCGACGTAGAACGTCTTCACCATCCCGTCCTCGGGGTCTCGCGCGGCCACGAACCAGTCCCCGGCCGCCAGGACCAGGCAGTACGGCTCCAGGCTCCGCCACGACGGGGGCTGGTTGAGCTTCTGGTACCGCGCCTCGAGGACCGTCTTCTCGCGGATCGCGGTCGCCACCCCCTCCCAGACCGCGGGCGCGACGACCCGGAGAGGCTGCGGGTGGATGTAGAGCTGCTCGAGGAGGGAAGACGGCCTCACGCGCATCTCCGGGGGCATCAGCTCCGAGAGCCGGTCGAAGACCTCCTTGAGGTCCTCGGCGACGGGGGTCCCCTCGTAGAGCTGGAAGACCTTCATGGCGATGCCGATGGCGAAGAGGTCGCTCCCCTCCACCGGGAGGAAGGGCAGGTGCCAGTCGGGGTCCGAGTAGGCGTAGCTCCTCCGCCGCCGGTCGAACTCGATCGGCGCCTCGAACTCCTCCCGCATCTGCTCCACGAAGCGCTGGATCGTCTTCGTCGAGGTCTCCCACCTGGCCGCCAGCGTCGAGCAGGTGACGACCCGCTTGCGCCGCATCAGGTCGTCGAACTCCAGGATCCTCCGGAAGAACGGCCGGTCCTTGAACGCCATGGGGCGAATCGTACGCCGGCTCCCCTCCCCTACACTCCGCGCGGCAGCATGCGGAGAGGGAGAGCGGGCCGTTGACCGTCGCCGTCACGGGAGCCTCGGGGCACCTCGGGGCCAACCTCGTCCGGGCCCTCCTGGAGGAGGGGAGGCGGGTCCGCGCCCTCGTCCACGAGGACGCGCGCGCCCTCGACGGGCTCGACCTGGAACGCGTCCGGGGCGACGTCCTCGACCTCCCCTCGCTCGAGCGGGCCTTCGCGGGCGCCCAGACCGTCTTCCACCTCGCGGCGCGGGTCTCCGTCGACGGGCCGCAGCGGGGGCGGGTCGCGGCGGTCAACGCCGGGGGGACCCGGAACGTCGTCGCGGCGTGCCTGTCGACAGGCGTCGGGCGCCTCGTCCACTTCAGCTCGATCCACGCCTTCTCGCAGGAGCCGCGGGACGAGCCTCTCGACGAGTCCCGGGCCCCAGCGAGCGGCCGCGGCGCCTTCGCGTACGACCTCTCGAAGGCGGATGGCGAGCGCGAGGTGCTCGCGGGCGTCGCCCGCGGCCTCGACGCGGTGATCCTCGAGCCGACCTCGGTCCTCGGCCCGTGGGACGTCCGCCCGTCTCCGCTCGGCCGTTACCTCCTCGACGTCTGCCGGGGCCGCGTCCCGGCGGTGGTGGAAGGGGGCTTCGACTGGGTCGACGCGCGCGACGTCTGCGCCTCCGCGCTCTCGGCGGAGCGGCGGGGCCGGCAGGGCGAGCGCTACCTCCTCCCCGGCGCGTACCTCCCGCTCGCCCGGCTCGTCGCTCTCGTCACCGACGCGGCCGGGGTGAAGGCGCCGCGGTGGGTCGTCCCCCAGGCGGCGGCGCGCGCGGCGGCTCCGCTCTTCGTCGGCTTCGCCCGCCTCTCGGGCACCGAGCCGCTCTTCACGGGCGAGTCGGTCGCGGCTCTCCGGACCGGCCACCCCGACGTGCGAGGGGAGAAGGCCGCGCGGGAGCTGGGGCACTCGCCGCGCCCGATCGCCGGGACCGTGGCCGACACGGTCGGCTGGTTCCGCGAGGCGGGCCGGCTCGGGGAGGCGCGATGAGCCCGGTCCCGGCCGAGGCCCTGCGGCCGTTCCTCCTCGGCTGGTCGCTCCTGGCCGCCGCCGTCTTCGTCGCGCTCCTCTTCGTCGACGCCCCGTACGGCCGGCACCGGCGAGCCGGCTGGGGGCCGGCGATCCCCGCGCGGGCCGGCTGGATCCTCATGGAGCTCCCGGCGGTCGTCCTCGTCCCGGCCCTCTTCGCCCTGTCCGAGCGGCGGTCCGACCCGGCCGCGGCCGCGTTCGTCCTCCTCTGGTCGCTCCACTACGTCCACCGGGGCCTCCTCGCCCCCGCGCGGCTCGGCGCGGGCGCCTCTCCGATGCCCCTCTCCGTCGCCGCCCTCGGGTTCGTCTTCAACCTCGCCAACGGCCTCCTGCAGGGGGCGTGGCTCTTCTCCGCCGGACCGAAGCTCGGCGCGGAGTGGCTCCTCGCCCCGCCGTTCCTCCTCGGGATCGCCCTGTTCCTGGCCGGGATGGCCGTCAACCGCCGTGCCGACGAGGCCCTCCGCGGGCTGCGCGCCCCGGGGGAGACGGGCTACCGGGTCCCGCGCGGAGGCCTCTTCGAGCTCGTCTCCTGCCCGAACTACCTCGGAGAGGTGGTCGAGTGGTCGGGCTGGGCGCTCCTGACCTGGTCCCCCTCCGGCCTCGTCTTCGCGCTCTGGACGGCCGCGAACCTCGTCCCCCGCGCCCTCGCCCACCATCGCTGGTACCGGAGGACCTTCCCGGATTACCCGCCCGGGCGGAAGGCGATCTTCCCGTTCGTTCTCTGACCGAGGCCTCCGGCCCCCTCGCGATACCCACTAAATCTAGCGGGTGGACCCAAACACGGAGCTGGGCGGACCAGGCAGCAGCACCTTCGGCATCATATCCCACAAATAGTTGTGGCTACCGGTCGCGGAGTGGGGGAACATAGCCGCATGACGGGTCCGGCTAGCCAGTGGGACCTCCTCTCCGCCATCCCCCTCGAGATCGGGGAGGTCCCGGCCGACCGGCTGGACGCCGAGGTCCGGCAGGCGCTCGTGGCGCTCCTCTCGGCGCTCGACCTGGACCGGGTCGGGCTCCTGGAGCTCGACGGCCCGGAGGGGCCGCCGTCGCCGGGAGGAACCCGGGCGGTCGGGCGCCCGGGAACGCCTCCTCTGGCGGCGGAGGAGGTCCTCTCCTTCCGCTGGGTCCTCTCCGAGCTGAAGGGAGGGCGCGCGGTGGCGCTCCCGCGCCTTCCCTCGGGGCTTCCGTCCCACGCCTCGTCGGAGCAGCGGTGGGCCGCCCGGACGGGCGCGGGCGCCCTCCTCTCGGTCCCCCTCCGTGCGGCAGGACGCCTGGCGGCGATCCTCTGGGCGGACGCCTTCGGCCGGCCGGGCGGTTTCTCGCAGGAGGACACGGGGCGCCTGCGCCTCGTCGGCGGCGTCCTCCTCGGCGCGCTCCGCCAGCGCCTCTCGCTCGACCTCCTCCGCTGCGAGCTGGCCGAGGCGCGGTCGCGGATCGAGGGGCTGGAGCGGCAGCTCGCGAGCGCCGTCCCGCGCGCCCCGGAGGACCTCTCGCTGAAGGGGGTCGAGCGGGCGCACCTCCTGACGGTCCTCTCCCGGTGCGGCTGGCGCGTCGAGGGGCGCGGGAACGCCGCGGAGACGCTCCGCCTCACCCCCTCCACGCTCCGCTACCGGATGCGGATCCTGGGGATCGGGCGGCCCGGCTGAGGGCGCCCGCGTCCGTCTGCGTCCCGGCCGGCGCTCACTTGCACGGGAGGAAGCGGACCGTCGTCTCCAGCTCCACGAGGACCGTCCGGAGGGCGGCCAGCGCCGCCTCGACGTCCTCCTCCGTCGTCTCGCGGGTGAGCGAGAGGCGGACCGAGCAGTGCGCCTCCTCCTCCGTCCGGCCCATCGCCAGCAGGACGTGCGTCGGCTCCGGCGACCCCGACTTGCACGCCGAGCCGGAGGAGAGCGCCACGCCGTGCCGGTCGAGCGCGACGACGAGCGCCTCGCCCCTCAGGCCCGGCAGCGTCAGGTCGAGCGTGTTCGGGAGCCTCCGCTCGCGCGACCCGTTCCGGCGCGCCCCGGGGACGAGGGCGCGGATCCCCACCTCGAGCCGGTCCCTCAGCGCGGCGATCCGGGGGGCCTCGACGAGGCCCGCGAGCGCCCGCTCGGCGGCGGCCCCCATCCCGACGATCCCGGCCACGTTCTCGGTCCCGGCGCGGAGGCCCCGCTCCTGCCGTCCGCCGTGGACGAGCGGCACGAGCTCCACCCCCTTTCGGACGTAGAGCGCCCCGACGCCCTTCGGCCCGTTCAGCTTGTGCGCCGAGAGCGTCAGGAGGTCGACGCCGAGCGCCTCGACGTCCACCGGGACCTTCCCCGCCGCCTGGACCGCGTCCGTGTGGAAGAGGGCCCCGGCCGCGTGCGCCAGCGCGGCCAGCTCGGCGACGGGCTGGATCGTCCCGACCTCGTTGTTGGCCAGCTGGACCGAGACGACGAGCGTCCGCTCGTGGAGGACCCGCCGCAGCTCGCCCGGGTCGACGAGGCCGTCCCCGTCGACCGGCAGGACGGTGAGCCGCAGGCCCTGGCTCTCCAGGAACCGGCACGTCTCGAGGACGGCCGGATGCTCGATCGCGCTCGTGACGACGTGGTCGCGGCCGTCGCGCCTCCCGAGGGCGAGCCCCTTCAGCGCGAGGTTGTCCGCCTCCGAGCCCCCGCCCGTGAAGACGACCCGCGACGGGCGCGCCCCGACGAGGGCGGCCACCTTCCTCCGCGCCGCCTCGACCGCCTCGCGGGCCTGGCGTCCCGCCGCGTGGAGGCTCGAGGGGTTCCCGGCCGTGGGCGTCAGGAACGGCAGCATCGCCTCGAGAACCTCCGGGGCGAGCCCGGTCGAGGCGTTCCCGTCCAGGTCGACCCTCCTCGCGGGCGCCTCCGAGCGCGCCGGCTCGAAGAGCCGCCCGGCGCGCGATCGCTCCTCTCCTCCGCCGGCCGCGGCCCTGCCGGAACCTCTGTCGCCGAGCCGCGTCACCTCGCACAGGAGCGCCTTGTAGACCGGGAAGCCGGAGATCTCGTCGTAGTTCCCGAGCGACGTCAGCTCGTTGACGTTCCGCTCCCGCCACTGTGCCGGCCCCACCGGCCCGCCGCCCCCCATCCGGCACTCGACGGCCCCGGCGACGATCTCCTCCGTGACGACGGCCCGGAACGGGACGGCCCCGCGGGGCGTCCTCACCTCGACGAGGTCGCCGTCCTCTATCCCCCGCGCCCGGGCGTCCCGGGGGTTCATCTCCACCGTCGGCTCCGGGTCGTCCCGCAGGAGCCCCGGGACGCCGTGGTCCTGCGAGCGGAACGCGAAGTGCGTCCGCGCGCCCGAGTTGAAGACGAGGGGGAACGAGGCCGCGACCGCCGGGCTCCCGAGCGGCCCCTCGACGGGCTCGGTGTACTTCGGGAGCGGCTCGTACCCGTACTCCTCGAGGAGGGTCGAGCGGATCTCGAACTTCCCGGTCGGCGTGTCGAAGCCGGGGCGCCCGTCGGGCCTCAGGAGCCCCTTCTCCCACTTCCGGTACTCCATCAGCGGCGTGGGGACCCGCACGGTCCCCCCGGCGGCGCGCACCTCCTCGAGCGTGAAGCCCGAGCCCGAGAGGACGTGGCCGAGGAGCTCCTCCTCCGTCTGGGGGTAGAGCTCGCCGTACCCCAGCCGCTCGGCCAGGCCGGCCAGGATCCGGTAGTCGTTCCGCGCCTCCCCCGGCGGGTCGAGGAGCTTCTCGCGCAGGCGGAAGAGCGGCCCGTAGACCATGTAGGAGTCGATCTCGAACATCGTCGTGGCCGGCAGGACGACGTCGGCGAACGCCGCGTCGGCCGTCAGCTGGCGGTCGATCGTGACGAGGAAGTCGAGGCGCGAGAGGGTCTCGCGCCAGAGGCGCGTCTGGGGCCACGAGGTCAGGAGCGAGCCGCCGTGGACGATCAGGCCGCGGATCCGGTACGGCTTCCCTTCCAGGACCGACGTCACGAGGCCGCTGGCGTGCCCCTCCCCGCGGTACCGGCTGTAGAGCGGGAACCGGTCCCGGGCCACGGCGCGGGAGACGTCGGGGTTCTCGACGTGGCCCGAGCGGTTCACCGGGAAGTGCGTCCCGGGCATCGCCAGGCCGATCCCGCCCGGGACGTCGAGGTGCCCGGCGAGGGCGAAGAGCGTCAGGACGGCGCGGATCGCCTGGATCCCCGAGTTGGAGTACTCGAGCCCCGTGTACATGACCGGCGCCGCGCCGCGGGCGGAACCCACGAGCCGGGCCAGCTCGCGCACCGTCTCCGCGGGGACGCCGGTGACCGCCTCGACGACCTCCGGCGGGAAGTGCCGGACGTGGGCGCGCAGCTCGTCGAAGCCGTGGCACCAGCGGGCGGCGAACCCGTCGTCGAGGAGCTCCTCCTCGACGAGGACGCCGATCATCCCGAGCGCCAGCGCGCCGTCCGTCCCGGGCCGGATCGGGACCCAGCGCGCCCCCGTCCGCGCGACGGTCTCCGTCCTTCGCGGGTCGATCACGACGACCGTCGCGCCGCGCCGCGCCGCCGCCTCCAGCCGGTACATGTCCAGCGGGGGCGAGTCGGTGGCCGGGTTGGCCCCCCAGACGACGAGGAGCTCGGCGTTCTCCACGTCGGTGAACGTGTCGACGAGCATCCGGCCCATCGTCACGTGCGGCGCGATCATGGCGAACGAGACGTAGCAGAGGGCCCCGACCCCCATCGTGTTGGGCGACCCGAACGGGAAGAGGACGCTCGACGCCGAGGAGACCGCCACCCCGCGCGGCTGGAAGACGTCGCAGAGCGACAGCTCGAAGCTCCCGCGGCCCGTGTAGATCGCCACCGCCTCCGGCCCCGACTCGGCCTTGATCCGGTGGAGCGCCCCCGCGATCGCGTCGTAGGCCCCGTCCCAGGTCGTCCGCTCGAAGTCGAAGCTCCCCTTCGGCCCGCGCCGGACGAGCGGGTGCGTCAGCCGGTGCTCCGAGTGGACGATCGAGGCGGCGTGCCGCCCCCGCTCGCAGATCATCCCGAGCGGGTGGCCCGCGTCGGGACGGATCTCGGCGAGGCGCCCGCCCTCGACCCGGACCTCCACCCAGCACCCGGCCGGGCAGATCCCGCAGATCCCCTTCCGCCAGCCGGGCGCGGTCCCGCTCACGACGCCGCTCCCGGCCGCGCTGGCGAGAGGAGCGCCAGGCCGAACCACTCCGCCGGGTCCGACCAGAGCCTCACGGGCGCGAGCCCCGCGGCGGCGCAGATCCCGAGGAAGCCCGGGACCGTGTACTTGTGGCAGCTCTCGGTGTGGATCGCCTCGCCCCGCTCGAACTCGAAGACGCTCGCGAGGGCGCCGACCGGAACGCGCTGCGCCTCCCGGCTGACGAGGCGCATCTCGACGCGCGAGCGCCCGGCGACCCACGGCGCCTCGTGGGCCCAGGCGTCGAGGTCGAAGCGGCCGCCGAGCTCCCGGTTGACCCGCAGGAGGAGGTTCTTGTTGAACGCCTCGGTGACGCCGGCCGCGTCGTTGTAGGCCCGCTCCAGGACCGCCGGGTCCTTCACGCGGTCGAAGCCGACGAGGAGGCGGTCCCCGGGCGACAGGGACGCCGCGAGGAGCGAGAGGAGGTCGACGGCCTCGGCCTCGTCGAGGTTCCCGACGTTGCTCCCGAGGAAGAGGACGAGGCGCGGCCCCTCGGCGCGCGGGAGGTGGTGGAGGGCGTCGCGGTACTCGCCCGCGACGGCGGTCACCTTCAGGCCGGGGTACCGGGCGAGGAGGCCGCGCGCCGTCTCGACGAGGAACGCCTCGGAGATGTCGAGGGGGGCGTAGTGGAGCCTCCCCTGACGGGCGAGGAGCGCCTCGATCAGGAGGCGCGTCTTCCGGGAGCTGCCGCTCCCCAGCTCGACCAGCGTGACGCCGCCGCCGAGGGCCGAGGCGACCTCCGCCGCCGCCCGGGCCAGGATCGCCTCCTCGGTCCGCGTCGGGTAGTACTCGGGGAGCCGGCAGATCTCCTCGAAGAGGCGCGAGCCCCTCTCGTCGTAGAAGAACCGGCACGGCAGGCTCCGGGGCCTCGTCCCGAGGCCCGTCCGGACGGCGTCGGCGAACCCGTCACCCGCGGGGCCCGGGACCCTGACGAGGCGAAGCCGACCCGGCGCGCCGCCCTCCGCGCGCTCCTCCGGCAACAGGCCCTCCGTCCCAGCCGACATCGTCCCTCCGCCCGGCGGCGTTCCCGGCGGGCAGTCTCCCCCCCGCCTCGCGAGGGCGTCAAGGCGGAGACGGCCGCTCAGCCCCGGGCCAGCGCCTCTCCGGTGCGCGCCAGGCCGTCGAGGACCTCCCGGACGTCGCCCTCGCCCGTCCGGGGGTTCATCACCGTGACCCTCAGGACGCGCCGTCCCCCGAGGACCGTCGTCGTGATCCACCCCTCGCCCGAGCGGTTGAACGCCTCGCGCAGCGCCAGGTTCAGCGCGTCGAGGCGCTCCTCGCCGAGCGAGCCGTCGCCGACCCAGCGGAAGCAGAGGATGCTCGACTCCGGCTCGTTCTGCGCCTCGAAGTCCCTTCGCGAGCGGACCGCGTCGTGGAGCGAGCGTGCCGTGGCGCAGAGCCTCTCGTAGAGGGCCGCGATCCCGTCGGCGCCGTACCGCTGGAGCGCCACCCAGACCTTCAGGACGTCCATCCGGCGAGAGCACTGGAAGCTGCGCGGCCCCTGGTCCCAGGAGCGCGCCCCCTCGCGGGCGTGGAAGAGGTACGGCGCCCGCTGCCGGAAGGCGGCGTCGAGGTCGCGCTCGTCCCTCACGAGGAGGGTCCCCGCCGAGAGCGGCATCAGCATCATCTTGTGCGGGTCCCACGCCAGCGACCGCGCCCTCTCGACCCCGCGCAGGCGGTGACGGTGAGCCGGGGAGAGGAGCGCCGAGGCGCCGTGCGCGCCGTCGACGTGGAGCCAGACGCCCCGCTCCTCGCAGAGCCTCCCGATCGCCTCCAGGTCGTCGAAGGAGCCCGTCGCCGTCGACCCGGCCGTCGCCACGACCGCCATCACGCGCCGCCCGCGCGACTCCTGCCTCCGGAGCTCCTCGCCGAGCGCCTCGACGTCCATCCGGAAGCCGCTCGACGGGACGGCGATCGCGTTGTCCGTCCCCAGCCCGAGCGCCCCGACGGCCCGCGTCACCGCGTAGTGCGCGTGCTCGCCGTGCAGGACGACCGGGGGCGGCGTCCCGACCCCCTCCTTCCAGGCGTCGGGGAGGAGCGCGGCGCGCGCGGCCAGGAGCGCCGTGAACGTCGCCTCGGTCCCGCCGGACGTGAACGCGCCGCCGGAGCCCGAGCCGAAGCCCGCCAGATCGCAGAGCCACCTCACGACCCGCGCCTCCAGGATCGTCCCGGCCGGCGACATCTCCTGGACCGCGACCGACTGGTTCAGCGCCGCCACGAGCGGCTCGGTCCAGACCGCCGCCGGGAGCGGCGCCGAGACCTGGTGCCCCATCGCCCGGGGGTGGCAGAGCCGGTTCGAGCCGGGGACGACGTCGCGCCGGAGGCGCTCGACCACCTCCCCGACGGGACGGCCACGGAGCGGGAGCGGCTCGTCGAAACGGAGGGCGATCTCCTCGGGCGTCAGCGGCGTCGTGACCGGTCCCTCACCCGACCGCGTTCCCGCGAGGTAGTCGGAGGCGATCCGCGAGAAGGCCTCGGCGACGGCGGGGTCGGCGTCGGCCTCGAGCGAGGAGAGCACGTCGTCCGGGGACATCGGGACCTCCTTCGGGACGGGTTCCCGGGGCGAGGCAGGGACGATAGCCCAGCGCGCGGGAACCGGGCGCGTGTGGTCTACTTCGCGCGGGAGGCGACGCGCATGACGCCCAGGACTCTCCTCGCGCTGGCCCTGATCGGGCTCGGCGTCCTCGGCCTCGTCGTGGGCCAGCTGACGTACACGAAGGAGGACCACAAGGCCAACGTCGGCCCGTTCTCGTTCTCGTACAAGGAGAAGGAGACGGTCCGCGTCCCGACCTGGCTGGGCGCCGGCGCGATCGTCGCCGGGACGGTCCTGCTGATCGCGAAGAAGAAGGGCTGAGGGGCCGCCGGGCGCGCCGCGAGCCCCCGAGCTATCCTCCTCTCGTTCGCCCTGGCCGGTCGGGGCCCTCGGAGCCTCGAGGGTCCGGCGTCCCGGGCGAGAGGAGAGAGTCATGCCTGCGTGGACGCTCCAGGAGCTCCGGGCACGGCGCGCCGAGCTGCTGGCCGCGGCAACCCGGCGCGGCGCGCGCCGTGTGCGCGTGTTCGGATCCGTGGCGCGGGGCGACTCGCAGCCCTCGAGCGACGTCGATTTCGTCGTCCAGTTCGACGTCGGACGCAGCCTTCTCGACCACGGCGGCCTCCAGATGGACTGGCAGGAGCTTCTGGGCTGCCGCGTCGACGTCGTCAGCGAGAAGAGCCTGCGCGACCGGATGCGGCAGAACGTCGAGCGAGACGCCGTCGACCTGTGAGGGACGATCGCGACCGCCTGCAGGACATCCTCGACGCCGTCGCCGCGATCCGGTCGCGGTGCGGTGGAGACCGCACCCCCTTCGACGGGGACGAGCTCCTGCGCGTCTGGTGCCTCCATCACCTCCAGGTGATCGGAGAGGCAGCCGCGGGCCTCTCGGAATCCCTCCGACGGCGCCACTCGGACGTTCCGTGGCGCGAGATCGTCGGCATGAGGAACGTCATCGTCCACGGCTACTTCCAGGTCGACTGGGACGAGGTCTGGGCCGCCGTCGACCGCGACGTAGACCCGCTCGCCGAGTCCGTCCGGAGGATCCTGGGTCAGGACGGCGACGTCCCGGATCGCGCGTAGTCGCCGCGCGGCGAGAACCGGACCCGCCCCAGGCGACCGCCTCCACGCTCGCTCCGGCCGACTCGGCGTCTTTCCGAGTCCGGGGGGGCGCTGAGCCGGGCGCGACGCCGTCCCTAGGCCGTCTCGATGCCCGTCTCTGCGCCCGTCGGCATCACCGGCCTGCAGCCAGCGGCTCGACGCGGCCCTCGCGGATCGTCCCGAGGCCCACCGCCCGCTCGTTGCGGCCCAGCGAGTCGAAGGCGACCTTCCCCGCGACGCCGGCTAAGGGGGAGAGCGACCTCACCGCGTCCAGGATCCGCGGCCGGTTCGGCCCGGCCTTCCGGACGCCCGCCACCAGGAGCCGGACCGCGTCGTAGGAGCTCCCGGCCGCGTAGTCGGGCTCTCTCCCGAAGCGCTTCCGGTACCGCTCGACGAACGCGCCCCAGGCGGGCGACGGCTCGGCGAGGAGGGGAAAGACGACCCCCTCGGCGGCCTCGCGCGCCTCCTCGCGGAACCCGTCGCGCCCGAGCGTCGCGCCGCCCAGGATGCCGCCCGCGTGCCCCGCCGCCCGCAGCTCGCGGACGAGCCGCCCGGCCGTCCGGGCTCCCGCCAGGACGAGGACGGCCCGCGGGCGGCGGGCGACGACCGCCGTCACCGGCATCGCCAGCCTCGGCTCCTCGGGGCCGACCTCGAAGTGCTGGGCCGGCGTCATGCCTCGCCGCGAGAGCTCCGCCCGGACGGCGTCCCACGCCGCGCGCGAGTCGTGGTCGGTCCCCGAGAGGACGGCGAACCTCCCGCCGAGGACGGCGGCGGCCAGGGCGTCGACGAGCCCGGGGGCCTGGGCCGCGTCCGACGGCAGGAGCGAGAGCATCCACGGCACGTTCGCCATGTTGACGCTCCCGTCGGTTCCCCCGGGGCCGACGACGAGGACCCGGGCCTTCACCGCGACCTGCTCCACGACGTGCGTCGCCGCGCCGTCGATCGAGCCGGCGATCGCCCAGACCTCCTCGCCGTAGACCAGCCGGGCCGCCTGCGCCGCGCCGCCCGTCCACGGGCTGTCCGACCAGGCCACGACCAGCCGGAACGGGAGGCCACGGAAGCCCCCCTCGGCGTTGGCCTCGTCGAGCGCCAGGCTTGCCCCGCGCCAGGAGCTCCCGCCCTCGGGGTGGTCGGGCTCGCCCGGCCCGAACCAACCGAGCTTCACCTCCGCGAGCCCCTCGGGCGGACCGACCTCTCGCCCCGGCCCCTCGTAGCCGACGGCGCGGTCCTCGGCCCGCGCGAACGGCGTCGGGGCGGGCGCCGGCGTCGCGGCCGGCGCGCCCGCGCCCAGCGCCAGCGCGAGGAGGAGCGCGCCCGGGGTCACCGCTTCGCCGGGCTGGCCTCCGCCACGTCGCGGCTGAGGCGGTCGCGCGGCGGGACGTACCCCTTCGGGATGGCGAGGTCCGCCCGCGAGTAGTACTTCCAGGCTCCGTTCTCCCGCCGGGCCAGGTACGTGTCGCCCACGTCGTCCAGGCAGGCGGAGAGGAGGATGTCGCCGGTGACGCCGGGCCAGGGGTGCGGCAGGTAGGCCAGCACGTCCCGGATCTTGGCCCGGTTGAGCCCCGCGACCTGGGTCGCCCAGATCAGCATGTTCATGCCGTCGTAGGCGTGGGCGGCGTAGGTCTCCGGCTCCATCCCGTAGCGCTCGCGGTAGGCCTTCTTGAACCTCTCGAGCTTCGGGTCCTTCCGCTCTGGGTTCCAGGGGAACCCGGCGGTCACCCCCTCGGCGTTCGCCCCGGCCAGCTGCACGAACTCGTCCGAGACCGTCCGGTCGCAGCCGTAGAACGGCTGCTTCATCCCCGCGGCGCGCATCTGGTTCAGGACGAGCGCCCCCTCGCGCGCGTCGCCCCAGTGGACCACCGCGTCCACCTTGGCGGCCTTCAGCCGGTCCACCTGCAAGGAGAAGTCGTCGCTCCCGAGCTTGTAGGCCATCTCGATGGCGATCGGGCGGCCGAGCCGGCGGCTGCCGTCCCGGATCTCGCGGACGCCGAACCGCCCGTACCGGTTGCTGGCGCGGACGATCCCGATCCTCTTCACGCCGAGCTTGCGGTAGAGGTAGTCGACGAGCAGGTAGGCCTGCTGCCGGTCGTCCCCGATGTTCCGGATCACCCAGGGGATGTTCGTCTCGATGAAGGTCGGGTCGGTGTCGCCGCTGTTCAACATCACGACCTCGGCCTTCAGGGCGACCCGGATCGCGATGTGGCTGTTGGCGCCGTCGATCGTCCCGAGCATGGCCCAGACCCCGTCCTTGTAGGCCATGTTGACGATCTCGTTCCCCGAGGAGCCCCAGAGGCCGTTGTCGTTCTTGACGACGAGCTCGAAGGGGACCTTCCGCTTCAGGTACCCGCCGCGGGCGTTCGCCTCCTCGATCGCCAGGCGCGATCCCTGGAGCATCGGTATGCCGAGCGCCTCCTCGTGGCTCTTGCCGCCGGTGGCCCCGGAGACGGTCGGCACGATCGGGCCGATGAAGCCGATCTTCACGGTGTCGACGTGCTCGGGCTCGGGGATCGCGCGGCCCGGCCCCGTGTACTCCATCTGCTCCAGGAAGTTCTCCTTGAAGACCTTCCGTCCGCTGAAGGGCTCGAGGTCGGCCGCGGTCCCCGCGTAGTTGTCGTCCTTCCTCACGCCGAGGGGAGGGACCTGGTACGCGTCGACGGCGTTGATCTTCTCCAGCAGCGCCAGGAGCTTCGGGTCGTCGAACGGGATCGTGTCGACCGCCGGAGCGGGGACGGCGGGCGCTGGGGCGGCCGGAGCGGGGGCCGCCTTCTCCTTCGGCCCCCGGGCGACGGCGGCGCCCGCGGCGACGGCCAGGACGGCGGCGAGCGCCGCGAGCTTCTTCACGGCACCCTCCCCTTCGAAGCGACGCCTTCCGCGGGAGCCTCGGCCGCCTTCGAAGCCGCGGGCGCGGCGTGCGGCGGACGCTCCTTCAGGCCCGGGTAGTAGCCCTCCCCGATCCCGAGGCCGAGCCCCTTGCCGGTCGCCACCCAGACGTCGTGCCCGTCGAGGTCGGCGTTGATCATGAAGTCGTGGGGGACGCCCTTCTCCATGTCGACCGTCTCGACGAGCTTCCCCGCCTTCGTCACCTTCGCCACGCCGCGCCCCGTCTTCGGGTCGCGCGTGTAGACGACCCACGTGTCGCCGGGGCCGTCCACGACGACGCCCAGGCCCTTGTCCGAGCAGAACCAGGCTTCCTGGCCGCTCCGGGCCTTGATGTTGTTCAGGAAGTCGGAGGGGAGGCCCCCCTCCAGCTGTGCGTAGCCGCGCCAGTGGCGGCCGTCGTACCGCGAGCCGCCGAAGTACGAGGAGACCCAGAGGACGCCGTCGGCGGCGACCGCCCCCGTGACGATGACGTGGTTGATGCCGTCGTCGCGGTAGAGGTCGATCTCCATCTCGCCGTCGGGGTCGAGGTACTCCTCCCAGGGGGCCTTCCCCTCCTTGGCCTTCTTCAGGTCGTAGACGAGGACGCCGCTCCCCCAGACCGCGAGGTAGACCGTCTCCTTGCCGTCCCAGCTGACGTTGTAGTTCCAGATCTCCTCCATCGGCGCGTTCTTCTCGGTGAAGGCCGTCCACTCGCCCGTCCGGGTGTCGAGGCGCGAGCAGCCGGCCGTCGTCGCCGCCCAGAGGTTCTGGTTCTCGACCGCCACGCCGTAGACGACGTCGTTCAGGAGGCCGCTGTTGAGCTGGTTCCAGTGGTCGAACCGGTCGCCGGAGTAGCGCGCGAGGCCCCCGCCGAAGAGGCCCAGCCAGACGTCGCCCGTCTTCGGGTCGACGTCGATGGCCGTGACGACCTTCCAGGGGAGCCCGTCCTTCTCCTTCCACGTCCTGACGACCTTCCCCTTCGCCTTGTCGATCAGGGCGAGGCCGTCCTCGGTGCCGACCCAGACGTCGTTGCCGTGGGCCTTCACCGCGAAGACGTGGTCGTTCGGCAGGCCGTCCTTGGTCGTGAAGTGCTTCCACTTCGTGTAGACGTACGGGAGGCCGGAGGGGGTCGCGGGGGCCGCCGGGGCGTCCGCGGCCGCCGTCGCGGAAGAGACGGCCGCGGCCGCCGCGATCGCGAGGGCGAGGAGAGGGGTCCGGGCTCTCATGCGCGTCCTTTCGCTCCTACAGCGTCTTCAGGTACTCGATCAGGTCGTTCAGCTGGTCCTTGGTCATGTCGTTCGTCACGCCGTGCCGGTCGTACGGGTTGAAGCGGGTCCAGATCTCCTCGAGCGTCGGCGCCATCCCGTTGTGGAGGTAGGGGGCCGAGTCGTAGATGTTGTTGAGGTGCGGGACGTCGAGCTTCCCCTGGCGGTCGAACCGGTACTTCGTCCCGACGTCGCGGACGGTCCGGTCGGTGAAGTAGGGCGGGAAGTGGCAGGTGACGCAACGGTTGTCGACCGGGATCTCCCGGCCGTCCACCGTCGTCGACCGCTCGAAGAGGACCTTGCCGCGGCGCTGCGCCGGCGTCAGCTCGGCCCCGAGCGGGCGGTGCCGGTTCGGCGGTCGCGGGATCGTGACCGTGTAGTCGTTGACCGCCTCGAGCTCGTCCTTCGTGAAGGGGTCCACCCGCGTGAAGAAGACGGCGAGCCGCGCCCCGCACTGCCTCGCCAGGCTCGGGTTCGTCCCCTCCCACTTGAACGGGTCGGTGTCGTAGATCCCCCGGAGGGTCCGGTTGTCCACCGGGCTGACGCCGATGCCGTCCGCCTCGATGTCGTACGTCAGGCCGTCCACGTGCCCGTCCGGGTGGCACGTGTGGCAGGAGAACTGACGCTGGAAGGCGATCCGCGCGCTGTTGAAGAGGCGCTCCCCCCGCCGGACCCTCGTGACGACCTTCGGCCCGCCCAGGTCGACCCGCGTGGCGGCCGGGAGCGACGCCAGGTCGATCACCGTCAGGCTGTCGTCCAGGGCGTTGGCCACCCAGGCGGTCTTCCCGTCGGGAGAGACCGTCACGCCGCGGGGGTTCTCCCGCGTCGGGACGTGCGCGACCACGAACCCGGCCGAGGCGCCGAGGTGGTTCGGCAGGACCTCGGCCCTCTCCTCGTCCGGGGTGGACTTCAGGAGCGCGACGAGCCTCGCGGCGTCCACGACCGCGACCCGGTCGGTCGAGGAGCTGGTGGCGAGCGCGTACTCGCCGTCCGGCGTGAAGGCCACGTCGTTCACGTCGGCGAAGTAGCCGTGCGGCTCGTCGAGGAGGACCTGGTCGACGCGGCCGTCCTTCCAGAGGACGCCGAGCCCGTTCGTGATCGTCCAGCCCTGGAGGATCCGCGTCATCGGGACGAGGTTCTTCGTCCGGTTCAGCGTGAAGAGCGCGAACTCTCCGCTCGGGTGCCAGGAGACGCCCAGGAGGAGGTTCGCCTCCGGGACCCGCGCTCGCTTGACGACGGTCGCCGTCGCCGTGTCGATGACGGTCACCTCGGAGAGGGACGGCTCGCGGAACCCGACGAGGCGCGACAGGGCGTTCGTGACCGCGATCCGCGTCCCGTCGGGCGAGAGCGCGAGCGACCAGGGGTAGCGGCTCGCCGAGAGCCGCTTCGTCTCCGTCAGCGTCGCCGTGTCGACGACCGAGACGTCCTCGCTCGACGTGTTGAGGACGTAGAGCGTCTTCCCCGGGGCGTCCGTCAGGAGGCCGTGCGGCTCGTCCCCGACCGCCACCGTCGCCGTCCTCGTCCGCTTCGCGGCGTCGAACACCGAGACGGTGTCGTCGAGCCGGTTGCTGACGTAGGCGCGCGAGCCGTCCGGGCTGAAGGTCACGTCGGCGGGCTGGCCGCCGGAGACGACCTCGGCCACCTTGACGCGCCGGAGAGCGTCGACGACGACGACCGTCCCCGAGGCCTCGCAGGCCACCCAGACCTCCCGGCCGCCGGGACGGAACGCGAGGTTGACCGGGGTCTTGTAGACGACGTCGAGGCCGAGGCCGATGTCGAAGGCGGCGGGAGCGGCGCCGGCCGCGCCGGGCGCCGTCCCCCCCTTCGTCCCGCGCGGAGCCGCCTTCGGCGCCTCACGGCGCTTCGGGTGGGCGGTCTTCCTCATGGCGCTCGCGGCGTCGAACGGCTTCCCGTGCGCCCGCGCGTGGCACGGGAGGCAGGTCTTCGCGCCGACGGGCTTCAGGCCGGCCTTCGCAGCCGCCTTCGGCTCGCGCATGACGGCCTCGGTGCGGTAGTCGCTCCCCGGGCCGTGGCAGGCCTCGCACCCGACGCCCTCGAAGACCGAGAACGAGGGCTCGGCCCCGCCGGCCGGTTCCAGCCCGGACGTCGTGTGGCACTTCAGGCACGACGGCGAGGTCTGCGGGTCGCCCGCTCCCTCCTTCCTGGCGATCTCCGCGGCCGCGGGGGTCGAGAGGGCCGCGTAGGCCCGCGCGTGCGCGCTCAGGCGCCAGAGGCTCCCCTGGTGTCCCATCGCGGGGCCGTGGTGGCAGGCCTCGCAGGCCCGGGCGCCGACGTACCTCGGCCCGGCCTTGCCGGCAGCCGGCCCGGGAGGGGGGGGCGGCGCCGTCGCCTTCGCCTTCTCGACGTGGGAGCCCTTCGGGACCGGGTGGGCCAGCTCGGCCCACGCCTTCTCGACGTCGATCTGCGGGAGCTTGTGGACCGCCGCGTGCGAGCCCTTGACGTAGTGGCAGACGACGCAGTCCCGCTTCGTGAAGACGCGGAGCCCCGCCTTGCGGGCGGCCTCCGGGTCCTTCATCACGGCCTCGGAGGCGTACTCGCTCCCCGGGCCGTGGCACTTCTCGCACTGGACCCCTTCCTCCAGGACGAAGGTCGGGTCCCGCTCCCAGCTCTCGGCCTCCGCGGCGGTGGCGTGGCAGCCGAGGCAGACCGGGGCCTTCTCGGGCGGGTCGGGGATGCCGCTCAGCTGGGCCATCGTGACGGCCTCGGGGAGGGCGAGGGCGGCGTAGGCCCGCGCGTGCTTGCTCGCGAGCCAGTGGCTGTACTGGTTGCCGGCCGCCTTCCCCTCGTGGCACGTCGCGCAGACCTTCGTCCCGACGTAGACGGGGTGCTTGGCCTGCTGTGCCCGCACCGCGGGGACGCCCACGAAGACGGCGACGAGCGAGAGGGACGCGGCGGCGAGGAGGATTCCGGCGGTCGAGCGACGGTTCATCTGCCCCTCCGTCAGCGGGCCTTCTGGACGACCTTCAGGACCTGGTCGGCCGGGACGTCGACGAGCGCCTCGGTCCGGCCGTCGGGCCAGCGGATCTCGAGACGCTCGGCCTTCGCGGCGGCCCCGAGGCCGAAGTGGACGCGGGGGTCCCCCTGCGAGAGGTAGCCGTTGACGGGCGTCACCTCTCGGACCTGCGTCCGGCCTCCGGCGGTCAGCGTCAGCCTCGCGCCGATCGCCGTCCGCTTCCCGCCCGGGACGCGCGCGTCGACCATCAGCCAGCGGTTCCCGGTCCCGCCCCGGTTCTCGAGGAGGCGGGCCGGCCCGACGAGGTCCACCACGAGGAGGTCCACGTCCCCGTCGTTGTCGAAGTCCGCCCAGGTGGCCCCGCGGGCGACGTACTTCTTCCCGAAGTAGTCCCCGGCGCCCCGGGCCACGTCCGTGAACCGGCCCTTGCCGTCGTTGCGGGCCAGGACGGGGTCCTCCGGGTACTCGTGGTGCGCCCCGCCGGTCGACAGGAAGAGGTCCAGGTCCCCGTCGGCGTCGAAGTCCGCGAGGACGGCTCCCCAGCCCGTGTACTGCCCGCAGATGACGGCCAGCCCCGACGGGCCGATGGCGTCGTCGAAGACCTCGCCGCGGTTCAGCAGGAGGGTCGCGTAGTCCATGTCCGGGATGAACAGGTCCAGCCGCCCGTCGCCGTCCACGTCGGCCGAGAACGGGCCCATGTGAGAGACCCCCTGCCCGTTCTGTCCGTAGGCCACGCCGGTCTCCAGCCCCTTCTCCTCGAAGGTCCCGTCCCCCTTGTTGACGTAGTAGTAGCTCTCCATCGAGTCGTTGGCCTGGTAGACGTCGAGGAGCCCGTCTCCGTTCAGGTCGGTGGTCACGGCGCTCATGCACCGGCCCCCGGGGTTGAAGACCCCGGCCGCCTTCGTGACGTCGGTGAACTTCCCGTCCCCGTCGTTGCGGTAGAGCGCGCTCGGGACGCCGTTGTAGCTGAGCGGCCCCGGGAAGCCCTGCGCCGGGTAGAAGGCCCGGAACGCGCCGTCGTCGTACTGGAGGTAGTTGCAGACGAAGACGTCGAGGTCCCCGTCCCGGTCGTAGTCGAACCAGGGGGCGTTCAGGCTGAAGCGCCCGTCCCTGAGGCCGGCCCTGTCGGTGACGTCGGTGAAGGTCCCGCGGCCGTCGTTCCGGAAGAGCTGGTTGCCGTCGTAGTTCAGGACGTAGAGGTCGACGTCGCCGTCGTCGTCGTAGTCGGCGGCCGAGCAGCCGAAGCCGTAGCCGGACCCGGCCACGCCGGCCTTCTCGGTGACGTCCGTGAACGTGCCGTCCCCGTCGTTCTTGTAGAGCGCGTTCCGGAGCTTCCCGATCAGGGAGCGGCTGCGGTTGTCCGAGACGTTCCGGAGCCACCGGCCGTTCGGGAAGTAGACGTCCAGGAAGCCGTCGCCGTCGAAGTCGAGGACGCAGGCCCCCGAGCCGGTCCCCTCGACGATGTTGCTCAGCTCCCCGTCGCCGATGGAGTGCGTGAAGGCGATCCCCGCCCTGGCGGTGACCTCCGCGAAGACCGGCGGCTTCGAAGCCTCGGCCACCCCGGCCGGCCTGGGGACCTCGGCCGCCTGGAGCCCCAGGCAGGCGGCCAGGAAGGCGCCGGGCACGAGCGCTCGTCTCATCGTCCCCCTCCTGCCCCGGCGTCCCAGAGGGCGCCCAGGTCGATCCACTCGATGAACGTCCGCTTCTCCTCGGCGGAGAGCGGGTCGCCTCCCGGCATCGCCCGGAAGGCCTTTCGCGCGTCTTCGCCGTCCCACGGCCGAGAGGTGTTCCGCCCGAGGAGGTGCCAGACGAGCGGGCTCCGCCGGGCCTCCCCGGGGACCACGGCGGCCGGGAGGAGCGCCTCGTAGTCGGCGCTCGGCGCGCCGGCCGCGGACCCCTCGGGCGCCCCGTCGAGCCGGGGCGGCGCGCCGCCCGCGCCGTGGCAGCCGAGGCACCGCGCGCTCAGCAGCGGGGCCACGTCGTGCCGGAAGTCGACCGTCCGCCGGAGGGCGACGGGCAGGTCCAGGACCGCGGCCGGCGCCTCCAGGGCCTTCGCCAGCCGGTTCGGCGGCGTCCGCTCCGGGTCCTCGTGACAGCCGACGCACCCCTGGTTCGCGTGGTTGCGCGCCCAGATCCAGGCCGAGCTCCGGAGCGAGAGGCCGTCGTCGTCGACGAGCTGCAGCTGCACCGGCGTGTTGGCCGGGACCTGGACGTGGAACGAGCCGTCCGCCTCGAGCGGCACCTCTCCGAGGAAGCGGCGGACGGCCAGCGGCGGGTGCGAGGCGATCCCCGCCCGCGGGGGGACGCCCTCGAGGACCCGGAGCCGCTTCGCCGCCCCCCTCGGGAAGACCTTCGGGTCCAGGTCGCTGATCGAGACGTCGATCGCGTAGAGCTTCCCGAGCGGGTCGTCGTCGCGCACGACGCTCGAGCGGCCGTCCGGGACCGGGCGCGGCGCCAGGAGCCTGGCCTGCACGTCGTGCCAGGCCGGGTCGTCGAACGCCTTCTCGCGCGCGCCCGTCTCCGGGTCGAGCCGGTAGACGCCGTACGTCCCCTCGCCGCCGGCCGGGCGGAAGGAGACGAGGACCCGCCCGTCCGGCAGGGGCGACGGCGAGCGGAAGAGCCCCTCGGCCTCGCCCGTGATCCGCCGGTAGGAGTGGAGCGGCCGGCGCTGGCTCACCCGCGCGAGGCTCCCCCCCCCGTCGCCCGCGACGGAGTCGGCCTCGACGAAGACGACGAGGCCTCCCGCCGTCGGGGCCGGCGTCCGCTTGACCCGCAGCCCCTCGTCCCCGGAGTAGATCTGCGGGTCCATCCCGTCCTCGTGGATCCCGACGAGGACGACCCGCCCGTACGGCCCGCGCGAGAGGGAGTGCCGCTGCCAGCTCGCGTAGACGATCCGGCCGTCGGGGAGGACCACCGGGTCCCCGTCGTTCGAGAGGTTCCAGGTCAGCCGCCGGAGCGCGGTGCCGTCCAGCTTGACGGACCAGATCGCCGAGCTCGGCCCGGCGCCCGCCTCGTTCGCCTCGTCCCCGCTCGTGCCGGCGAAGGCGACCTGGACCCAGGGCTCCGTCGACGTCGCCGTGATCGTGTGGACCGTCGAGAGGTAGACCGGCTGGCGGCAGTCCCCCTTCCCGCACGTCACCTGCCTCAGGCCCGTCCCGTCCGCGTGCACTTCCCAGAGGCACCACGGGTCGGTGGCGAGCTTCCTTCCAGCGAAGACGACGCGCGTCCCGTCGAACGAGACGTCGGGGTCGGCGGCGCTCGAGAGCCCCGCCGAGAGGACCCGCGGCGGCCCGGAGGGAGGAACCACGACGATCCGGCCCCCATCTCCGAGGCTCGCCCGCAACGTCCCCCCCGCGAGCGGCTTCCCCTGGGCGGCGGGCTCGGCCGGGAGCTGGGTGACCACCAGCGTCGCGGCCGGTGCGTTGCCCTCCGGCGCGGCCGGGGCCCTCTGCGCGCGGGCTCCCGAGGGAAGGAGGAGCAGGGCCGCGAGGACCGGCACCCGGACGCGGCTCGTCACCGCTTCCTCCCGTCAACCTCGAACCGGTGGACCGTCGCGGCGTGGTCTTCCATTCGGCGCAGGATAGGGTTCACCGCAATCACCGACAAGAGGACACGATGAACCAGCCCCGCGGGCCTCCCGCGGCTACCGGTAGCGGGCGAGGAGGGTCTCCGCGGCCGACGCGGCCGCGCGGGCCCGCGGGTCGTCGAGCCCCGCCAGGATCCCCCGGAGCTCCTCGAGTCCCGCCACGAGGCCGGGGCGGTCCTCGGGGGCGACGTTGCCCCGCGCGTACTGCCCGTGCGGGTCCTCGGCCACGCCGTCCAGGAACGTCGCCACGTTGGCGAGCGCCTCCCCGGCGTGAGCGCCGCGCGGGTGGAGCGACAGGTACCGGCCGTCGGTGCCGGCGAGGTTCCCCAGGCTGCACGGGAGGTAACCCTCGCACTCGCCCGGAAGCCAGGCGCGCGCGGCCGCCCAGGCGGCCTCCTCGGCCACCGGCAGCGAGCCGGAGCGCTCGCGCAGCTCCCAGTACCGGGCCGCCACCACGAGCCATCGGCCGCCGGGCTCGCTGTAGACGAGGTCCTCGCGGTGGGCCTCGACCCACGCCAGGACCGCCGGGTCGCGGAGCCTGCGGAACCCGATCGCCTCCGTGGCCCGGTCCAGCGCCCGGAGGGCGAGAAGCTCCAGCCGCGCCCGCGCCTCGGGAGTTCCGGCGCCGGCGGCCGCGCGCGCGAGGAAGGCGTGCAGCTCGGCGAAGGCCTCGAAGCCGTCCCCCTGCCGCGCCAGCCGGTCGGCGCCGATCCCGAGCGCGATCGCGTCCCGCTCCTCCTCGGCGTAAGGCAACGTCAGCGCCCCGAAGACCCACCCCTCCGCGCCGTCCGGAGTCGAGACGTTCAACCACGGGGCCGTCTCGCCGCCCACCGTGTCGACGCCCCCGGTCCGGGCCAGCTCGACGACGAGGGAGCCGAGGGGGAGCTTCCCGACGAGCCGCCGCGTCGTCCCCGGCGCCTCGCGCAGAGAGACCGACGCCGCGGAGACGATCCGGCGGTCGGGCCCGGGGGCGGCCTGCGTGGCGACGAGAGGCCCTCCCGAAAGGAGCGCGGCCGCCGCCAGCGTGACGACGAGGGCTCTTCTCACGGCGACCTCCTCCGGCCCGTCCGGCCGCACGCTATTCTGCTCGTCGCGACCCGGAACGGGCCCCCGCGGGAGGCGGCGCGGCGCCGCGGCCGTCCGCCCCCCCCTCGGGGCGGGCCGCCCGGCCGGGGAGGAGGGCGCGTGCGAACACCCCCCGGGGCCGGGCTCCTCGTGGCGTTGACGATCGGGGCGGCGATCGCCGGGCTCGTCTGGGCGGCGATCCGGGGGCAGCGGCGGGACCAGGACGTGGCCGCCGAGGCCGACCGGACCGTCGTGGCGGAGTACTGCCGCCTCGTCGGGGCGGGCCGGTACGCCGAGGCGTGGGAGAGCTGCCTGGCCGGGAGCTACCGGCGGGAGGTCCCCCGCGCGGAGTTCGTCGCCGCCCACGAGAAGCGCCGCGCCGAGCTCGGCCCCCTGGGCGGGTGCCGGCTCCTCCGGGCGAGCCTCCACCGGAGCCTCTTCTCGAGGACGCGCGACCTCCAGCTCCTCTACGAGCTGACCTACCCCGGGCGCGTCGAGAGGGAGTACGCGACGGTGGACGACGCGGACGGGACCTGGAAGATCGAGGGGACCTACCACCTCGGCGCCGCCGACACGCTCGACTTCCGGCTCTGGTGAGCCGCTGCCCCTGGAGGTGCCCATGCAGGACCCGAGACCCAGCCTCCCGGCCGCGCTCCTCGCCGCGAGCCTAGCCGCTTTCCCGGCGGCCGTCCCCGCGGCGGCCGGGCCCCCGGGAGGCCCCGCGTTCGACCCCAGCGGCGTCTGGACCGGGCGGCACGGACCCCTCGCCATCATGGTCGCCGGCGGCACGCTCACGTTCTCGTACACCGGCGCCTTCGGCCCGGACGCGCGGATGTGCGACGGGATCGGCGTGGCCCGCTCCACGGGCGAAGGCTCCTGGGCGTACGCCGACGCGGAGGGGACCGTGACCTTCACGACGCGGGGCGGGACGGTCACGATGGCGGCCACGAAGGGGATCGCCTCCTTCTGCGGGGCGGGCTGGCCGGGGGACACCTTCCGCAAGGACGGCTGGAAGCCTCCCTTCGGCTGCACGGTCGTCGCCCCGAAGGCCTCCTTCCTCACCGCCTCGGCCTCTCCGGACGAGACCGGGGAGTCGGTCTCGAAGGGGGACGTCGTGGAGGCCGTCGGCCTCGTCAACGAGGGGACGCCGGGCTGGCTCCTGGCCCGCGCCGGAAAGGACGGGCGGAGGACCGCCGGCCTCCTCGAGCGCGACGCCCTGGACTGCGGCGACGAGTAGCCCCCGCGCCGCGGCCAGGCCGTCACATCGTCATCGGGCCGCAGGGCTCGACGCGCTTGCCCGTCGCGTCCCAGCAGAGGAACGTGTCCTTCGGAAGCTCCTTGCCGTCCACCTTGAACGGCTCGGAGAGCTGCACCTTCCGGAGGGCGCCGTTCTCGTGGAAGTAGATGTGGTTCCCCTTGCAGGGGAACCCCTTGACCGTCCGCATCCCGCCCGTCAGCTCCAGGCGGCTCAGCTTGCCCGAGGGGAGGAGCGTGACGAAGTCGTTCGGCCTCGCCTCCACGTCGCCGAAGGCCTTCGTGTCCTCGACGACGGCCCGGCGGAGCTTGCCGTCCTCGTACAGCTCCAGCGAGTCCTTGACCGTCACGCCCGAGACCTGGGCCGGCTTCACCAGCCGGCACTCCTTCAGGGCGCCGCTGGGGTGGAGCGCCAGCTTGAAGCTCGCCCTGCAGGCGTACGGCCCGACGGCGAAGTCCTGCGCGAGGTAGCACGACTTGAACTTCCCGTCGGCGGTCGTCTCCTTCTTGCCGTCCTTGCAGACGGGCTCGGGCGCGGCCGCCCGGGCGGCCCCGCCCGCTCCGAGCAGCAAGGCGAAGGCGGCGGCGAGGAGCGGACCCGGGGACGACGCGCGGCGCGAGACATGGAGCATCGGCTTGCCCTCCATCCTCCGTCCCCGGGCGCGGGCGCCGGCGGGAAGGCCGCGCACCGTCCGCCCTCGGTGAGGCGGCCTCCCGGGACGATCCCCGGGGGGCCGGGGCGGCCGGTGCGCCCGAGACCGGAGACCGGGGCAGTATCCCACCCGGGAGCGGGACCGTCAGGGGACGTCGCGGATCACGTCTATCCAGGTGACGGGCCCCGTCTCGTCGCCGTCGAGGGTGAGGGCCACGATCGCGCGGAAGCGGGACCCCTCGGGCGCGCCCGGGCGGAAGACGAGCTTCGTCTCGCCGATCGCGAGCATCGGCGGGCGCCCCGGCTCGCCCCAGAGGCGCTCGAGCTCGGCGGCCGAGAGGGCGCCCGGCACGGCGAGCTGGAGCTGGACGTCGTTCAGCTCCCCGGTCGCGTGGCGCTTGACGGCGATCACCCGCGAGAGGCGCGCGTCGGAGGGCTTCACGTAGACCCCGCCCTCCGAGTCGCTCTCCACCTCGCCGAAGGAGCGGGCGATCGCCAGCGGCGTCGCCGAGGACGAGGCGACCGTCTCCACGAGCCGCGCGACGACCTCGGGGAGCGACGGAGCCTCCGCACCGGCCGCCGTCGCGGCGGGGGCGCGGACCGTCACCGCCAGGACGACCGGAGGCCGCGCCGCGTCCCGGCTCGCCGGGCGCGGCGTGAGCGTCACGCGGGCCGTCCCGGGCACGACCGCCTCGAGCTCGTAGTGGAGCGTCGTGACCCCGCCGTCGACGTCGGGGGGCGGCGGCTCGACCCGCCGCCTGACGAACCGGACCGCCGTCCCCTCGATCGAGGGGGCGGCCGGCCACTCGTTCTGGAGCTGCTCCGGGATCCCGACCGGGCGCGTCACGACGAGTTCGACCCCCTCGCCCGGCGCGACCTCGACGGGGCTCCCCCCTCTGACGACGTGCATGGTCCGCGGCCCTTTCTCCCCGCCCGGGGGGCTCTCGGCGGGAGCGCCACAACCGTCCGCACGGGCACACGCGGCCGCCGCCAGGAACGCGAGCGGCGCGGCGAAGGCGCGGAGGCGTCCTCCGGACGTCACGAGCGGAACGCTACCACCGCCGACCCCTGCTCGCGACGGCGCGAGGGGTCTCCGGCGCCGGGCACGACGGCCCCGGGCCGGACGCCGCGCGCGATCAGGGACAGGGGTAGACCCGGACGTAGTTGTCCCGGTCGGTCTTCGACTTCGTGAGCCCCTTCAGCGAGCAGTCGATCCTGTAGATGACGTGGTCGTCGTCGTCCTTCAGCAGCTCCTTGATCGAGTACTGGTTCGTCGAGATCCCGATTCCCCCGCCACGCGACTCGCAGACGGTCATCGTCCCGAGCCCGTCGCCGGTCGAGACGGGAGGGCTGTCGACGACCGCGATGTGGCCGACCTTTCCCGTGTCCGGTGTCGGGAGCAGCTTGCCCGTCTCCGACACCTTCGAGTACCAGTAGAGGACGTCCCGGGGCTGGATCCGGGTCGGGTCCTTCCTCTGGCCCCGGACCAGGTCGAGGATGCTCTGGGATTCCCCGATCCAGTTCATGGTCCGGAAGTACGCGTTGACGAAGCCGCTGCAGTCGACGCCGATGCTCTCGTCGCAGAACGCCTGGAGCGAGTCCGTGTCGTCGGGGACCTCCTCGGAGATGAGGGCGGCCTCGAGGAGCGTCTTGATGTCCGAGGGCGAGCCCTTGCCCTCGAAGATCCGCCGGATCAGACCGTCCTTCAGCGACGCCTGAGCCACCGACGCCAGCCGTTTGACCTCTCCCTCCCGGAGCGTGTCCTTCTCCAGCTTCGCCTTGATCTCGTCGGCCTTCTTCAGGCCCTTCGTTCCCCACATGAAGTACCTGTAGACCTGTGCTGTCCGCGTCCCGCCGAGCCGGCCGGTGACGGTCAGGCCGTGGTAGCACTTCACGAAGTCGCTCGGGTTCATCTGCCCTCCCCCTCGCAGGTCTCGAACGTGTCGAAGGCCGGGGCCGCGTGCCTCCCCGCGCAGCCGCCCGGCGCGGTCCGGGAGCCGCCCAGGTCTCGGGCGCCTCCTCGTCCGGGTCGGCGGCGAACGTCCGCCAGCGGTCGGGGGGTGCATCGGGCCCCCTCCTCTCCCCTCCCATTCTCTCGCGGCAGGCGGGAGCTCCCGAAGGAAGGCTGGCTGGAAGTCCTCGTAGCGCCCGGAAAGAAGCCGGCGTCTGCGAGCCACCGCCGGGTCGGCCGCGGGTCGGCCAACACACGGGTCAGGGCGGCTGCGTGAGGAAACCCGCGCAAACATTGGAGCCGAAGGTCGGACTTGAACCGACGACCTACTGATTACGAATCAGTTGCTCTACCGACTGAGCTACTTCGGCTCGGGGCTTCCCGCGCTCCGCGAACGCGCGTGCCGGCCTAGCGGGCCGGCGTCCGCGCCGCTCGCGGGACGCGGATGTTAGGCGCGACCGTCCGGCGGGTCAAGCGGCGGCGGGGCCGCAGGTGGTGCTGCCCGTTCCGTGCGGCTTCCACGACGTCCGCCGCGGACCGCGGCGCGAGCTCGTGCAGTCAGGGCTCGTTCCAGGGGAGGTGCGGGAAGGCGAGCGGGCCGACCTTGCGCTCGAGGTCGTAGACGATGTTCTCGCGGGCGTCGAGCGCCCGGGAGAGGACCTCCTGCCGGACCCGGGAGTCGGGGATCCTCCGGATCGCGGCCTCGGTCTCGTCGAAGAGGGGCCAGGTCAGCGCGTGGAGCATCTCGTGGAAGGCGTGGCGGCGGAGCGCCTGCATCGTCTCGCCCGCGACGAGGTCGGCGTCGAACGTGACGATCCAGGTCTTCTTGTCCTCGGTGCCGCGGTCCGAACGCTGGATGTCGAGGAGGCCGAACTGCTCCTTCGGCTCGCCGGCCACGACGACGAACTCGTGGTCCAGCTTCAGGCGCTTCTTCACGTACTCGAGCGCCCGCCGCACCCGCTGCCTGTGATGCTTGAGGGCCGCCTTCGTCACGCCGTCACTCCCCCGGGACGGCTATTCTGCCCGACGGCAAGGCCTCCGGGGCGAAAAATCAGTTGGCCAGTAACCTATTCCCGGCGAGTGGTTTCGGCACGATTCAATCGCACGATCTCCGCATGGGAAGGGCTCCGCGCCGCGGCGCGAGCCCCCGGGAGGGACCCGCCCGGGTCAGTCCCGGGAGACCCGGACGTCGAGCTCCCCCGCGGCCGGGACGCCCGGGACCGGGAGGAACGTGAGCCCCCTGAGCAAGCTCTCGACCCCCGGCGCGGCGCTGGCGGGCGCCACGGAGACCCGCCGGAGCGAGACGACCCGGCCCGTGCCGTCGAGCGTCAAGCGGTAGTGGGCCCCGAGGGGCGACGGCAGCGAGGAGAGGTCGGGCGGCGCGGAGAGCCTCCACGCGGCCTTCCCTCCGGACGGCGCCCCGAGGGTCACGCCCTCTCCCGGACCGGCGGGCGCGGACGCGGCGTCGTGGAGGACGACCCGCGGGGCGGCCGACTCCTCGCGGGCCTTCGGCTCGGCGGCACGTCCCCCCTTGGCCGCGAGCGCGGGCGCCGGCGCGGACTGCGCCTCGCCCGCCCCTCGCGCGGAGACCCCGAGGTCGAGGTCGGCCGCCTGCCGCGGGACGGAGGGCGCGGCCGCGGCGGGGGCGGCCGGGACGGCCTCGGCCACCCGCGCCGCCTCGCGCTCGTCCTTGGCGCGCTCGTCGCGAGAGGCCAGGGCGTCGGTCTTCGTCAGGGGTTCCGGGGCGAAGCGGTCGGCCTCTCCGGCGGCGGCGGGCTTCGCCTCCTCCCGGCCGAGCGCGCTCGACTTTTCCTTCACGGCCGCCTCGTTGGCGCGGGCCCTCGTCTCGGCCTCGGGCCCCGGCGCGGGGGCGGCGGGGCGGGCCTCGGCGACGAGGACGGGAGCGGCCTGGGAGGCGGGAGCAGCGGGAGCTGCGGGAGCTCCGGCACCGGCGGCGCCTGCGACCTCGGCCGGCTTCCCGGCCTCGGCCTTCGGGCCAGAGGACTCCTGGAAGAAGACCTGCACCGGCTCGCGCGAGCTGTCGGCGGGGGCGGCCTTGGCCGCCTCGCGGGCGGCGACCTTCTCGGCGGGAACCGGGGCGAGGACGCTGCCGCCGGTCAGGATCTTGTAAGCGGCGACGACGCCGAGGGCGGCCATCGTGGCGAAGATCAGCCCCATCTTGGGGGCGCGGCCGGCCAGGCCCGAGGGGAGGCCGACGCCGCCGGCCTTCTCGAGGACGCGGCTGCTGACGCGTGTGGCGAGCGCGAAGGGCGGGACGGGGGCGGGGACCCGCCCCAGCTCGGCGACGAGGGCGGCCATCCGGTCCCGGCGGGCCCGGACCACGGGGTCGGCCAGGAGGAGCTTGCCGAGCTCCTGCTCCTCCTCGGGCGAGAGGTCGCCGTCGAGGGAGCGGGAGATCAGGAGGTCCAGCTCCTCGTCGGACGGCCGCGGGAGGGGACTGGGACGGGCGCTCATGACAGCTGCTCCTTGAGGAGGGCACGCCCCCGGGCGATGCGGCTCCGGACGGTCCCGACGGGGACCTTGAGCGCCTCGGCGATCTCGCCGTAGGCGAGGCCCTCGAGGTCGCGGAGGACGACGGCGGTGCGGAACTCCTCGGGGAGGGTCTTCATCGCGGCGCGCAGCCGCTGCCTCCGCTCCGCCGTCAGGGCGTCGTCCTCCGGGGAGGGGGCGGAGTCCGCGGGGTCGGTCAGGTAGAGCTCCCCGTCCCCCTCGCTCGACTCGCGGCCGAGCTGGACGAAGAAGGACCGCAGGCGGGCGAGCGTCCCCTGCCGGGCCCGGACGCGGTTGAGGGCGATGGCGTAGAGCCAGGTCTTCAGGCTCGACTCGCCGCGGAAGGAGTCGAGGGCGCGGTAGGCGCGCAGGAACGTCTCCTGGACGACGTCGTCGGCCTCCTCCGGCCCGACGAACCGGGCCGCGAGGCTGAAGACCATGTCGGAGTACTGGCGCACGATCATCTCGAAGCCGGAGACGTCCCCGGCCAGGAACCTCGTGACGGCCCTCTCGTCGCCCGGCCACTCGGGGCGGTCCTGCGATCGGGCCGGGTTCGCCATGGCCGCGATTCTCCCACGCGGTTCCGGCACCCGGCCGGGCGGCAGGGCGGCGGCTCGGGCCGTCATCGAGGTGTTTGGACCCCGAACGGCGGAGGAAAGTTCCCCGGGAGGGGCCTCAGCCCCCGAGGAGCGCCTCCCGGGTCACCGCGTGGCGGTGGGCGAACATGGCGTCGAGGTCCGGGCGGATCAGGAGGCGGTCGACGAGCCCTCCGCCGAGCCGCGCGAGCGGGACCTCGTACTCGACCCGGTCGGTCAGGCGGCCGTCCTCGAAGAGGTGCCGGTGGCGCCAGGCGCGGAAGGGGCCGCTCTCCTGGACGTCGGCGAAGCCGTTCGGCTCGTCCCACTCCTCGATCCGGGAGACCCACGTCAGCGGGACCCCCATCTGCCGGACCCGGAGGACGACGCGGGCCCCCTCCCCCATCCGCTCCGGGAAGGAGACGACGAGCAGGCGCTTGCCGGGCGGGGTGAGGCGCACGAGCGCCCGCGGGTCGAGGTGAAACGCCCAGAGGCGTTCCCTCGTCACGCCGGGGAGGTCGAGCCGGTGCTCCAGGCGCGGCAAGGGTCTACTGCGGCGGCGGCGTGGGGGTCGGCTTCTTCTTCGGCGGCCGGGCCGTCAGGATCAGGCCGGCAGGGCCCATCCCCGTCCTCGCCGCCGAGGCCGCGTCGCCGAGCGTCACGGCCGGGCCGAGGAAGCCGGGCATCGGCGCCACGGGCCCGATCGACAGGATGTCGGCGTCGTCGAGCTTCAGGACGGCCTTGGACCGCTCCTCGGGGGCCTCTCCCCCCTCCGGGACCGGGTCGACGTAGCCGAAGACGTCGATCGCCTCCTTCAGGCCGATCAGCTTCGGGGCGTTCACCAGCGAGGAGCCCGCGACGACGAACGGGACGGCGCTCCTCCCCCAGACCTTCCCGGAGACGTCGACCTCGATGAACGAGGAGACCGACCCCTCCGGGACGACGAACGTGAGCGAGCCGTCGGGCTCCGGGAGCGCCGGCAGGCTGCGGCCGCCGAACTTCACCTGGGCCCCGGGAGGAAGCGGGCCGGCGACGCGCACGTGCGTCCCCGTGACGCCCACCTTCGGCTCGAACTCGACCGCGGCGGGGGCGCTCGCGGGCGGCGCCGCGAGGAGGAGGAGCGCGGCGAGGAGGGGGGCGGTCACGCCTCCACTGTAGCGCCCGCCCTCGCGGCGGGGCAAGCGGCCGTGAGAGGATTCCGCGGTGCGTCCCCGCCGGAGCCGTTCCGGATGAAGGCGTTCCCGCTCGCGCTCCTCGTGGGGATCGCCACCGGCTTCCTCGGGGCCATCCCGCCGGGGCCGTTGAACATCACCGTCCTGCGCAAGGTCTCGGAGCGGAAGCTCCGCGAGGCCCTCCGCGTCTCGCTGGGGGGCGCCATCGTCGACGCCCTGATCTGCGCGGCGATCGGCCTCGGCCTGGGCTGGGCCCTCGAGAGGCTCCTGAACGACCCGTGGGTCCGGCTCGTCCTGGCGGTCTTCCTGATCGTCTACGGGATCCGGATCCTGGTCCTGGGCCGGATCCGCGGAGAGGCCGAGGCGGCCGCGGCCACGCCCGGGGCGGCGCCGCCCGCCTCCAAAGACCGGCCCCACGGCCTCCACCTCCTCGTCGGCTTCCTGCAGGGGGCGGCGAACCCGGCGCTCCTGGTGAACTGGACGCTCGTGACCGGCTTCCTCGTCAGCCACCGCGTCGTGCAGGGCGGCGCGGGCCCGATGGCCGGATTCGCGCTCGGGGTGGGGCTCGGGGTCTTCCTCTGGTTCCTCGTCCTGATCGAGCTCGTGGACCGGCTGAAGGACCACCCGGCGGGCGAGTGGATCCGCGGGTCGCACGTCCTGGCGGGGCTCCTCCTGGCGGGGTTCGGCCTCTTCTTCCTCTGGCGCTCCGCCGCGGAGCTGGCCGGCCGCTTCACGATCGGGGCCTGAGAAAGGGAGAGGGCCCGGGGAGACCTGCCGGCCTCCCCGGGCCCCACCGGACCCACCCCCGCGAGAAGGAGTCCCTACCCCTCCTCGTCCTCGTACGGCTCGCTGCCGCGACGCCTCAGCTTTCCTTGTCCTCGTACTGCTCCTTCAGCTGGCGGACGACGTTCGGGTCGGCGAGGGTCGTCGTGTCGCCCAGCGCGCGCCCCTCGGCGATGTCGCGCAGGAGCCGGCGCATGATCTTGCCGGAGCGGGTCTTCGGCAGGTCGGCCGAGAAGATGATCTTGTCCGGCCGGGCGATGGCCCCGATCTTCTGGACGACGTGCTCCTTCAGGTCGCCGACGACGTCCTCGGAGCCGTGGTACCCGGCCTTCAGCGTGACGAACGCGGCGATGGCCGTCCCCTTCAGCTCGTGCGGGATCCCGACGACGGCCGCCTCGGCCACCTTCGGGAAGTCGACCAGGGCGCTCTCGACCTCCATCGTCCCGATCCGGTGGCCCGCGACGTTCATGACGTCGTCCACGCGCCCGAGGAGCCAGAAGTAGCCGTCCTCGTCCTTCTTGGCCCCGTCGCCGGGGAAGTAGACGTTGTTCCACTTCGAGAAGTAGGCCTTCACGAAGCGCTCGCGGTTCCCCCAGATCCCGCGCAGCATCCCGGGCCAGGGCTTGCGGATGGCCAGGTACCCGCCCCCCTCGACGACCTCCTCCCCCTTCTCGTTCAGGAGGCAGGCGTCGACGCCGGGGAAGGCCATCGTCGCCGAGCCGGGCTTGGTCCGCGTCAGGCCGGGGAGCGGCGTGATCAGGATGTGCCCGGTCTCGGTCTGCCACCAGGTGTCGACGACCGGGCAGCGCTCGCGCCCGATGTACTTGTGGTACCAGATCCAGGCCTCGGGGTTGATCGGCTCGCCGACCGACCCGAGGAGGCGGAGGGAGGAGAGGTCCCAGCGCTCCGGGTACTCCGTCCCCCACTTCATGAACGCCCGGATCGCCGTCGGCGCCGTGTAGAAGACGGTCACGCCGTACTTCTCGATCAGCCGCCAGAAGCGGTCCTTGTCCGGCCAGTCCGGCGAGCCCTCGTACATCAGGACGGTCGCCCCGTTGGCGAGCGGCCCGTAGACGACGTAGCTGTGCCCGGTCACCCAGCCGACGTCGGCGGTGCACCAGAAGAGGTCCTCGTCCTTCAGGTCGAAGACCATCTTCGTCGTGGCGTAGACGCCGGTCAGGTAGCCGGCCGTCGTGTGGAGGATCCCCTTCGGCTTCCCCGTCGTGCCGGACGTGTAGAGGATGTAGAGGGGCGACTCGGAGTCCATCGCCTCGTAGGGGCAGTCGGCCCGCACCTCGTCCATGAGCCGGTGCCACCAGTGGTCGCGCCCCTCCTTGACGTGGCAGGGGAAGTCGCCGCGCTTGACGAGGACGACGCTCTGGATCGTCGGGCAGTCCTCCAGCGCCTCGTCGGCCATCCGCTTCAGCTGGATGATCTGGCCCCGGCGCCAGCCGCCGTCGGACGTCACGAGGAGCTTGGCGCCGGCGTCCTGGATCCGGTCCCTCAGCGCGTCGGCCGAGAAGCCGCCGAAGACGACCGAGTGGACCGCGCCGATGCGGGCGCAGGCCAGCATCGCGATGGCCGCCTCGGGGATCATCGGGAGGTAGATGCAGACGCGGTCGCCCTTGCCGACGCCGAGCTTCTTCAGGACGTTGGCGAACTTGCAGACCTCGTAGTGGAGCTGCTGGTAGGTGAAGATCCTCACCTCTCCCGGCTCGCCTTCCCAGATGATCGCGGCCTTGTGCCGCCGCGAGGAGGCCAGGTGCCGGTCCAGGCAGTTGGCCGCGACGTTCAGGCGGCCGCCGACGAACCACTTCGCGTCGGGCGGCTTCCAGTCGAGGACCCGGTCGTAGGGGCGCACCCACTCCAGCTCGCGCGCGAAGGACGCCCAGAAGCTCTCCGGGTCCCCGGCCGCCTGGGCGTAGACCCCGGGGTCGCGCGCGATCGCCTCGCGGCGGAACGAGGCGGGCGGGTCGAAGGTGCGGTTCTCCGCGAGGAGGGAGGCGAGCTCGCGCTCGATCTCGTCCTGCACCTGGGGAACGCCGATGGCGGGGTCGGGCATCGTCGGCCTCCTGAGACTCTTTTCCGGGCGCGCGGATTATCTGCCGGAGTAGCTCCGTTCCCGCAAGCGCGGAATCCTGGGCGGACTTCGCGTAAACACGTTCTGCGCCGCGCGACCGCCCCCTTCCCATCCCGGGCCCGGGTGACCAGAATGCCGCCGTGGCCTCCTCGTCCGTAGCGCCCCCTCCCCCCCCGCCGCTCGACCCGCGCTCCTTCCTCCGGCAGACGCCTCCCTTCGACCAGCTCCCCCCGGACGCCTTCGAGGAGGCCGCGGCGGCCCTGGAGATCGCGTACCACCCCGCGGGGACGACCGTCCTGACGGCCGACGGCCTCCCGAGCGAGGCGCTCCACCTCGTGAGGAAGGGGATCGTCCGGCTGGAGCGAGAGGGGGAGACGGCGCTCGTCCTGGAGGAGGGCGACTTCTTCGGCTTCTCGGTCCTGACGGGGCGCGTCGTCTTCGACGTCGTCGTCGAGGAGGACCTGCTGGCCTACCGGATCCCGGAGAAGGTCTTCCGGGGCCTCCTCCAGCACGCGCCGTTCGCCCGCTTCTTCACCCAGGGGCTCACCGAGCGGCTCCGGAGCGCCCCGGCCGGGCCCGCCGACACGGCCCTGGGCGGAGACGTCCTGTCGCCCGTCTCCGGGCTCCTCGAGCGGGCCGCCGTGACGCTCCGCTGCGACGCCACCGTCGGCGAGGCGGCGCGGATGATGCGGGAGGAGCGCGTCAGCTCGGTGATCCTCCGCTGCACGCCGCCGGCCATCGTCACGGACCGGGACCTGAGGAACCGCGTCCTGGCGGAGGGGGCCGGCCCTCAGACCCCCGTCCTCTCCGTCGCCACGCGTCCGCTGCGGACCATCCCGCACACGACGCCCGTCTACGGCGCCCTGCAGGCGATGCTCCAGCACGGGATCCACCACCTCCCCGTCGAGAGGGACGGGGAGATCGTCGGCGTCGTGACGTCGACCGACCTCCTCCGCCTCCAGTCCCACGGCCCGCTCCTGGCGTTCAAGAAGGTCGAGAAGATGCGGGGGCGGGACTCGCTCGCCTCCTACGGGCGGGACCTCTCCCGGATGGTGGCGACGCTCTCGCGGAGCGGCCTCCCCGCCACGCAGGTGGCGCGCCTCGTCTCCCACCTCAACGACGCGCTCGCAAGGAGGCTCCTCGCCTGGGCGGAGCGGGACCTCGGGGCCCCGCCCTGCCCCTACGCGTTCCTCGTCTTCGGGTCCGAGGGGCGGTTCGAGCAGACGCTCCTGACCGACCAGGACAACGCCCTCGTCCACGCCGACGACGGCCCCGAGGCGGCCCGGTACTTCTCCGCCCTGGCCGAGAAGGTCGTCGCGGACCTCGTGGCCGCCGGCTTCCCCCCCTGCCCGGGCGGCTACATGGCGACGAAGTGGAACGGCCCGCTCTCGGCCTGGACGGAGCGGTTCGCCGGCTGGATCGAGACGCCCCAGGCCGAGGCCGTCCTGGCGGCCGCGATCTTCTTCGACTTCCGGTCCGTGGGCGGGACGCTCGACCTGACGCCCCTCCACGACCTCCTGGCCTCGGCCCACGACCGCGCGCCGTTCCTCTCGCACATGGCGCGCGCCGCCGTCGGCTTCCGCCCGCCGCTCGGGGCCTTCCGCCGGCTGGAGGTGGAGGACGGCGGCGTCGACCTGAAGAAGGGGGGCATCGCCCCGGTCCAGGGGCTGGCCCGCGTCTGGGGGCTGGACGCCGGCCTCACCACGACCGAGACCGTCGGCCGCCTCCACGGCGCCGCCGCCGCCGGGATCCTGGACCGGACGACCGCGGAAGGCCTCGCCGAGGCCTACCAGTTCCTGCTGGGGCTCAGGCTCCGCGAGCAGCTCCGCGCCCTCTCCGAGGACCGCCTCCCCGGAAACCGCGTCCCGATCGAGGCCCTCGGCCAGACCGAGAGGCGCCACCTGAAGGAGGCCTTCCTCGCCGTCCGCGACGCCCAGAAGTGGGCGATCGAGAGGTACCGGGTCGTCCTGGCGTGAAGTGGCCCCCCTTCCTCCGGCGGTCCCCTCCGTGGACCGAGGTGGTCTTCTGGGCCCTGGACCTGGAGACCGAGGGGCTCGACCCGCGCCGGGACGCGATCCTCTCCGTCGGCATGGTCCCGATCCGCGGGGGCCTCGTGCGTCTCGCCGAGGCCTTCGCGTCTCTCGTCCGCCCGCGCGACGGGCACGCGTCCTCCGTCGGCGCGATGGGCGCGCACCACCTCCGGCCCTTCGACGGCCGGGAGGCCCCGCCGCTGGCCGACGTCCTCCCCCAGGTCCGGGACCGCCTCGAAGGCGGCGTCCTCCTCGTCCACCACGCGCCCGTCGACCTCGGGTTCCTGACGAGGGCCTACCGGGAGCACGGGATCCCGTGGGAGAGGCCCCCGGTCGTCGACACCGTCCGCCTTCTCTACCGCTGGGCCGACCAGAAGCGGTTCCTCGGCGCGCCCCCCTCCGAGCCGCAGCTGAACCTCTTCGCCGCCCGCGAGGAGCTGGGCCTCCCCCTCTACCCGCCCCACGACGCCCTCACCGACGCCACCGCCACCGCCGAGCTCTTCCTGGCGCTGCGGGCCCGTCTCGGCGCCCGCCGGCTCCGGCAGCTGCGGTAACGCGGAATTCCGCGCCTCGGGCCAAGGCGATCTTTTTCGCGTAAACAGGATTGACTTCGCCAGTGCCGGGCCTATCCTCCCCGGAATCCGTGACGTCCCCCGGATCTCTCCGCAGCACCCGGGCGGTGCCATACCACGCGGCGGACAACCCCGTCCTCCGGCCGAGCGCCGGTTTCAGAGAGAGGAGAAGGAGGTCTTTCGATGCGTAGAGGTCCGATCGGTTTCGCCCGTCTCGGGACCGCCCTGGGAGCGGTCGCCCTCGTCTTGGCGGCCGCCCGCGCGGACGGCCAGGCCGTCATCAAGGTGAACGACGACGTCAACTTCAAGTTCGGGGTCCTCCTCCAGGGCCAGGCCGACTGGCTGGAGAGCTCCACGGCCGACGACTGGCAGCAGAACCTGTTCCTGCGCCGGATGCGGCTCCTCGTCGGCGGCAACATCGCCAAGAACGTCTCGTTCTTCTTCGAGACCGACAGCCCGAACCTCGGGAAGACCGTCGGCGGGACGAAGACGGGCGCCTCGATGATCGTCCAGGACGCGTTCCTCTCCTGGAAGCTCGCCGAGGAGTTCACGATCGACGGCGGCCTGATCCTGACCGGGATCGCGCACAACTCGCTCCAGAGCGCCGCGAGCCTCCTGCCGATCGACTACGGCGCCTACTCGTTCGACTTCAGCCGCCCCACGCAGAACGTCACCGGGCGCGACACCGGCTTCCAGCTCCGCGGCTACCCGTTCGCCAAGAAGCTCGAGTACCGCGTCGGAGTCTGGTCGGGGCAGCGCGACAGCGCCAGCAAGCAGTCGTTCCGGACGACGGCCCGCCTGCAGTACAACTTCCTGGACGCCGACACCGGCTTCTTCTACTCGGGCACGTCGCTCGGCAAGAAGAAGATCCTGGCCGTGGGCGCCGGCTGCGACGCGCAGAAGGACTACAAGTCCTACGCCGCCGACGTCTACGTCGACCTCCCCGTCGGGGAGGGCGGCGCCGTCTCGGGCCAGCTCGACTGGATCCGCTCCGACGGCGGGGAGACCTTCACGAACCTTCCGAAGCAGGACGTGATCTACGCCGAAGGGGGCTACTACCTCAAGGCCGTCAAGCTGATGCCCTTCTTCACCTACGGCAACAAGAACGTGGCGTCGACCGAGGCCGGCGACGAGGACCGCTGGTCGGTGGGGATCGGCTACATGGCCTTCGGCCACAACATGAACGTCAAGGCCGCCTACGGGAAGATCGACCCGAAGAACGGCAAGAGCGTCGACCAGTTCACGATCCAGCTCCAGGGCTTCTACTTCTGAGGCGCGAGGGAGGGCACGCATGGCACAGCTCACGGAGCTCCAGAAACGGGAATACTGGAAGTACAACCTCCGGCTCACCGTCACACTTCTCGCGATCTGGTTCGTCGTCACGTACCTGCTCGGCGGCCTCTTCGCGGGGGCGCTCAACAAGGTCACGATCCTCGGCTTCCCGATGGGCTACTACGTCGCCGCGCAGGGCTCGATCATCGTCTTCGTCCTCGAGATCGCGCTCTACGCCAAGCTGATGAACAAGAAGGACCTCGAGTTCGGGATCCAGGAGTGAGAGGGAGCGCGCGATGAGCCTGAAGAAGATCTTCACCCTCTACACCCTCGGGTTCCTCGGCGTGACGGCCCTCATCGGGATCGGGGAGGCCGTCTTCGACCTGCCGAACAGGTGGATCGGCTGGCTCTTCATGGCCCTCTCGCTCGGGATCTACATCCTGATCGGGATCATCACGAGGACCTCCAACGCCGACCAGTACTACGTCGCGGGCCGGAACGTCCCGGCCATCTACAACGGCATGGCCACCGGCTCGGACTGGATGTCCGCCGCCTCGTTCATCTCGATGGCGGGGACGCTCTCGGTCCAGGGCTTCGCGGGCCTGGCCTACATCATGGGGTGGACGGGGGGCTACCTCCTCCTGGCCGTCCTCCTCGGGCCGTACCTGAGGCAGTTCGGCGCCTACACGATCCCGGACTTCCTCGGCGCCCGGTACGAGGGGAACACGGCCCGCATCCTCGGCGTGATCGCGGCGATCGCCTGCTCGTTCACCTACCTGATCGCGCAGGTGACCGGCGTCGGGCTGATCGTCTCCCGCTTCATCGGCCTCGACTTCAAGATCGGCTGCTTCGTCGGCCTGATCGGCGTCCTCTTCTGCTCCGTCCTCGGCGGCATGAAGTCGGTCACGTGGACGCAGGTCGCCCAGTACATCATCCTGATCTGCTCGTACCTCGTCCCGGTCGTCTACCTCTCGTTCAAGCTGTTCAGCGTCCCGGTCCCGCAGCTGACCTACGGGCAGCTCCTGCAGCGCAACAACGCCAAGGCGATCGCCATCACGAACGACCCGCAGGAGAAGGCGACCCGGGCGGCCTGGAAGGCGGAGTCGGACCAGATCGCCTCCCAGCTGAAGGCCGAGGGGCTCTCGCCCGCCGACAAGGAGAAGCTGACCGCCAAGAAGAAGTCCGTCGACGCCAACGCCACGGCCCCCGCCAAGGAAGGGGCCACGGTCGGCAACTACCTGAGCGTCCCGGCCGGGAACAAGATGTGGAACTTCCTCGCGCTGACCTTCTGCCTGATGGTGGGCACCGCGGGGCTCCCCCACATCCTGACCCGCTACTACACGACGCCGTCGGTGAGGGAGGCCCGGACGTCCGTCGGCTGGTCGCTCTTCTTCATCGCGCTCCTCTACATCACGGCCCCGGCCTACGCGGCCTTCGCCCGGAACGCCGTCTTCACGAACCTCGTCGGCAGCAACTTCTCCGAGCTGCCGGCCTGGGTGAAGCTCTGGGCGCCGGCCGGGCTCTTCGAGGTCGTCGACAAGCTGGGGGACGGCGTCGTTCAGTTCGCCGACTTCGTCGTGAAGTCGACCGACTTCGTCGTCCTGGCCACGCCCGAGGTCGCGGGGCTGCCGTTCGTCATCACGGGCCTCGTCATGGCCGGGGGCCTGGCGGCCGCGCTGTCGACCGCCGACGGCCTCCTCCTGACGATCTCCAACGCGATCTCTCACGACCTCTACTACAACGTCATCAACCCGAAGGCCTCCCTGACGAAGCGGCTCGTCATCACGAAGGTCCTCCTCGTCGTGACGGCGCTGATCGCCGCCTGGGTGGCGACGGCGCGGCTCGGGATCATCGTCGAGATGGTGGCCTGGGCCTTCAGCCTCGCGGCCGCCTCCTTCTTCCCGGTCCTCGTCCTCGGCATCTGGTGGAAGCGGGCGAACCGCCCCGGCGCCGTCGCCGGGATGGTCGCGGGCTTCGGCGTCACCCTGTACTACCTGATCGGGAGCCGGTTCTTCGGCGTCTCCTGGTTCGGGACGGGGACGGTGGCGTGCGGCGTCTTCGGCGTGCCGCTCAACTTCCTCGTCACCATCGTCGTCTCGCTCCTCACGGCCCCCCCGTCCCAGTCGGTCCAGGACCTCGTCACGAGCGTCCGGTACCCGAAGACGGGCCAGGCGGTGAAGGCCCGGGTCTCCTTCGCCCCGGAGGGGTAGTCCATGTCCGGGGGGGCCCGGGTCCGTGCGGGCCCCCCCTTCCCCCCCGCCACGGAGCGGGCGGGAGTCCCGTAGCATCCGCGCGATGGACGACATGACCCCGAAGCTCCTCCTCCTCGGGCGCTTCGTCTGCTTCATGACGATCTCGTACCTCCTCCTCGACGCCCTCGTGGCCCGGCTGATCCGCGACCCCGCCTCCAAGGTCCGCGGCTTCTTCGCCCTGGTGGCCTCGCCGGTGACGCGTCCGGTCCGCCGGTTCCTCCCCGAAGGCGCCACCGACGACCAGGTCCGGTGGGCCTCGATCGGGCTGGTCGCCCTCGTCTGGGTTCTCCTCCTGGTCCTCCCTCGCCTGGCGTCCGGCTGAGGGGCGAGGCGTAGGATTCCGCGGCGGAGAGCGCCGCCCAGAGATGAGGATCCCGAGCCCCTTCCGCCGCCTCAGGCTCTCCACGCGGCTGACGCTGAGCGTGACCGCGATCCTCGTCCTGGCCGCCGCGGCCCAGGCCCTCCTCTACTTCCGGACCCGCGACGAGACGATCCACGAGGCCGACGAGTCGTACCAGACGCTCGCCAAGGCGATCGAGGTGGCCGCCACGCAGATGGGGACCGAGGGGTGGAAGGACCCCAGGGTCCTCGAGGACTACCGCGTCCAGCTCCAGGCCAAGGGGCTGCGCGACATCCAGGTGACCGAGGCGGGGCGCCCCTTCCCCGCGCCCCCCGCCCCCGCCGGGCGGAAGCGGGCGCGCTCGGCCCCGATGAGGGACGTCGTCATCTCCGGGACGGTGGCCGAGGGGGAGCCGACCTCCGTCCTGCAGGTCCCCCTCGTCGTCGACGGGAGGTTCTTCGGCTGGGTGCGCATCGCCTACTCGCTCCAGAACATCGACGCGCAGCTCGCCGACAACTTCAAGCGCCGGCTCTACGCGCTGGTCGGCGTCTTCGCGCTGGGCCTGGCCTTCATCCTCGTCCTGACGCGGAACGCCACGCGCCCGCTGGCGGACCTCGCCGAGGCCGCGGCGAAGGTGGCCGGGGGCGACCTCCTCGTCCGGGTCCCCGTCGACCGCGAGGACGAGATCGGGAGGCTGGCCGGTGCGTTCAACCGGATGACCGAGTCCCTGCTCGAGCGGCAGGGGCTCGAGGCGCGCCTGTCCGCCGCCGAGAAGCGGGCCGAGATCGGGCACCTGGCCTCGGGCCTGGCCCACGAGATCAAGAACCCGCTGAACGCCCTCTCCCTCGGCCTGGACGTCCTGAAGCGCCGCCACCGGCCGGCCGACGAGGCCGCGGCCGCCGAGCAGGCCGCGCGGATCGAGGCGCTCCGCGGCGAGATCGGACGGCTCGCGACGCTGATCAACAACTTCCTCTCCTACGGGCGCCCGCTCTCCCTCACGCTCTCGCGCGTGGACCTCGGCGAGGTGGTCCGGGCGACGGTGGACGACCTGGCCGAGACGGCCGAGCGGAGCCGCGTGACGGTCCGCTACGAGGCCGAGCCCGGGCTCCCGCCCCTCTACGCCGACGGCTCGCTCCTGAAGTCCTCCGTCTGGAACCTCTTGCAGAACGCGATCCAGGCGATGGAGCGGACCGGGGGGACCGTGACCGTCACGCTCTGCCGCGAGGTGGCCGAAGGCGGCGCCCCCGCGGGGGCGCGGCTCTCCGTGGAGGACGAGGGGCCGGGCCTGGAGCCGGCCGACGCCGCGCGCCTCTTCGAGCCGTACTTCTCCCGCCGCGAGGGGGGCGTCGGCCTCGGCCTGGCGATGGTCAAGCGGATCGTCGAGGAGCACGGCGGCCGCGTGGAGGCTTCGAACCGCACCGACGGCCCCGGGGCGCGCTTCGTCCTCCGCCTGCCCCTGGCGAGCGCCGCCCCCGGCCCGGCGGGGTAATCTGGCCGCGATGACCGCCCAGAGCCCCAAGGCCACGCTCCTCGTCGTCGACGACGAGCGCCACCAGCGCGAGTCGCTCCAGATGATCCTCGAGGACGAGGGCTACCGCGTCGCGGTGGCCTCCGACGGCCGCGAGGCGATCGCGAAGGCCGCCGAGGTCCACCCCGAGGTGGTCCTGACGGACCTGAAGATGCCGGGGCTCTCGGGGATGGAGGTGATCCGGGCGCTCCTCGAGGGCCCGCTCCCGCCCCGGATCCTCCTGATCACGGCCCACGGCTCGGTCGAGCGGGCGCGCGAGGCCCACAAGCTCGGCGCCTTCGACTACATGTCCAAGCCGGTCGTCGCCGACGAGCTCCTCTTCCGCGTGGAACGGGCGCTGGAGACGTACCGCCTCTCGGAGAAGGCGCTCAAGCTCGAGCGGCGGCTGAAGAGCGACCCTCTCGAGGCCATCGTCGGAGAGAGCGCCTCGATGCGCGAGGTCTTCCGCCTCGTCGAGAAGATCGCCCCGACGGCGTCGACCGTCCTGATCCGCGGCGAGTCCGGGACGGGCAAGGAGCTGGTGGCCCGCGCCGTCCACTCGCGCTCGCCCCGCGGCGGGAAGGCCTTCTTCGCCATCAACTGCGCCGCGATCCCCGAGAGCCTCCTCGAGAGCGAGCTCTTCGGCCACGAGCGCGGCGCCTTCACCGGCGCCGACGCCCGGAAGGTGGGGCTCTTCGAGGCCGCCTCGGGGTCGACGCTCTTCCTCGACGAGATCGGCGACCTGTCGATGCCGCTCCAGGGGAAGATCCTCCGCGCTCTGCAGGAGAAGGAGGTCCGGCGCGTCGGCGGCAACGAGACGATCCCCGTCGACGTGCGCGTCGTCGCCGCGACGAACCGCGACCTCGAGGCGATGATGAAGGCCGGGCAGTTCCGCGAGGACCTCTTCTACCGGCTGAACGTCATCCCGATCCTCCTGCCGCCGCTCCGCGAGCGGACCTCGGACGTCCCGGCCCTCGTGCAGCGGTTCCTCGACCGGGCCAACTCCGTCCACGGGACGTCGGTGGAGCGCGTCTCGGAAGGGGCGCTCGCGCTCCTGACGGCGCACACCTGGCCCGGGAACATCCGCCAGCTGGAGAGCGTCGTGGAGCGGGCCGTCCTCCTCTGCGAGGGGAACGTCGTCCGCCCGGACGACCTGCCGCTCGAGATCCGGCTGCACACCGCTCCCGCCTCCCGCCCGTACGGGTTCGAGATCCCCGCCGAGGGGATCGACATCGAGGAGCTGGAGCGCCAGCTGATCGTCCAGGCCATGGAACGGTCCGGCTGGGTGATCGCGAAGGCCTGCCGGCTCCTCGGCCTGACCTATCGGACGCTTCAATACCGCCTGGAGAAGTTCGGCCTCAGGCGCCCCGGCTGAGGCGCCCGGTGGCCGATTTGGGGTCCAGCCTGCCCGGAATGGGGCACGGCGGCGTCGTTTCCCGGGCCCCGATGCGGGCACGGGGCGTGCTTCCCGGACCTGTCGGGATGTTCCGGCCGGCGCTCCTCTCGCTCCTCCTCTCGTCCGCGCCCGTCCTGGCGCTCGGCCCGGAGCCTCAGGCCGCGGCGCGGCCGAGCCCCGTCCCGACCCGGACGATCGTCGGGTCGATCGTCTCGGTCAACGCCTCCCGCGGGACGGTGGTCGTCCGCGAGTCTGTGACGACCCGGAAGAACGGGACGCCGGCCCCCGCCGAGACGGCGACCGTCCTGGTCGGCGAGTCGACGCAGGTGGTGAAGGGGAAGCGGGCCGCCACGATCGCCGACCTCAGGCCCGGCGACCACGTCGTCCTCCGGTACGCGGGGACCGGCGGCTCCGGGCTCGCCCTGAGCCTCCGCGTGGCCGAGACCGCCCCCCCGGCTCCGTCCGCGCCGCCGGCCACGCCCGCGCCTCCGCCCGCCGCCCCTGCCCCGCGGGGCTGACGCCGCCCCGCCCGCCGCCTTCGGCATACTCCGGGCCGGCTCCCCTCTCCCGCGGGTCCACGTCCGGCCCGCGCGGGCGGCCGTAGAGGGAGAGACACGAGGAGGCGCGATGACCGACAGGCCGACCACCCTCGGGGAGCTGCGCGAGTCCGGGTACCGCCCCCGGGGAGTCCGCGAGGAGATCCGGGAGAACCTCGTCGCGATGCTGCGCGACGGGCGGAACCCCTTCCCCGGAATCATCGGGTACGAGCGGACGGTCCTCCCGGCGCTCCAGAACGCCCTCCTAGCGCACCACGACGTCCTCCTCCTGGGCCTGCGCGGCCAGGCCAAGACGCGGATCCTCCGCGCGCTCGTCAACCTCCTCGACGAGGAGATCCCGATCATCGCGGGGTCGGAGCTGAACGAGTCGCCGTTCGCGCCGTTCACGCGGTTCGGCCGGCGGATCGCCGCCAGCGCGGGTGCCGACCTGCCGGTCGAGTGGCTGGCGCGCGAGGCGCGGTACCGCGAGAAGCTGGCCACCCCCGACGTGACGATCGCGGACCTGATCGGCGACGTCGACCCGGTGAAGGCCGCCACCGAGAAGCGGAGCTTCTCGGACGAGGAGGTGATCCACTACGGGATCGTGCCGCGGACGAACCGCGGCATCTTCGCCATCAACGAGCTGCCGGACCTCCAGCCCCGGATCCAGGTGGGCCTCCTGAACATCCTGGAGGAGCGGGACCTCCAGATCCGCGGCTTCCCCGTGAGGATCCCGCTCGACATCCTGATGGTCTTCTCGGCCAACCCCGAGGACTACACGAACCGCGGGAACATCATCACGCCGCTGAAGGACCGGATCGCCTCGCAGGTGATGACGCACTACCCCGTCGACGTCTCGACGGCGGCGGCGATCACCGACCAGGAGGCCTGGACCGACCGGACGCTCGACGGCGTCACCGTGAAGCTCCCCGAGCGGGTGCGCCTCCTCGTCGAGGAGGTCGCGTTCGTGGCGCGGCGGAGCGACCTCGTGGACCAGAGCTCCGGCGTCTCGGCGCGGATGCCGATCGCCTCCCGCGAGCTGATCGTCTCGAACATGGAGCGGCGGGCGCTCCTGACGGGCGAGGCCGTCGTCGCGCCGCGCCTCGTCGACCTCTTCGCCACGCTGCCGGCCGTCACCGGGAAGGTGGAGCTGGTCTTCGAGGGGGAGCAGCAGGGGGCCGAGATCGTCGCGAGGAAGCTGATCGGCGACGCGGTCAAGGCGCTCTTCGAGGCGACGTTCCCCCCGGTCGAGGGGCCGAAGGGGCGGGCCGAGCGGGCCCGCGGCCGCCGGAACGACTTCGAGGAGGACGAGGGGGGCGGCCCCGTCGCCGTCGATCGGCTCGCCGAGCGGCGCCCGCGCGAGGCGCCGCACGGCCCGACGCCCTACGACCCGATCGTGGCGGCGTTCGCCAACGAGAGGAAGGTCGTCCTGTCCGACACGACGCCCTTTTCGGAGCACCTCGCCACGCTCGACTCGATCCCGGGCCTGGCCGACCTCGCGCGGAAGCACGCGAGCCCGTCCGACGACTTCGAGCGCGCCTTCCTGATGGAGCTCGTCCTCGAGGGCCTCGTCCAGAACCTGAGGATCGCCCGCGAGGACCTCGACTCGACGGTCACGTACGCCGAGATGGCGAAGTTCAACCTGATGCGGAGCCGGGGCTAGCCCGACGGCCGTCGCGTCGGGACGAGCCCCTCGCGCGCGAGGAGGGCGAGGACGACGAGCGCCGGGAGGGACGCCTGCGTCAGGAGCCGGCTCCAGGTGACGCGGGCGAGCTCCGCCGGGTCGTAGTGCAGTCCGTACGCCGCGAGGCCGAGGAGCGGCGGGAGCGAGGCGAGGGCGAGGAGGAGACGGAGGTGCGGCCTCCGCGGGCCGAACGGGGCGAGGAGGAGGAGGACGGCGACGAGCGGCGTCGTCGGGCCCCACTCCCGCGGCGAGAAGGTCTTCGCGGCGACGACGGGGGCGGCGCCCTTCAGGCGCGAGACGACCTCGGCGGCGGGAGGAAGCGGCTTCCCCGACGCGAGGTAGGCCTCGTCGCTCCGGTTCGGGATCCTCGACTTCCACAGGGAGAGCCCCGCGAGCGCCGGGACGAGACAGGCGGCCGCGACGAGCGCCGGGGCGAGGCGGGCTCCGATCGTGAGCCGACGGCGGAGGAGGCCCGCGGCGAGGCAGACGGCGACCGCCCCGAGGGCCAGGACCGCCCCCTCGTTCTTGGTCAGGACGGCGGCCGAGAGGAGGAGCCCGCCCACCAGGGCGTCCCGCCCCCGGGCCAGGAGGAGGAGCACGCCGCCGGCCCCGGCGAACGCGGCGAGGGGGAAGTCCGAGTAGGACCCCATGGGCCCGCCGTGGTTCTCGAACGTCAGCGCGAAGGTGGTCGAGGCGAGGACGACCGCGACGGCGGACGCCCGGACGCCGGCCAGCCGGCGCGCGAGGCCCGAGAGGACGAGGAGGTAAGCGGGCAGGAAGGCGGCGTGGACGCTCCGCGGGAACCGCTCGTCGAGGGGGTCCACGTCGAGGACCTCCTGGGCCGACACGAGGAGGAGGGGGACGAGCGGCGGGTAGCGGGGGTGCGAGACCTCCCAGGTCGCGTCGGTGAGCGCCGACGGGAGCACGCTCCTCTCCTGCCGCACGTACCGCGCGAGCGGCAGCCACGTCATCCGGCCGTCGAAGTCCGAGGCCACGCAGGAGACGGCGTCGAGGAGGACGACCGCACAGACCCCGGAGCCGACCAGGACGGCGAGCCCTCGGAGGAGGCGCGGCGCGGCGCCGGGAGGGAGGACGGGAACCTGCGAGCGATCCCGCGCGAGGCGGGCGCGCCGCAGGGCGAGGAGGACGAGCGGCAGGGCGAGGACCGGCAGGAAGAGCGACCGCACGAGCGGGGCGCCCGTCCCGAGCGAGACGAGGAACGCCGCGACCCCGGCCCACGCGCTCCCCGCGAGGTACCCGAGGCCGAGCCGCTCGGCCGGGCGGAACCGCCGCGACGCCCCCGCCAGCGAGGCGAGGGCGGCTCCGCTCGCCGTCACGAGGGCAACGTTGGCTCCGGCCAGGAGGAGCCTCAGCGCGGCGTCCGTCACCGCCACCGCACCTCGACGGGCCCCACCTTCCTCCAGCGGCCGTCGGCGGTGACGAAGACGGCGTAGAGCCGGCTCGTCTCCGCCCCCGGACGCGGCTTGTAGAGGCGCGCCCGGTACCCCGCCCGCTCGCACGATCCCATCTCCGGAAGGACTCTGGCCACGTCCGGGCGGGGATAGCGTTCGAAGCTCGCGACCGTCGCGGGCAGCCCGTCCAGCCAGAGGCTCACGGCCGCGCAGGGCCTCTCGCCGGGCTCCTGGCACCACCCCTCGACGAGGAGCGGGTCGGAGGAGGACGCCCCGTCGACCGGCGTGTCCACCGCGACGACGAGCCCCTCGTCGCGGAGGTCCTCGGGGAGAAGCGGCGCCTCGCCCCAGAGCGCCCCGAGGGTCGTCGTCCGCGGGGGACCGTCGGGCGACTCCACCAGCAGGAGACGGGCTCCGGGCTCGGCGGCCGCCGCGTCCCGGAGGATCCCGGGGTCCCTCGTCCGGCGCCGGTCCAGGAGCCTCATGCGGCGGGGCGAGAGGTCGTACCGGAGCCAGTACTCGCAGCCGGGCTCGCAGCTGGCCATGGCCAGGTAGCCGCCGCCCGGCGGGATCCCCGCGCGGAGGACGTCGACGGCGCCGGTGTAGGCGTCGCCGTACGTCCGCCGCCTCGCTTCGACGGTCGAGGCGCCGAAGCCCTCCACGACCCTCCTCAGCGGGCCCGGGACCGCCAGGACGGCCCTCACGAGGCCGGCCGCCGCCGCCCCGAGGACGAGCGCGCGGACGAGGAGCGGTCGGAGCGGAGATCGCGAGGCCATGCGGGCGTCGAAAACCGGGCGCTGATTATCATCCGCTCCGTGCCGTCCCCTTCGACCTCGACGAGCCAGCCGGCCCGCTGGCTGCGGGAGCCGGCCGTCTTCGCCGGCTTCTGCATCCTGACGGCTCTCATGACGTGGCCCTGGGCGGCGCAGATCCGGGACGCCACGCCGGACGCGGGCGACCCTTACCTGAACTCCTGGATCCTCTGGTGGGACTGGCACCAGACGTTCACGGACCCGCTGAACCTCTTCCACGGCAACGTCTTCTTCCCCCTCTCCCACAGCCTCGCGTTCAGCGAGCACAACTACGGCATCGCGCTCCCGTTGTTCCCGCTCTTCGCCGCCGGCGTCCGGCCGCTGACGGTCCACGGACTGGCGATGCTCCTCGGATACGCCCTGTCGGGCTACGGCGCCTTCCGGCTCGCCCGGACGCTGACGGGCTCCACCGGGGCGGGGTGGGTCGCGGGGATCGGGTTCGCGTTCGTCCCCTACCGCTTCCAGCACATCTCCCACGTGAACTACACGTCCGCCGGCTGGGTCCCGCTCCTCCTGGAAGCGCTCGTCCTCTTCGTCCGGGCCCGGACGTGGAAGAGGGCCGCGTGGCTCTCCGTGGCGTTCCTGATGAACGGGCTGACCTGCATCCACTGGCTGGTCCTCTCGGCGGTCCCGCTCGCCCTGTCGGGGGTCCTGCTCGCCTTCCGGCAGGGCGTCGAGCGGGACCGCGCCTTCCTCCGGCGGGGCGCCGTGGCCCTCGGCGCCGCGGGGCTCGGCCTTCTGCCGTTCCTCCTCCCTTACCGCGAGGCGGCCCGGCTCTACGGGTTCGTCCGGACTCCCGAGGACGCGGCGGCCTTCTCCGCCGGCCTGGGGCACTGGCTCACCGCGGACCCGAGAAACCGCCTCTGGAGCGGGTTCGGCGAGCACCCGGCCCCCGGCGAGCTGGCGCTCTTCCCCGGCCTCCTCCTCCTCCTCCTCTCGCTGGCGGCGCTGCTCCTCGCCCGCCCTGCGCCGGCCGCTCCGGCCGCCCCTCCCGACGAACCGGGCGGCCGCCGCCGCGGCCTCCTCCTCTTCCTCGACGCCGTCTCGGTGGCCGCCGGGACGATCGCTCTCCTGGCCTCGGCCCCTTCGGGCCTCCGCGTCCACCTGGGCGAGGCGCTCGTCTTCAAGGCGACCGACCCGTCGCGCGGCCTCGCCGTTCTCTGCGCGGCGCTCCTTCTCCGGTGGTCCCTCGCGTGGCCGCGGGCCTTCTCCTTCGCCCGGGCGCCGAATCTCCCGGCCAGCCTCCGCGGGCCGGGCCGTCCCGACGCGTTCGGGATCGGACTCGTCTTCCTCGTCACCGGATTCCTCGGGTCTCTCGGGATGAGGACGCCGTTCCACCGGGTCCTCTTCGAGGCCCTCCCGCCGTTCCGGAGCATCCGCGTACCGGCGCGGTGGGCCATGATGGCCGACCTGGGCCTGGCGGTCCTGGCCGGCCTCGGCGCGCTCCTCCTGGCGAGCGCTGCCGCCCAGCGCTGGCCCGCGCGGCGGTGGCTCCGGCCGGGCCTCCTCTCGGCCGTCTCCCTCCTCCTCCTCCTCGAGGACCGCGCCGCCCCGCTCGACCTGATGCGCGGCGCGGTCGACCCGGACGAGCTGACGCTGTTCCTCGCCCGGACGCCGATGCGGGGGGGGCTCGTCCACCTGCCGCCGGTGCCCCCGGTGCCGTACGAGGCGATGCTGCGCGCGGCCGACCACCAGAAGCCGCTCGTGAACGCCGTGTCCGGGTTCGTCCCTCCCGCGGTCGCGCGGCTCGAGGAGCTGACGGCGAGGCGCCCGATCCCCGACGAGACCCTCGACCTCCTCGAGTCGATCCCGGCCTCGTACCTGGCCCTCCACGACGGGCGGATCGACCCGCGGGACCGGCCCGCCTGGCGCGACTTCCTTCTCCGGGGGATGGAGTCCGGACGCCTCCGCTTCGTCGGCCGGTTCGACGGCCGGCGCCGGAACGACCTCTACGCCGTGACGCGGACGGAGCCGGACGCCAGGTCGCTCGGCCCCCTCCCGTGGATCCGGGCTCCCGGGGAGGACGTGACGGGGCCCGGCCTCCGGGCGGACGACCTCTCGCTGATCGGGTCGATCGACGAGCCCGCTCCGGACGGGGAGGTCAAGGGGACGCTCCTCGTCCGGGGGTGGGCGCGCGTGCCGGGAGAGGACCTGACGGTGACGATCGTGGTGGACGGCGAGGCCCGGGCTCCGGCCTCGTTCCAGCGCGTGCCGCGGCCTGACGTCGCGCGCGTCCTCCCGGAGACGGGCGACACGAGCGCCTCGGGGTACGAGGCACGCTTCGACTTCCAGCCGGGCGACAGGGGCGTCCACGAGCTCTTCGTCGTCTTCGCCGCCCGCGACGGCCGCGTCCGCCGCTTCCCCTCGCGGAGGTTCGAATGGAGCCCTTGAGGAACATGGCTGCCCTCCTGCGGCCCGGGCAGTGGCCGAAGAACGTCTTCGTCCTGGCGCCGCTCCTGTTCGCCCGGGCGGTGGCCGAGCCGGGGCAGGCGGCGCGCGCGCTGGCCGCGTTCGGGCTCTTCTGCCTGGCGGCCTCGGCCGTCTACGCGGCCAACGACGTCATCGACGCCCCGCGGGACAGGCTCCACCCGCGGAAGAAGGCCCGCCCGGTCGCCTCCGGAGCCGTGGCGCCCGCCCTCGCGCTCGCCCTCTCGGCGATCCTGGCCGCGGCCGCGATCGGCTTCGGCTTCCTCCTCGAGCCGCGGCTCGCCCTCGTCCTCGGCGCGTACCTCGCGCTGAACCTCCTCTACACGCTGGGCCTGAAGAACGTCGTCATCCTGGACGCCCTCTCGATCGCCATCTCGTTCGTCCTCCGCGTCCTGGCCGGCGCCGCGGCGATCCGGGTCGCGGCGTCGCACTGGCTCCTCCTCTGCACGCTCCTCCTCGCCCTCTACCTCGCTTTCGCCAAGCGCCGCGCCGAGCTGCGGCTGCTCGCCGGGGGCGCCGAGGAGCACCGCGCCACGCTGAAGGGGTACACCCCGGACCTCCTCGACCGGTTCGACTCGATCCTCCTCGGGGCAACCGTCGTGGCCTACGCCCTCTACACGGTGGCGCCCGAGACGGTCGCCAAGTTCGGTTCCGACCGTCTGATCTACGGGCTGCCGTTCGTCATCTACGGCCTCTTCCGGTACCTCCTCCTGGTCGAGCGCGGCGGCGACGCCGGAGACCCCGGCGCGCTCGCGCTGAAGGACCCGCCGATCGTCCTCTGCGTCGTCCTCTGGGTCGCCTTCAACGCGGCCGCCATCTATGTCCGCTGAGGCGGCGAAGCCCCCCGCCCGGCTCTCCGGGCTCCTCGACCTCCTCCTCTGCCTGGCCTTCGCCGCCCTCTGGGCCTGGCCGCTCCCGTCGCGGCTCGGGGTCCTCCGGGACGGGTACGACGCGGCGCAGCACGCCTGGAACCTGGCGTGGGTGGCCCACGCCCTGACGACGGGCGGCACGCCGCTCTTCGAGGCGAACGTCCTGGCCCCCTCGCACGACGTCCTGGCCTTCACCGAGCCGCTCGTGGGCTACGGCGTCCTGTCGATCCCGCTCCGTTCGGCCGGCCTCTCCGCCGCCGAGGCCGCGAACGCCGTCTCGCTCCTCCTCCTGGGGCTGGCGCCGTTCCTCCTCTCGCGCGCGGCGATCTCGCTGGGCGCCGCCCGCGGACCGGCGATCGTCGGGAGCCTGGCGGCCTCGTTCGGGGCGCTTTCCACCCTGAACCTCGGCTACGTCTCGTTCGCGGCGTGGGGCGGCATCGCGTTCCTCGTCCTGGAGGGGACACGGCTGGCGCGGACGGGGTCGACCTCCGCCGCCGTTGACCTCGGCGCCGGGGCGGCGATCCTGGCCTGGTTCTCGCTCCAGCTCTTCGCCTTCGCGATGGCGGGGCTCCTCTTCCTCGCGCTCGCCGACCTCCTCCGCCAGCCGCGCCGCTTCGCCTCCGAGACGCTCCCGCGGCTCCTCGTCTCGGGGGCCGTCGCGGCCCTCCTTCTCGCGCCGCTCGCGCTGCCGCTCCTGCGGGTCCGTTCGACGGAGGGATTCCAGAGGACCGAGGCCGAGACGCGCCGCTTCCAGGCCACCCCCGCGAGCCTCGTCACGACGACGCCCGACAACCCGGGGCAGGCGTTCCTCCCGTTCCGCAGCGGGTCGGAGACGGCGCTCTACCCCGGCACGGTGGCCGTCGTCCTCTCGGCGGCCGGCCTTCTCGTCCTCTTCCGGAGGTCGCCCCTTCGCCTCCTCGCCGGGACCGGGACGGTCCTCGCCGTCGTCGGGTTCACGGGCGCGCTCGGGTACGGGGGGCCCGTCTGGCCGCTCCTCGTGAAGCTCGTCCCGCCGCTCTACGGAGGGATCCGGTCGGCCGCGCGCTTCTCGTTCCTCGCCCAGACCGGCGTGGCGCTCCTGGCCGCCGCGGGGGCGACGGCGCTCCTCGCGCGCGTCCGAGACCGCTGGACCCGCGCGGGGCTCGTCGCCTTGGCCGTCGCCGCGGTCGCGGCCGACGTGAGGCAGTCGGCGGCGTTCACGTACCGCCCGGAGGAGCCGCCGCCGGTCGAGCGGCTCCTCGCCTCCGACGACCCGGGCGGCCCCGTCCTCCACCTCCCGCTGACGCACCGCCCGGCCGAGGCGCGTCTGATGCTCGCCTCGACGCTCCACTTCCGGCCCGTCGTCAACGGCGTCCTGAGCCACGTCCCGGCCCGCCACGAGGAGCTCGCCTCGCTCCTCGCTTCGTCGCCGGTCCCCGCGGACCTGCTCCAGCGCCTGGAGTCGTGGCCGGTCGGGACCGTCGTCCTCCACGAGCACCTCCTCCCCGTCGAGCGGCTCGCCCCCACGCTCCGCTTCCTCGTCGCCGGACTCGACTCCGGGCGCCTCCTCGGGCCGGTCCGCCTGGCCCACCGCGGCGGGCACGACTGGGTCTTCCCGCTGGCGGCCCACCGGCAGGGGCGGGCGCTTCCGGCCTCGGCGGAAGCGCCGGCGCGGGCCGCTGCCGACTTCCGCGCGCGGGCGCTGGCCGCGCCCGACGTGCGGGGGCCGAGCGAGGAGTCGCTCGTCCTGGCGGTCGACGCCCCGGGGGAGGGGTCGACCGTGGAGGGCGACCTCCTCGTCCGCGGCTGGGCGCAGGACACGGACGGTCCCGTCGCCGTCCTCGAGGTGACCCTCGACGGCGACCGGCGCGACCCGCTCTCGCTCGCCAGGGTCCCGCGTCCGGACGTGGCCTCCGCCCTCCCCCACCTGGGCTCCTGCGAGGAGGCAGGCTACGAGGCGCGCGTGGCGAAGCTCCCGGGCGACGAGGGGCGCCGCGTCCTGGGAGTCTCGTTCCTCTCGAAGGGGGGCCGGTTCCGGCGGGTGGAGCGCCCGTTCGTCTGGCGATGAGAGCGCGGGAGAGGGCGCTCGCGGCCGGGGGCGTCCTCCTCGGAGGCCTCGCCGTCGCCCTCCCGCTCTTCCTCCCGCCGGGCGAGGCCTGGCCGAGGACGGGGGCCTTCCGGGCGGCCCTCCTCCTCGGCGCGCTCGGAGTCGTCGCGGGGATCGCGCTCGAGTCCTCCAGGCGCGCGCGCTCCCGGCTCGCTCCCCTCCGCCTCTCGCCGGCCGGCGTCTGGCTCCTCGTCGCCCTCCCGGTCTACCTCCTCCTCCTCGGAAACGGCGCGACGCTCTCGACGGGCGACTCCCAGGCGCTCCGGTGGCTCCCCTCCCGCCTCCTGACGGCCGGGACGCTCGACCTCGCCGGGACCCCCGCCTTCCGGGACGACCCCGAGCACTACTCGGCCGTCGCCTCGGGGAGCCGCCTCTTCCCGATGGCGCCGCCCGGGACGGCGTTGGTCGTCCTGCCGCACGCCGCGGCGGCGATCCTGGCGTCGGGCGGGACCGTCACTCCCGCCCTCGTCGAGAGGTGGGAGAAGCACGCCGCAACGCTCCTCGTCGCCGTCTCGGCCGCGTTCCTGTTCCTGACGGCCCGGCGGACCCTCCCCGACCCGGCCTCGCTGGCGACCGCCTCCGTCTTCGCGCTCGCGACGCCGGCCTTCACGACCGCCGGTCAGGCCCTCTTCCCCGCCACCGGCGAGCTCTTCGCCGTCTGCCTGGCGCTCTTCCTGCTCCCCTCCTCTCCCGCGCCGTCGCGCTCGCGCGCGGCCGCGTCCGGCCTGGCGGCCGCCCTGGCCTTCTTCTGCAGGCCGACGGCGGTGATCGCGGGCGCAGGCCTGCTCGCCCTCGTGGCCGCGCGGAGGAAAGGCGAGGCCAGCGCCTTCGGGGTCGCCGCGGCCGCCGGCCTGGCGGCCTCCGCCGGCTTCCTCCTCGTCCTCCACGGCCACCCGCTCGGCGCCTACGGCCGGGTCAACCTCGCGCCGGAGGCCTGGACGCTCGACGTCGCCCACGGCCTCGCGGGCGTCCTCCTGAGCCCGAGCCGCGGGCTCCTCGTCTTCTTCCCTTACCTCCTCCTGGCTCCAGCGGCCTTCCGGGCGACGCGGGCCGACGCCGCCCTCCGGCGCCTCTGGCTCGTCTCGCTCGGCGTCATCGCGGGCTTCGTCCTGCTGACCGCCTCGTACGCGAAGTGGTGGGGCGGACACGGGATCGGACCCCGGCTCCTGGTCGCGGCCTCGCCGTTCCTGGCCCTCCTCGCCGCGCCGCTCTTCGGCCCCGCGGCGGAGGGGACCGCGCGCGTCGGCGCGCTCCTCCTCGCTGCGGGCTCGGCGGCCACTCAGGTCGTGGCCGCCGGCTCCCGCGGCGCAGTCGACTGGAGCACCCTCGTCGACGTGGACGGGAACCCGGCCGTCCTCTGGTCGCTCCGCGACTCGCAGCTCGCCGCGGCGTGGACCCCCGGGTGGCGGCCCTCGCGGGTCGCTCCGGCTCCCGCGACCGCGGACGCTCCCGCGACCGCGGACGCGCCGGCGCCCGCCGTCGCGCCAGTGGACCTCCAGCTCCTCGGCTCCGTCGACGAGCCGCGCCCCGGGACGACGGTCCGCGGGACGCTCGTCGTCTTCGGCTGGGCACGGGCCGAGGGAGAGGACCTCTCGGTCCGCGTCCTCCTCGACGGGGAGGACCGGACTCCCCGGGACGTCGAGCGCCTCCCCCGCCCCGACGTGGCGGCCGCGTTCCCGGGCCTCGGCGACGCGTCGCGGGCGGGATTCCTCTTCCGGGTGCCGATGCGCGCGGGGGACGCGGGAACGAGGCGCCTCGACCTCCGCTTCCGCGCGCGCGACGGCCGCGAGCGCCTCTACCCGGGCCCGGCCTTCACCTGGAAGCCGTGACGGGGCCCGAGCCTCACCCTCGCCGGAGCTCCTCGCTCCAGAGGAGCTCGCGCAGGAAGGCCGGGCGGCTCAGCTCGCCCGAAGAGAGGCGACCCGCCCAGTACTCCTCGCCCTCGGGGTCGGGGCGGCGGCCCAGGATCCGCCGGTAGGCCGCCCGGAGGAGGACCGGGAGCGACCGGCCCGCCGTCTCGCGCAGGAGCGCCGCGGCGACCTCGCTCTCCCCGGCGAAGGACTCGCCGGGCTCGCGCGGTCGCTCCTCGGGGAGCTGCGTCCGGGCGTAGAGGCCGGCCAGGGTCGCCGGGGAGGGCGGCGGGGGCGGCGCGGGGCAGGCCCTCGCCAGGTCGGAGAGGAGCCGGCGGGCCAGGAGCCTCCGGCCCCTCGGGTGCCGGGTGGCCAGCGCCGCCAGGTGCGTCAGCGAGTCGACGCCCGCCTCGCGCCCCAGGACCAGCCGCGAGCCGCGCGCGGCCGCCTCGATCAGGTCCGCCTCGCGGATCGCCTCCTCGACGAGGCCCACCATGTCGAGGAAGCTCGCGTGCGTCCCCGGGCTGCCGAGCCGCTCCAGGACCTCCTCCCGGGACGTCCACGGGATCGGGCAGTCGAACGGCCGCAGGAGGTCCCGCATCTCGACGCCGAGGAAGAGCGTGTCGACGAGGGACGCCTCGTCCTCGAGGCCGCGCGAGAGCATCGACGCGTTCCAGGCCAGGCCCCGCGACTCGGGAGGCCGGCCGAGGAGGAGGCGGTACGCGTTCTCGACGACCGAGGCCGCCGACAGGGCGGCCAGGCGCAGCTCCACGTTCCCGAGCGCGCGCCTCAGGCCCATCTTCCCGTTGGCGACGAGGAAGGCGATCTCCTCGGCGTCCTCGACGCCGGCGCGGTCGAGGAGGTCGGCAACGAGGGGGACGTCCCAGACGCGCGGGACGAGGACCACGCGCGCCTCGGGCTGCCCCTGCTCGACCGCCGTGACCCAGTGGTACCGCGTCTCCTCCCCCCACTCGTCGACGACCTCGAGGCCCGTCCCCGCGAGGAGGCTGTGCACGGCCTCGGGCTGGAGGGTCAGCCCGTCGTACGTGTCGGGGGTCTTGCCGGGCCTCTCCATCCACCGGCCGTCCACCTGGAACCGGAGGATCCCGCCCGGCTTCAGAGTCCGGTCCGCCTCCAGGAGGTACGTCTCGATGGCCGAGCGGCTCGGGACGTGCTGGAAGACGATGAAGGAGTAGACGAGGTCGAGGGAAGCGTCCTCGACCTCGGCCAGGGTGCCGTCCGTGACGGAGGTCGTCACGTTCGGGATCCCGGCGAGGTACCCCCGCGACTTCTCGACCATGACCGGCGAGATGTCGACCCCGCGCGCCCGCTGGACCAGCGGCGCCAGCGGCAGGAGGAGCCTGCCGACGCCGCACCCGATCTCGAGCGCCTCGGCCCCGGGCAAGAGCGTCAGGCCGTCCAGGATCAGCTCGTGGAGGTCCCGCTCGCCGGAGGCCCGGAACTCCTCGGGGGTCGCGGAGTGGCCCGTGGCGATGTGGAGCCGGTGGTCCTCCCGGCCGCGCCGGTCCCAGTCGCGCCGCATCGCCCGGAGGTGGAGCTCCGACGAGTCCGTCTGAAGAGCCTCGGAAGCCCGCATCGCGTCTCCCAGCCTCTGCCCCGGGCGGGCCGTCCCGGGCGTTCGCTTTCGGGTCAACGCTACTACAGATCGTCCGGTTTCGACCAGATCCTCACGTCCCGGTACCGTCCTCGCGTCAGCCTCCGGAGCATCGGGTCCTCGAGGAGGAAGGAGCGGACCTCGACGAGCCCCGGCGGCACCCGCTCGTTCGTCACCGCCAGCTCGCCCGGCGCCAGCGGGATCGGCCCCTCGTCCGGGGCCTGCCTCGTCCGCCGGCCCGCGAGGTACCGCTCGACGTGGACCGTCAGCTCGCCTGAGAAGACGACCGCCTTCCCCGAGAGCGCCGGCTCCTCCGCGAGCGCCCGCATCGCGGCGACGGAGGGGGTCGGGCCCCGGGAGAGGAGGAGCGCCCGCGGCGCCCCCACCGCGGCCAGCGCGCCGAGGAGGGCCGTGGCGACGACGGCCACCGGCAGGCGCATCCGGGGCAGGGCGGCCAGCCGTTCCACCCCGAGCGCGACGAGCCCGGCGAGGGCCGGCATCGCGACGGCGACGTAGCGCGGGGCCGTCAACGGCCACGAGAGCGCCACGGTCGAGACCACGACGGGGCCCAGGACGAGGAGGAGCGCCCCGGCCCGCCTCGGGGCGAGCGCCGCCCCTGCGGCCGAGAGCGCCACGGCGGACCAGAAGAGCTCCGTGACGCCGAAGGGGTCCCGCCACCAGCGGCGCTGGACCTTCCCCGTCAGGACGACGCCGAGAGGCTGCGTGTCGTACTGCCGGACCCATCCCGCGTGCTCGGAGAGGCGCGAGACGAAGGGCGTCCACCCTCCCGAGCCCCGGACGACGGGAAGCCAGACGGCGACGGAGAGCGCCGATCCCAGGGCGAGGGAGAGGAGGAGCGCGCGGAGGCCTCCCCGGACGCGGACGACGCGCCACGCGGCCGCGAGCGCCACGGGCGCGAGCATCACGCCGGTCTGGGGCCGGACGCAGCAGGCGGCGGCCGAGAGGAGGACGCCCCAGGAGAGCGCCCGCGGCGAGCGCCGCGTGACCGCCCGGACGAGGGCCGCGGCGGCCAGGAGGAAGGCACCGGCTCCCGGCCCGTCGGAGAGGGGCCGGACGGCGTGGATCCAGATCGACGGCACGAGGGCGTAGAAGAGCCCGCCGAACGCGGCCGGGGCGAGCGGGGCGCCGAGCGCGACGAGGAGGAGCGTCGTCCCCGCCGGGGCGGCCAGGCTCGCGACGCCCGCCACGGCGGTCGCGGCCTCGAAGGGGGCGACGCCGAGGGCGGCCAGGCCGCGCGCCGCCTCGACGTAGAGCGGGTAGCCGGGAGGATGCGGGCGGTTCACCCGGACGTCGAACCCGCCCTCGACCGCCTGGACGAAGAGGACCTCGTCCCACTCCCACGGGTCCGAGGCGAGCGTCAGCGCCCGGAGGAGGGCGAGGAGGGCGAAGGCGAGGGCGACGAGGAGCCGGAGCCTGACCGGGGCTCTCGCCGGAGAATCCGCGCTCATCCCCGTCCGTCCGTCATCCGCGAACGTATCCTACCTTCGGGTGGACTATCGCTACGGGGAGCTGCCGCTCGACCTCCTCCGCTCGCTCCTGACGTTCGAGGAGCTCCTGAAGCTCTTCCTGGAGCTGGTGACGGCGACGGGAGGGGACGTCGAGGAGGCGCTGCGCGTCCTGGCGGAGCTGCAACGCCGGGGCCTCCTCTCCCAGGACCTCGACCTCGAGGAGTTCCGCCGGGCGCTCGAGGCGCGCGGGCTCGTGGGGCGCGACGCGGACGGGAGGCTCTCCCTCGCGGGCGGGGGGGAGCGGAGGATCCGCCGGGCGGCCCTGGAGGAGATCTTCTCCTCCCTCTCGCGGTCCGGTCCCGGACTCCACGGCGTCCCGCAGGCGGGCCGCGGCGCCGAGCTCCTCCCCGAGACGCGGGAGTGGGAGTTCGGCGACGACCTCTCCCGGCTCGACTCCGTGTCGACCGTGAGGAACGCCGCGCGGCGGGACCGGGACGCGCTCGCCCTCCTCCCGGCGGACTTCGAGGTGTTCGAGACCGAGCAGCAGTCCGACTGCGCCACCGCCATCGCCATCGACGTCTCGCACTCGATGGTGCTGTACGGCGAGGACCGGTTCACGCCGGCCAAGAAGGTCGCGCTCGCCCTCACCGAGCTGATCCTCTCGAAGTACCCGAAGGACACGATCGACGTCGTCCTGTTCGGCGACGACGCGGTGACGGTCCCGATCGAGAAGCTCTCGCGCGCCTCGGTCGGGCCGTTCCACACGAACACGCGGGCGGGGCTCGAGCTGTCGAGGAAGCTCCTCGTCCGGCGGAAGTCGGCCAACCGGCAGGTCTTCCTCGTCACCGACGGCAAGCCGTCGTGCATCCGCGAAGGGGGGCGGCTCTACAAGAACCCGTTCGGCCTCGACCTGAAAATCGTCAACCGGACGCTCCAGGAGGCCGAGCGCCTCCGCCGCGCCGGCATCCAGCTGACGACGTTCATGATCGCGACCGACCCCGCCCTCGTCGAGTTCGTCGACACGCTGACGAAGGTGGCTCGCGGGCGCGCCTACTACGCGACGCCGACCGACCTCGGGACCTTCGTCTTCCGCGACTACGTGAGGAACCGCAAGAAGCTGTTCCGGGGTTGAGGTTTGCCTATACTCCCGGGCCAGAGAGCCCGAGGAGAGCGGCGTGGATCCACCGACCGGACGGCCGAGAGAGGACGACCTCACCGTCGCCACGGGCGACCGGGACGCCCCCGCCGCGGCCGATCGCCCCGTTGCCGCCGCGCCGCGGTCCGTCGGGCGATGGCAGCTCCTCGACGTCCTCGGCGAAGGGGGGATGGGGACCGTCTACCGCGCCAGCGACCCGCTCCTCTCGCGCCAGGTGGCCGTCAAGCTCCTCCACGGCGCCGACCCGCGGCAGCTCGGCCGGTTCCTCCTGGAGGCGCGGTCGCAGGCCCGGATCGACCACGAGAACGTCTGCCGCGTCTTCGAGGCCGGCGTCGACGAGGGGCGTCCCTTCATCGTGATGCAGCTCGTCGAGGGAACCACGCTGCGCGAGGCCTCCCGCTCGATGTCGCTCCGGGAGAAGGTGGCGTGCGTGGCGCTGGTGGCCGAGGGGGTCCACGCCGCGCACCGGACGGGGCTGATCCACCGCGACCTCAAGCCGACGAACGTCATGGTCGAGCGGGATCCCGAGGGGCGGCCCAAGCCCTACGTCCTCGACTTCGGCCTGGCGCGGGACACCGAGGGGCCCGGGCAGACGGCGAGCGGGCACGTCGTCGGGACCCCGTCCTACATGGCCCCCGAGCAGGCCCAGGGCGAGTCCGAGCGCGTGGACCGGAGGACGGACGTCTACGGTCTGGGCGCCGTGCTCTACGAGGTCCTGACCGGCCGGCCCCCCTTCGCGGGGCCGAACGCCGTGGACGTGATGATGCAGGTCCTCTCGCGAGAGGCGCCCGCGCCCCGCCGCCTCCTGCCGTCGCTGCCGAAGGACCTCGAGACGATCACGAGGAAGTGCCTCGAGAAGGAGCCCGAGAGGAGGTACGACACGGCGCGCGCCCTCGCCGAGGACCTCGGCCGCTGGCTGGACGGAGAGCCGATCTCGGCCCGCCCCCCGAGCCTCGTCTACCTCGCGGCGCGCAAGGCGAGGAAGCACCGGGCGGCCGTCGGGGCGGCGGCGGTGGTCCTCGCGGCCCTGGCGCTCCTCGGCGCCCTCGCTCTGAGGGAGCGTTCCCGGGCCCTCTCGCGCGCCCGGCTGGCGCAGGAGCTGGGCGAGGAGGCGGCCCGCGTCGGCGACGCGATGCGGGTGGCGAGCCTTCTCCCCCTGCACGACGTCCGGGCGGAACGGGAGCGCCTGGAGCGCCGGGTGGAGGGCCTCTCCTCGCGGCTCGGCTCGTCGCCGGCCGACCGCGGACCCGTCCTGGCGGCGCGAGGGCGAGGGGAGCTGGCGCTCGGCCGCCTCGCGGAGGCGCGGGACAGCCTGCTCGCGGCCTGGGACGCGGGGTTCCGCTCCGTCGATGTCGCCCGCGACCTCGGTCTCGTCCACGCCTCCCTCTACCAGGCCGAGCTGAGGGCCGTCGCGCGCCTTCCGAACCCGCAGCTGAAGCGCGAGCGGCGTCAGGCCGCCGAGCGCGCGCTCCGGGAGCCGGCCCGGCGCTACCTGCGCGAGGGCGCTTCGGGCGGCGGCAGCGAGGCGCTCCTGGCGCGGGCTCTCCTGGACTTCTGCGAGGAGCGGTGGGACGCCGCCCTGGCGGGGGCCGCGCGGGCCGTGGCGGACGAGCCCGCGCTCTTCGAGGCGCTGCGCCTGACGGGCGAGGTCCTCCTGACGCGTGCCAACGCCGCGCGGGAGCGGGGGGAGACGGAAGCGGCGCGGGCCGGCTACGAGGCGGCCGCGTCGGCCTTCGAGAAGGCCGCGGGCGTGGCCCGCAGCGACCCGGAGAGCTACCTGGGGATCGGGACCGTCCACGCGGCCCGCGTGGAGCTGGAGCACTACGACGGCGGCGGGGACGTGGAGCCCTGGGTGGAGCGGGCCGAGCGCGCCTACGCCGCCGGGCTCACGGCGGACCCGGACCACGCCGGCCTCCTCGTGGCCCGGTCGGACCTCCTGAGGCTCCACGGCGAGTCGCTCGCGGAGTCGGGGCGGGACCCGTCGGAGCGCTACGAGGCCGCCCTGGCCGACGCCTCCCGCGTCACCCGCCTCGACCCGCGCTCCGAGAAGGGCTGGAAGGCCCTCGCCATCGTCGGCGTGCGCCGCGCGGAGTGGGAGCAAGAGAGCGGCCGCGACCCGCGGCCCGAGCTCGGGCGCGCCGTCGCCAACCTCGAGAAGGCCGCCGAGCTCGGCGCCACCGACCCGGCCACCTTCAACGCCCTCGGCTACGCGAACAACGCGCTCTCCGAGGCCGAGCGGGCGCGGGGCGGCCAGGACTCGGGACTGCTCCGGAAGTCGGTCGAGGCGTACGAGCGCGCCCTGGCGATCGCGCCGTCGCTGGCCTACGTCCGGACGAACCTCGGGAACGCCTTCCAGGACCTTGCGGGCGTCCTCGCGGATCGGGGGGAGGACCCGCGGCCGGCCTACGCACGCGCCGAGGCGGCCTACCGGGAGGCGCTGGCGGCCAACCCCGGCGACGCCTACGCCCAGAACAGCCTCGGCAACCCGAGCCTGAACCTCGCGCTGATCGAGGCGGCCTCGGGGCGCGACCCCGAGCCCCACCTGGCGCGGGCCGAGGAGGCCTACCGCAAGGCGGCGGCCCTGAACCCGCGCTACGCCACCCCGTGGCTGAACCTCGGCTGGGCCTCGCTGGTGAGGGCGCAGTTCCGGGCCCTCGCGGGCGCGAGCCCGGGCGCGGCCCTGAAGGCCGCGCGGGAGGCCTTCGGAAGGGGGCTCGCGCTGAAGCCCGGGATCCCCGTCGTCCACGCGCAGCTCGCGTCGCTCGCCGCCCTGGAAGCTCGGTGGCTCCTGTCGCGCGGGGAGTCTCCCCTGGCGGCGGTGCGGTCCGGCCGCCTCGACGTGGCCCGGGCGCTGGCGACGGACCCGGGAAACCCCGCCGCCCTGAGCGCCCGCGCCGAGCTGGCCCTCGTCGAGGCTCGCTTCCTGGGAGGCCGGGGCGCGCTCGCGCTCCTGGGGGCAGCCGACCAGGACGTCTCGCGGGCCGCCCGGGCGAACCCGAGGGACGGCGAGGCGTGGCTCCTTTCGGCCCGCGTGGCGCGCGAGCGCGCGGCCGTCCTCTCCTCCCTGGGGCGGGACGCGCGAGGGGACCTCGCGGCGGGCCGGGATTCGGCCAGGAAGGCGCGGACGCTCCTCCACCTCCGGTTCGAGCCGGACGCCGAGGAGGGGGCGATCGCTCTCCTCGCCGCCCGGGCCGCACGCGAGCCGGCGGCGCGCACGGCCGAGGCGGGCGCGTCCCGCGCCGCCTTCGCCCGCGCCTTCGCCGGGAACCCGCTCCTCCAGGTCGAGTACGGCTCGCTGGCGGCCGAGGCCGCGCGGCTGGCGGCGTCGCCGCGGCGTTGACGCGGCGGCCCGGGGCGTCCCCGGGGCTCAGCCCCTGGGCAGCGTCCAGCGGAGGCGGTAGACGGGCGCGGGGACGAGTCCCGCCTCGATCGCCTCGCGCACCTCGGCCGCCGTCGGGCGAGCGACGACCTGCCGGCCGGAGGCGAGGAAGGCGTCGACGTCGGGCTCGGGGAGGGAGGGATCCTCGTCGCGCCGGACGAACTCGGCGAGCGGGTCGGGCCTCACCCATCGGTTCGAGAGCGAAGAGAGCGTCCCCCAGAGCGAGACCGGCGGGACGCGGAGCTTCCCCGTCCCCTCGCGCAGGAACCCGGTCGCCTCCGCCACGGTCCCGGCCACCTCGACCGAGAGCGGGACGGGGAACGGGTCGTAGGCCTTGCGGGAGAGCTCGTCGAGGCTCTCCCCGCGCCCCTCGGAGAGCTGCAGGAACTCGTGGACCTGGCCCATCGCCTCCACGACGGCCTCTCCCAGCGCCCGCTCGCGCTCGGGCGGCTCCTCCTCCTCGCCGGTCCGAAGGTCGAGGATCCCCGCGACGACGACGCGCTCCCGGTGAGGGTTCCCGTCGAGGTAGTCCCAGAGGTCGGCCAGGGCCGAGAGGTAGCGCGCCGCCGCCTCCGAGAAGCCCGAGATTGCGGAGGCCGCCTCGCGCCGCTCCGAGGCGGTCGCCCGGCCGCCCCGGCCCGGCAGGATCTCGAGCTGCATCTCGCCGCCGGAGCGCGTCAGGCCGACGGAGAGCGGTGCCCCCTCGAAGAGCCTCTCCACGGCCCGGGCGTCGGCGTAGGAGGCCGTCCGGCGGACCTCGCGGAGGGCCCCGTCCCGGTAGGCGAGCGCCCTCGTGAGCGAGGAGGGCGCGAGGAGCTCCAGCTGGCGGGTGAGGGCGTCTTCTCCGCAGCGGGCGGCGTCGCGGACCTCGGCGACCCGCTCGCGCGCCCGCGGGTTGCGCGGGTAGCTCTCCTCGCTCTGGAGGCGCGTCGTGGCCAGGACCGTGAGGGCGCCGCGCGCGTCGAAGACGAGCTCGACGGCCTCGCGCACGGGGGGCTCGAAGCAGGCTGCGAGGAGGAGGGCGAGCGCCACGGCGGAAGCCGCGGCGGCCCGCCGGCCCGTCGAGAGCATCGCCCCTATCTTCGCAGGATCCCCGGGACGACGCGGCCGCTCAGCCGGGGAGGAACGGGACGGCGCGGGAGGCCAGGCGAGCGGGGAGGCGCGAGGAGACGAGCCGCCGGATCTCGTCGGGGCGCGTCCGGAGGGTCAGGTGCGTCAGGAGGACCACCTCGTTCTCCAGGAGGTCGGCGTGCTCGGCGACGTCGTCCAGGTGGAGGTGCCCCCACTCGGCCGCCCGCCCCCGGTGCCCCGGCTCGAGGAACGAGCACTCCAGGAGGAGGACCCTCGCGCGGCGCGCCGCCTCCGGCGCCAGGCGGAAGAAGTCGGGCGCCGTGTCGCCCGAGTAGGCCAGGATCGGGATCGACACGGCCTCCGAGACCTCCTCGCCCGAGGCGATCGCCTGCCGGATCTCCGCCTGCGGCTTGCCGCGCCACGCCGCGCGGAGCCGGTGTCTCACCTCCTGCGCCACGAAGCCGAGGGCCGGGACGCGGTGCGAGACCGCGAAGGCCCCCACCGACAGGTCCTTCCGCAGGAGGACGGACTCGCCCGGGGCGATCGGCTCGACGCGCGCGTCGTACGTCACGCCCTCCAGAGCCGCGTGCAGCGAGAGGAGCTCGCGCCACGCGGGGACCGTGGACGGCTCGGTCCTCACGACGCCTCCGGCGACGCGCCCGAGCCTGCGCTGGGAGCACCAGTAGGCCACCCCCGCGGCGTGGTCGAGGTGGGCGTGCGAGAGGAAGAGGTCGGGGACCGCGACGGCCTCCGTCGGGCACCTCCCCACGTCGAGGAGGAGGTTCATCGACGGGACGTGGAACCAGGTCTCCTTGCCGGCCAGCGACACCCCGGCGAGCCGCACCCCCGCCCACGTCCCCTCGATCCGCGCCTCGCGTCCGCCCGGCACCCGGCGATCGTAAGCCCCCGGAAGGGGGCCGCGGCCCTATACTGCCCTTCCACCGGAACGAGACGACGAGGGACGCCGATGGTCCTCTTCAACCACTCGACCCGCGAGCTGACGGCCAAGATCGTCTATTACGGGCCGGGCCTGTGCGGCAAGACGACGAACCTGAGGCTGCTCCACGACCGCCTGGACCGCGGGACCGTCGGCCGCCTCCTCTCGCTCTCGACCGCGCAGGACCGGACGATCTACTTCGACCTCCTCCCGGTGGAGCTGGGGAACATCAAGGGCTACACGGTCCGCTTCCAGCTCTGCACGGTCCCGGGGCAGGTCTTCTACAACGAGACGCGGAAGCTCGTCCTCCGGGGGGTGGACGGCATCGTCTTCGTCGTCGACTCGCAGTGGTCGATGCTCTCGCACAACCTCGAGTCGTTCCAGAACCTCAAGGAGAACCTCGACGAGCAGGGCCTCTCGCTCGACCAGATCCCCCTCGTCATCCAGTTCAACAAGCGCGACCTGCCGGGCGTCCTCCCCGTCGAGACGCTCCAGGAGTCGCTCGGGTTCGGGTCGTACGCGTTCGTCGACGCCGTGGCCTCGGAGGGGCGCGGCGTCGTGGAGACCTTCCGCCTCGTGTCGAAGCTGACCTTCGTCGACCTCCTCCGGAGGCTGCAGAGGCCCGGCGGCGGGCTGGAGCTGGACCCGGGCGTCCTGGACGACACGATGCCCGACGACCAGGCCTCCACGGTCCAGATCCAGCCGCTGGCCCCCCCGGTCCCGCCCGTCCCGGCACCCGTCCCGGCCTCTGCCGCGGCGGAGGCCGAGCCGGCGACCCCCCCTCCCGCCGCGAAGCCGGCGAGCCGAGCGCCGAGGGACGACTCCTCCTGGCTGCGCCTCTTCGCGCCGCGCGAGGAGCGGAAGGCCCTCCTGGACCAGCTCGGCCTGGGGAAGTCGGGCAAGGTCCCGAGGGCCGCCGTCCCCGAGCCGGCGCCAGCTCCTCCCCCCGCGCCGGCCGCGCCGCCGCCGGTCCCGGCGCCCGCGGGCGAGTCCCCGTTCGAGACCTCCTCGACGTGGCTCTCCCCGGAGGAGCCGAAGACCGGAGACGTCTTCGCCGACTCGGCTGGGCTGCTGCTCCCTCCGCCCCCGGCCGCTCCCGAGGCTCCGCCTCCCGCGCCGGAGCCGGCCTTCGCGGACGATTCGGCCGAGCCCTCGTCCCCCTTCGAGGCCGAGTCGGTGCCGCCGGAGGAAGCGCCGCCTCGCGAGCCGGAGCCGGCCCCGCCCGGGCCGGAGGTGGTGACCCTCGCCGAGGCGCCTCCTCCCTCGCAGGAGGCCGGGCCCGAGCCGCTCGAGGCGCCCGAGCCCGGGCCCGAGCCCGTTCCGGTGCCCGCCCCCGAGCTCGCCGCCGCCCCTGTCCCGGAGGAGCCGGTCGCCGAGCCCGTCGAGGCGGTCACGGCGGTGCTGGAGCCGCCGGCGGTCGCCTCCGAGCCCGAGCCGGCCCCTCCGGCGGTCGCGCCCGAGGCGCCGGCGCCGGCCGTGCCCTCCCAGGAAGCCGCGCCGGACCGGTCCGAGGCGTCGCCCGAGGCGCTCCTCGGTCTGGAGGACCGGCTTCGCGCGGCGCTCGTGGAGAGCGAGAAGCGCCTGCTCGAGACGCTCGTGCCCCGCGACGAGCTGGACGAGCTGCGCGCGAGCCTCGCGGACGAGATGGCCGGGCTGCGCGCCGAGGTCGCGGAGGTGACGTCCCGGCTCCGGGACGCGACGGCCCGCTCGGAGGAGACCGCCGGCCAGCTGAGGGCCCTTCAGGCCGAGGTCGCCGAGGCGAGGTCCCTAGCCGGCTCCGCCCGGGAAGAGGCCGCGGCCGCGACGGCCCGCGAGCCGGGGCTCGCCGCCCGCCTGTCGGCAACCGAGGAGTCCGTGGCCCGCCTGGCGGGCAGCGCCGAGGGCGCCGTCGGCCGGGGAGAGCTCGCGGCGCTGGAGTCGGGCCTCGGAGAGCGGCTGACCGCCCTCTCGGAGGAGCTGTCGCGCGCCGTCGGCTCGCTCGAGCCGTTCGTCATGCGACACGAGGAGGACCGAACCGCGCTCCGGTCCGCCCTGGAAGCTCTCGCCTCCCGCGAGGAGGGAGAGCGCCTCGCCCTGGCCCGCCGTCTGGACGAGGCAGGAGCCCGGCTGGGCGAGGAGGAGCGGGGCCGGGAGGAGGCCGCGCGGCAGCTCCTCGAGACCCGGCAGGCGCTGGAAGAGGAGAGCGCCCGGCTCCGCCAGGCCCTGGAGGCCGCGACGCGGAGCTTCGAAGGCGAGCGAAGCGGGCTCTCCGAGAGGGTCGAGCTCCTGGGCGCCGCCGTGGCCTCGCTCCGGCAGGACGTGGAGGCGGCGGTGGTGCGGGCCGAGGAGCGGGCCGGCGCGGCGGAGGGGACCTCGCGGAAGCTCCTCTCGGCGCTCCGCAGCGCGCTCGAGGAGTGACGCGCCGGGCTTCGAGGGGAACGGCGGGAGCCGCGCGGGCTCCCCGCCCGGTCACCTCGGACGGAGGATGCCCGAGGAGGACGGCGGCCGGGCGTTGCGGCTGCGTTCGAGGAAGGCCGCGAAGCTCGCCTGCTCGGCCTCGTCTCCCCAGAGGAACTCGCCCCCCGCGCGGAAGAGGAGGAGCCGCCCCCCCTTGCCGTCGTCGCGGTAGCCGCCCGCCGAGCAGCGAGTGATCCGGACCGGCACCGAGATGGCGTATCCGCCGATGTCGGCCTTGACCTCGTAGACGGAGCCCGGGCGGAGCGACGTGGAGAGCTCCAGCCTCAGCCCGACGGCCGAGACGTCCACGATCTCGACCTGGACGGTCGAGCGGATCTGGCCGCGCGTTCCTCGGGCCGTCGGCTGGCGGGGCGCCCGGCGCCGGTCGTCGTCCTTCGGGTCCCTGGCCGCCACGCAGGCAGCATTCCGCCCGAGGCGTCCGGTGTCAATCCCCCGGACGGGTGACGGCAGGTCGGGAGGGGTTCAGCTCGAGAGAGTCGAGAGGAACCGGGCGTCCTCGCGCCACCCGGGGACGGCGCGGACGTGCAGGTCCAGGTAGAACCGCGAGCCGAACGTGGCCTCCAGCTCGCGGCGCGCCGCGGTGCCGGCGTCGCGGATCAGGGTGCCGCCCGTGCCGATGACGATCCGGCGGTGGTTCTCCTTGTCGACGACGATCGAGGCGGTGACGACGACGAGGTCCTTCTCCTCGTCCTTGCGGACGGAGTCCAGGACGACCCCGAGGCCGAACGGGATCTCCTCGCGGGTCCGCTCGAGGAGCTTCTCGCGGATCACCTCGGCGATCCGGACGGTCTCCTCGGTCGTCGTGACCGTCCCCTCCGGGAAGAGCTCGTCCCCCTCGGGGAGGAGGGCCTGGATCACCGGGAGGAGGAGGTCGAGGCCGTCCCCCGTCAGCGCCGAGACCGGGACGATCTCGCGGAAGATCCCCCGCCCCGCCAGGTCGGCGATCCGCGGGAGGAGCCTCGGCTTGGCCACCACGTCGATCTTGTTCAGGGCGGCGACCCGCGGCTCCGGGGAGCGCGCCAGGAGGTCGAGCGCCCACTCGTCCCCGCCGCCGGACGGGACCGAGGCGTCGACGACGAGGAGCCTCACGTCGACCTCGGCGATCGCCTCGAGCGCCTCGTCCAGCATCGCCCGGTTCAGCCGGTGGAGCGGCTTGTGGAGCCCCGGGGTGTCCACGAAGACGATCTGCCCCTCCGGCGCGTCGCGGATCCCCAGCACCCGCCGACGCGTCGTCTGGGGCTTGTCCGAGACGATGGCGACCTTCTCGCCGACGAGGGCGTTGACGAGCGTCGACTTCCCCGCGTTCGGCCGGCCGACGACCGCCACCGTCCCCGACCGCCGCGCGGCCGTCACGCGGGCGCCTCCGCCCCCGCGGGAACGGGCGCCCGGGTCACCTTCACCCGCGCGACGCGCCGGCGGTCGGCCTCCTCGACGTGGAAGAGGAGGCCCGCGTCCGGCGTCGTCTCCCCCGGCCGGGGGATGTGGCCCAGCCGCTCCGACAGGAGCCCCGCGACCGTGTCCGACTCGGTCCGGTGGAACGTGACGCCGAAGAGCGAGGCGATCTCGGAGAGCCTCACGCGCCCGGCCACGGAGTACCCGCCGTCCGGGAGCGGGACGATCGGGTCCTGCTCCTCCTCGTGCTCGTCGGCCACCTCCCCCACGAGCTCCTCGACGAGGTCTTCCAGGGTCACGAGGCCGGTGACCGCCCCGTACTCGTCGACGACGATCGCCAGGTGCTGGCGGCGCCTCCGGAAGTCGGCCAGGAGCGTGCCGACCGTCTGGCTCTCCGGGGCGAAGAGGACGTCGCGGGCCAGCGGGGCCGCCGTGGCCGGAGGGCTCCCGGACCGCACGGTGGCGAAGACGTCCTTGACGTGGACGACCCCGACGGGCTTGTCGACGTCGCCGTCGACGAGCGGGATCCGTGTGTACTTCGTCCTCACGAAGAGGTCGACCACCTCCTCGAAGGGCGTGTCGGCCGGGCAGACGGTCATGTCGGGGCGCGGGGTCATCACCTCCCCCACCGTCCGGTCCCCGAAGTCGACCGCCCGGGAGACGAGCTCCTCCTCGTGCTTCTCGAGGAGCCCCTCCTCGCGCGCCACGTCGAGGAGCGCGCGCACCTCGGCCTCCTTCTCGGACCCCTCCTTCTCGGCGGGAGGCGCGTCCACCTCCGCCTCGGGCGTCAGGAGGCGCGAGAGGAACGGCGTCAGCGGCCGGGCCGCCAGGACGACCACCGGCGTCAGCCAGGAGAAGTCGAGGAGGACGTCGTCCGGCCCCCTCTTCGTGACCCAGCGGACGACCGCGGTCTCGATCAGGAACCAGCCCAGGAGGATCGCCAGGGCCGCGACCAGCCACGGCTCCGGCGCCCCGACGGCCGCGAGCGCCCCGCCGACCGACAGGAGCCCGCCCAGGACCGCGCCCTGCGCCGTCAGGCGGACCGCGACCCGGGCCACCCTCCAGCTGCTCGGAGACAGGAGGCGGCCGAACCGCTCCGGCCGCTCCTCGGCCAGGGACCGGCGCCTGAGGACCGAGAGGGACTCGAGCGCCTGGGCGAAGGCCGAGAGGAGGAGGTAGAGGACCGCGAATGCGCCCGCGACGAGGAACGCCAGCCCCGAGCCGATCCCCAGGCCGCTCATCAGGCTCCCATTATCGGCCGGGACGCCCGCCGGGCCCCGGGCCGTCCCCGGGGACGCCGTCCGGCCCGGGCCCGAAGGCCCGCGCCACGACGCAGCGCTGCAGGCGGAACATCGTCCCGTCGTCCGTCTCGTGGTCGTGCCCCATCAGGTGCAGGACGCCGTGAACGAGGAGGACCTGCACCTCGCGGTCGAGTCCGTGCCCGAGCCGCCCGGCCTGCCGGGCCGCGTACGGGACGTCCACGACGACGTCGCCGAGGAAGCCGGGCTCCCCGGCCGGGAACGAGAGGACGTCCGTGGGGCGGTCGAGCCCCCGCCACCTCCGGTTCAGCGACCGCATCCGCCCGTCGCCGCAGAGCAGGACCGACACGGCCCCGCGGGCGCCCGCCGCCGCCGCGGCGCGCCGCGCCCACGAGGCGACCGCGCGGGCCGAAGGACCCGTGCGGACCGAGGAGGCCACCTCGACCGCGGGGCGCTGCGGACCCGCCCGCCGGGAGCGGCGAGGAGCGCGGCGGCGGGGCATCGGCCTCTGGCTCAGGCCTCTTCCGAGGCGGCCCGCATCCGGCCGTAGGCGTCCGGGACGGGCTTGGTCCTCTCGAAGGCGTCGTAGGCGTTGACGATCGCCTGGACGATCGGGTGCCGGACGACGTCCCGCTGGTCGAACCGGATGACCCGGATCGTCGGGACGTCCGCCAGGACCCGGAGCGCTTCCTTCAGCCCCGAGACCTTCCCCTGAGGAAGGTCGATCTGCGTGATGTCCCCGGTCACGATCGCCTTGGCGCCGAAGCCGATCCGCGTCAGGAACATCTTCATCTGCTCGGACGTGGTGTTCTGCGCCTCGTCCAGGATGATGAACGCCTCGTTCAGCGTCCGGCCGCGCATGAAGGCCAGGGGGGCGATCTCGATGATCCCGCGCTCCATCATCCGCCCCACCTTGTCGTAGCCGAGGATGTCGTAGAGGGCGTCGTGCAGCGGCCGGAGGTACGGGTTCACCTTCTCGGCCAGGTCGCCGGGCAGGAACCCGAGCTTTTCGCCCGCCTCCACGGCCGGGCGGCAGAGGACGATCCTCTTGACCCTCTTCTCCAGGAGCGCCGCCGCCGCCATGGCCACCGCGAGGTAGCTCTTGCCGGTGCCGGCCGGGCCGACGGCGAAGACGACGTCGTGCTCCTGGATGGCGGAGAGGTAGTCCTGCTGACGCACGCTCCGCGGCGTGACGACCTGCCGGAGCGAGGGGCCCATCGAGCGGTTCTCGAAGAAGTCCACGAGGGACGCCGACGGGTCCTCGCGGACGATCCGGATCGCGGTGACGAGGTCCGGCTTGCGGAACGTGTAGCCCCGCTCCAGGAGGTGGCCGAACTCCTGCAGGATCCGGGTGGCCTGCGCCGTGCCCTCCGGGTCGCCGGCCAGCGTCAGCTCGCGGCCGCGCGCGGCGATCTGGACCCCGAAGGCCTCCTCCAGGAGCCGCAGGTTCTCGTCCTGGACACCGAAGAGCGCGTTGAGCCCGGCCTCGGGAAGGGTCAGGGGGGTCGAGCCGGGTCGGATGTCGTTCGCCTCCTTCGGTCGGGGACAGGATAGCGGCGCCCTTTCCACCGAGTCAAACGGAGCCCGCGCTTGACCGGTCCCGGGGCGGATGCTCTAGTCGCCGCGTGGTCGAACCGACGGCACTTCCGGCGACGTCCCGCCGCCCCCGCCCCCGGTCCGGCAGGCTCCTCGCGCTCCTCCTGGTTCTGGCCCCCCTCCCGGCAGATGCCCAGCCTCCGCTGGCGGCCCCGACGGCGGCGCCCACCCCCCCGGCCGAGGTGTCGCCCGAGTCGCCGCGTTCGGCCCTGGCCGAGTTCTTCCGCCTCTGCAACGAAGGCAAGTACGGCGAGGCCGCCGCGTTCCTGGACCTCCCGCCATCCCTCTCGGGCCGTGGCCCCCAGACCGCCCGCCAGCTGAAGGCCGTCCTGGACCGGCACCTCTGGATCGACCTCGAGAAGGTCTCCCTCCTGCCGCTGGGCCGCCAGGACGACGGCCTCCCTCCCGAGTACGAGGAGGTCGGCACCATCCCCGGGAGGGCCGGCCGCCACGAGCCGGTCCGGATGCGGCGGCGCGAGGCCGCGTCGGGGGCGGCCTGGGTCTTCACCTCCTCGACCGTCCAGCGGGTCCCGTCGTGGTACGAGGAGCTCGGACACGCCTTCCTCCGGAAGAACCTCCCCGACGTCCTCTTCCGGATGGGGCCCCGAGGGCTCCTCCGCTGGCAGTGGCTGGCGATCGTCGTCCTCCTCCCGGTCCTCCTGGGGGCCGGCCGGGTCCTGGGCTGGGCGACCCGGCGGCTCCTCCTCGTCCTGGCGGCCCGGACGAGGACGAGCTGGGACGACGCGATCCTCGGGAGGCTGACCGGCCCGCTCTCGCTCGGGTGGGCGCTCGTCCTCGGCCTCCTGGCCCTCCCGCTCCTCAGGACGAACGAGGCAGGCGCCGACTTCGTCCGCGGGATGACGAAGGCGGGGGCCGTCGTGACCCTGTTCTGGGCCCTCCTGCGGTCCGTGAAGGTCGCCTCCGAGGTGGCCGCCGAGACCGAGTGGGGGCGGACGCACCCGAACGCGAAGTCGGTCCTCGGCTTCGGCACGAGGTTCGCCGAGCTGACGATCGTCCTGATGGCCTTCGTCGCGTCCCTCTCGGCCTTCGGCGTGAACGTGGCGAGCATCCTGGCCGGCGTCGGCATCGGCGGCATCGCCATCGCCCTGGCCGCGCAGAAGACGGTCGAGAACCTCTTCGGCGCCGTCTCGATCGGCGTCGACCAGCCGATGCAGGTGGGGGACTACGTCAAGGTCGACCTGGTCCAGGGGACGGTCGAGGAGATCGGCCTTCGCTCCACGCGGATCCGGACCCTCGACCGGACCCTCGTGACGATCCCGAACGGCAAGCTGGCCGACCGCGAGATCGAGACGTTCGCCGCGAGGGACCGCTTCCGGTTCGTCCAGCCGGTGGGCCTCGTCTACGGGACGACGGCCGCGCAGGTGCGCCAGGTCCTGGCCGGGATCGAGTCGCTCCTGCGCGCCCACCCGAAGATCTGGCCCGACGTCGTCGTCGCGCGGCTCGCGGCGTTCGGGGCCTCGTCGCTCGACCTCGAGGTGATGGCCTGGTTCCAGACGACCGACATGGAGGAGTTCCGGAAGATCCGAGAGGAGGTCCTCCTCGGGATCCTGGAGGTGGTCGAGACGGCGGGCACCGGCCTCGCGTTCCCGACCCGGACGCTGCACGTCGTGCCGGCGCCCTCGCGGACGGGCGCCGGGGCGCTCTCCGGGGATTAACATCCCGCCGTGGCTCGTCCCGACCGCGCCCGCCTGGCGGGCGCGCTTTCCGTTCTCGCCCTCTCCCACGCGGCAGCCTCCCAGGCCCCCCTGACGCTCGAGGCGGCCGTGGACCGCGCCCGCGCGCGGAACGAGCGCGTCCTGTCCGCCGCTCGCACGGCCGACGCTGCCGAGGCCGACGTGGCCCGCGCCCGGGCCTTCTTCTTCCCCACCCTCTCGGTCGGCGGCGCGTACGTCCACCGCTCGTACGAGTCGACGCGCGAGGTGGGGGGCGAGACCGTCGTCCTCTCCCGGCGCGACGCCCTCTCGGCCGCCGCCACGGCCACGCAGGTGCTCCTCGACATGCGGGCGGTCCCTCTCTGGCGGCAGTCGAGGAGCAACCGGGACGCGGCGGCTCTCGAGGCCGTGGACGCGAGCCTCCTCGTCGGCTTCGACACGGGGGCGGCGTTCCTGACGGCGCTGGGGCTGACGGAGGCCGCCGCGGCCGCGGACCGGAGGCTGGAGGTGGCCAGCGCGAGCCTGCGCGACGCCACGGCCCGCTTCGACGCCCAGATCGCCAGCTCCAACGACGTGACCCGCGCCCAGCTCGAGGTGGCCAGCGCCGAGCGCGAGCGGACCCGGGCCGTCAACGCGGTGGCCGAGGCGCGGCTGAACCTGGGGTACCTCCTCGACGAGGCGCTCGAGGGCGCGCTGGCCACCCCCGAGCCCCTCCTCGACCCGGAGCGGGAGGAGGCCGGCCCGGCCGAGGGGCTCGTCGCCGAGGCCGTCTCCCGGCGCGTCGACCTGGCGGCGCAGCGGAAGAGGGTCGAGGCGCTCCGCTTCTACGCCAAGGAGCCGATGAACCGCTACGTCCCTGCGCTGACGGCGCGGGGCGACGTGAGGACGACGAACGACGCCGGCCTCTCCGGCCGCGACACGGTCGGCACCTTCAGCCTGGACCTCTCCTGGTCGCTCTTCGACGGCCTGGCGCGCCACGCCGAGAAGGCGGAGCGGACGGCCCAGGCCGACGCGGCCGAGCTCCTCCTCCGGGCGGCCGAGCGCCAGGTGGACCTGGACGTGCGGCGGGCCCTGGTGGCGATCGGCAACGCGCGGGCGGGGATCCGGCAGGCCCGGGTCGCCGCCGACGTCGCCCGCAGGAACGCCGAGGAGACCGCCGAGCTCTACCGGCAGGGGCTCGCCACCGCGTTCGCGCTGGCCGACGCCAACGTCCGGCTCTTCGAGGCCGAGGTCGCCCTCGTGCGGGAGCGGATCGGCCTGGGCCTGGCCCGGCTCGACCTGCGGGCGGCGACGGGCCTCGACCCCCTCGGCAAGGAGGTCCCGTGAAGCATCCGGTCCGCTCCGCCCTGGCGGGGCTCCTCGTCCCGGCCGCGCTCCTGGCCGGGTGCTCGGGCAAGGGGAACGACGCGAAGAAGGGGTCGGGCCGCGCCGACGTCAAGTACCCCGTCGAGGTCGCGGAGGTGACCCCGCGCCGCGTGGAGTACACGGTCTCGGCCGTGGGCTCCGTCGAGGCGTTCGAGAAGGTGCAGGTGACGGCGCGCGTGGCCGGCGTCGTCGAGAAGGTCGTCTTCGCCGAGGGGGACGTCGTCGAGAGCGGCGCCGTCCTGGTGGAGATCGAGCCGCAGCGCTACCAGATCGCCGTCGACTCCGCCCGCGCCGCGCTCCGGAAGGCCGAGGCCGCCAAGGCCGAGGCGGAGGCCTCGCTGGAGCGGCGGCAGGGGGTCGTCGCCAAGAGCCCGGGCCTGATCCCCGGGGAGGAGATCGAGACCTGGAGGACCCGGGCGTCGACCGCCGCCGCCGACGTGGCCGCGGCCCGCGCGGCCCTCGACCAGGCGGAGCTGAACCTGAGGGACGCGTTCGTCAAGGCGCCCGTCCCGGGCCGGATCCAGACGAGGACCGTCCAGACCGGGCAGTACGTCCAGCCGGGGGGCGTGCTGGCCACCCTCGTGAGGCGCGACCCGCTCCTCCTCCGCTTCCAGGTGCCGGAGACCGAGGCGGGCCGCCTGCGGCTGGGCCAGGAGGCCCGCTTCACCGTCGGCGGCGAGCCGAAGCCGTTCACGGCGCGCCTGACGCACGTCGCCGACTCGGCCGACCTGACGACCCGGATGGTCGCCGTCACGGCCACCGTCGACGACCCGCGCCGGGCCACGCTCCGGCCGGGCGCCTTCGCGGACGTGGCGGTCCCGGTCGGGGCGACGGCCAACGCCCCGGTGATCCCGCAGACGGCCATCCGCCCGAGCGAGAGGGGGTTCCTGGCGTTCGTCGTCTCCGGGGACAAGGCGCAGGAGCGCGTCCTCACGCTCGGCCTGAGGACGGCCGACGGGCTGGTCGAGGTGCGGTCGGGCCTGTCGCCCGGCGAGAGGCTCGTCGTCCGCGGGGGCGAGGCGCTGCGGGACGGCGTGACCGTCGTGACCGGGGCCAAGGTGCCGGGGGGCGGGGCGAAGCCGGGCGGGAAGGGGACGGCCCCGTGAAGATCACCGAGGCCTGCATCGAGAAGCCGGTCTTCGCCTGGATGCTGATGGCGGCGACGATCGTCTTCGGCGCCGTCGCCCTCGGCCGGATCGGGATCAGCCAGCTCCCCGACGTCGACTTCCCGACCATCAGCGTCTCGGTCGACTGGGAGGGCGCGGCCCCCGAGGTGATGGAGCACGACGTCGTCGAGCCCCTCGAGGAGGCCGTCACGCAGGTGGAGGGGGTGAAGTCGATCACCTCCGTCTCGCGGCAGGGCCGGGCCTCGATCACCGTCGAGCTGGACCTCTCCCGCAACGTCGACCTGGCCCTCCAGGACGTCCAGACGAAGGTCTCCCAGGCCCAGCGCCGCCTCCCCCGCGAGATCGACCCGCCCGTCATCTCCAAGTCCAACCCCGAGGACCAGCCGATCCTCTGGCTGGGCGTCTCGGGGCCGTTCTCGCAGCAGGTCATCGCCGACTACATCCGGTACCGGGTGAAGGACCGCCTCCAGACGATCCCGGGCGTCGGCGAGGTGACGATGGGCGGCTACCTGGAGCGGAACGTGCGGGTCTGGGTCGACGCCGACCGGCTGAACGCCCAGGGCCTCGGCGTCACCGACCTGATCGGCGCCCTGAGGCGGCAGCACCTGGAGCTGCCGGCGGGCCGCCTGGAGGTCGAGGGGCGGGAGGTGAACGTCCGGGTGCTGGGCGAGGCGCTCGACATCGACACGCTCCGCCGCCTCGTCGTGGCCGAGAGGAACGGCGCCCCGGTCCACCTCGAGGACGTCGCCCTCGTGGAGGACGGCTTCGAGGACGTGCGGCGCATGGCGCGCGTCAACGGCGCCCCGGCCCAGGGCCTGGGCATCCGCAAGCAGCGGGGGGCCAACGCCGTCGCCGTCGCCCAGGCGATCAAGGCCGAGATCGAGGAGATCCGGAAGACGCTCCCGGCCGGGATGGAGATCGGGATCAACTTCGACTCCACGACGTTCATCGAGGAGTCGGTCCACGAGATCCAGTTCGAGCTGGTCCTCTCGGTCCTCCTGACCGCCCTCGTCTGCTGGATGTTCCTCGGCTCCCTCTCCTCGACGCTGAACGTCGTCCTGGCGATCCCGATGTCGCTCCTCGGGACGGTCGCGGTGATCTTCTTCCTCGGGTTCACCCTGAACACGTTCACGCTGCTGGCGCTCGCGCTGGCCGTCGGCATCGTCGTCGACGACGCGATCATGGTGATGGAGAACATCTTCCGGCACGCCGAGGGGGGGAAGGACCGGGTCCGCGCCGCCCGCGAGGGGACCGCGCAGATCACGTTCGCCGCGCTGGCCGCCACGGCGGCGGTCATCGCGATCTTCGTCCCCGTCGTCTTCATGCGGGGCGTCGTCGGCCGGTTCTTCCTCCAGTTCGGCGTCGCCCTCTGCGTGGCGGTGGCCCTGTCGTACCTGGAGGCGGTCACGCTGGCGCCCGCGAGGTGCTCGCAGATCCTGAAGACCTCCGACGTCCACCGCTCGGGCTTCGGCGGCGCCGTGGACCGCGCCTTCGCGTCGCTCTCGCGCCTCTACGGCCGGGCGCTGGGCTGGGGCCTCTCGCGCCCCGTCTCGATCCTCGTGGCCGCCGCCGTCCTCCTCGCCGCGTCGGCCGTCGTCTTCCGGACGCTCCCCGGCGAGTTCGTCCCGTCGCAGGACCAGAGCCGCCTCTTCATCCGCTGCCAGACGGCCGTCAGCTCGGACATCCGCGAGACCGACCGGATCCTCCGCAAGGCCGAGGAGCTCCTGAACGGCCGCCCCGAGGTGGAGCGCCTCTTCGCGGTCGTCGGCGGCTTCGGCGGAGGGGTGAACACCGGCATCTTCTTCGTCACGCTCGTCCCGCCGTCCGAGCGGGGCGTCACCCAGACCGAGTTCATGGCGGTCGTCCGCAAGGAGCTGAACGCCATCCCGGGCCTGCGGGCCGTCGTCCAGGACCCCTCCCAGTCCGGCATCACGGCGCAGCGCGGGTTCCCGGTCGAGTTCTCCGTCCGCGGCTCGGACTGGGACCGGCTCGTCGAGGAGACGGCGCGCGTCAAGGACGAGCTCGAGCGGAGCGGCGTCGTCGTCGACCTGGACACCGACTACCAGCTCGGGATGCCCGAGCTGCAGATCGTCCCGGACCGCAAGCGCGCCGCCGACCTCGGCATCTCCGTGGAGGACGTCGCCACGGCGATCAACGCCACCGTCGGGGGCCTGCGGGCCGGCAAGTACAACTCCTCCGGGCGGCGGATCGACGTGAGGATCCGCCTCCTGGCCTCGCAGCGCACCCGCCCCGAGGACCTCGGGCGGCTTCGCCTGCGCTCGGCCTCGGGGGAGTGGGTCCCGCTCTCGTCCCTCGTCACGACCGAGGAGCGCCCGGCGCTGCAGGCCATCACCCGCCGCGACCGCGAGCGCGCCATCACGGTCTTCGCCAACGTCGCCCCCGGCCACGCCCAGGACGAGGCGCTGGCCACCGTCGAGGCGATCGGCAAGACGATGCCGACCGGGATGCGGATCGTCCTCGGGGGAGCGAGCGTGGCGTTCCGCGAGTCGATGGGCGAGCTCGTCTTCGCCCTCTTCCTCGGGGTCGGCGTGGCCTACATGGTCCTGGCCTCGCAGTTCAACTCGTTCCTCCACCCCGTGACGGTCCTGTCGATCCTCCCGCTGTCGGTCGCCGGGGCGGCCTTCGCGCTCCTCGTGACGGGGCAGAGCCTGAACGTCTTCAGCATGATCGGGCTCCTCCTCCTGATGGGGATCGTCAAGAAGAACTCGATCATCCTCGTCGACTTCGCCAACCAGCTGCGCGACGAGGGGCACGACGCGGCCGAGGCGATGCGGCGGGCCGGCCCGATCCGCCTCCGGCCGATCCTGATGACCTCCGTGGCGACCCTGATGGCCGCCATCCCGCCGGCCCTGGGGCTGGGCCCGGGGTCCGAGATCCGGACCCCGATGGCCACGGCCGTCATCGGCGGGGTGATCCTCTCGACGGCCCTCTCGCTCCTGGTCGTGCCGGCCTTCTACGTGGTGGCGGACCGGGTCAAGGCGTGGCTGGCGGCGCTCCCCGAGCGGCGCAGGCAGAGGCGGGCCGAGCCCCAGACGCCGCTCGGCCTCTCGTGAGCCCGCGTTAGCCGGGAGAGGGAGGAAGACCATGGCGCAGGAGCTCTCGGGACGAGCCGCCTGGCTGATCCAGACGGGGGCGCTGGCGACGTCGATCCCCGTCTACGTCCTCGTGGCGTTCTTCGCCGTCGGGCGGCGGGAAGCCCCGCCGGAAGGGCCTCCGGGCGTCCTCCCGTGGCTCCTGGCCGGGGCCTGCCTCGCGCTCCTCGCCGTCTCCGCCACCGTCGCCCCTCGGGTCGCGCCGGGCGCGCGCCGCGCCGAGCTCCCCCCCGCCGGGTGGTTCCGGTCCCGCAGCCTCCTCTCCGTCGCCCTCGTGGAGGCGGCGGCGATCGTGGGGCTCGTGGGGGCGTTCCTGATGAAGGACGTCCGCGCGGCGCTCTTCCCGGCCGGGGCTGCGCTCCTTCTCCTCGGCGTGCACCACCTCCCGAACGGCCTTCGCTACTGGGCCGCGCTCGAGCGCCCCGACGACGAGATCCCGGCCCTGGGGCCGGAGTGAGCCCCGGTCCGGGACCGGCTACTTCTTCTCGACCGTGTCGGCCACGGCGAGGAAGCGCTCGTACGGCATCGCCGGCCAGCTCTCGGCCGAGACCGCTCCCCACTCGCGGGACAGGAGCGAGACGCGGAACGCGGTCTCCCCGTCCGGCGCCTCGTAGACGTCCATGAAGTCGTAGGGGCCGAGGAGCGCGTAGTGGGCGACCCACCGGATCCCCGGGCAGAGCTCCTCGACCTTCTTCTTCCAGCCGTGCCCGGTCTCGCGGCGGCCCGCGCTCCCCTGGAGCGCGTCGGGGCTGAGCTTCGTCATGAGCACGTAGGTCGCCATCGACAACCTCCTCGTCCCAGCCTTTCCCAGGGCGGCCGGTTCCCCGGGAAAAGCCTACACCTGCCCGCCTGTCACCGGACCCCCAGCTCGCCCGCCAGGACGTAGCCGTCCGGCCGCGGGCGGAAGACGACCCGGCTCGAGACCAGCCACGCCGTCTCGTCCACCTGCAGCGGCACGACCCACGCCTCCTCGCGGACGCGGCGGAAGGCCGCCTGGAGCCGCTCCCGCCTCTCGGCGGCCTCGAGGACGCCGGCGCTCTCCTCGATCCGGCGGTCGAGCTCCGGGTCGGCGACCCGGCCGAAGTTCATCGCGCCGTAGCCCCGCGAGGGGTCCGGGGAGTGGAGCGCGACGTCCAGGACGTCGCTCCCGTCGCCCGTCGAGCAGGCGTAACGCGTCACGAAGAGGGCCGGCGGCTCGCGGCGGGCCCTCTCGAAGAACTCCACGTCCCCCACCGCCTCCACCGAGAGGGCGATCCCGAGGGGCGACAGGGCCTCCGCCAGGGCCTCAGCCGTGTCCGCCGCGAGCGACCGGACGAGGAGCCGCCCCCCGACGCCTCGCGGGATCCCGGCCGCGGCGAGGAGCTCGCGGGCGCGTCGCGGGTCCGGGGCCTCGTCGCGGACCTCGGGGTCGAAGCCGAAGATGAAGGCGGGGACGAGCTGCGCGGCGGGGATCGCCAGCGACGGCAGGCTCGCGACGAGCCGCGCCCGGTCGACCGCGGCCGCGATCGCGAGCCTGGCCTCCCGCCGCCGGAAAGGGTTCTCGGGCGCGTCGACGCCCGGGTTCCGTTCGCTCGCCACGTCGAAGCCGAGGTACCGCGTCATGAGGCCCGCCCGGCGCACGAATCGGACGTCGTCCCGGTCCCGGACCCGCTCCTCGTCCGACCGGCCGCGGGCTGGCCCGAGCTGGGCGCGCCCCTCGAGGACGTCTGCGACCGACTCGGCGGGGCCGCGGCCGAGGAGGAACCGCACCGAGCGCACCGCGGGCCGCTCGCCCCAGTACCCCTCGTTCCGCTCGGCCTCGACGGTGAACCCCTTCCGCCAGGAGACGAGGCGGTACGGCCCGGTCCCGTCCACCGCCTCTCCCCGCCGCCGCGAGGCCGCCTCCCGGCTCACGATCGGGATCGAGCAGAGCTTGTTGAGGAGGACGGCCACGGGCCGGTGGGTCCGGACCTCGACGGTGACCGCGTCGACCGCCCGGACCGACGAGACCGGGGCGAGGTAAACGGACAGCTCGAGAGAGGGGTCGCGCCGGAGGGCCTCGAACGTGGCCACCACGTCCTCGGCCCCGAAGGGGGCTCCGCCGTGGAACCGGACCCCCTGCCTCAGGTGGAAGAGCCAGGTCGTCGGGGTCGGGTTCGACCAGTGAGTGGCGAGCCGGGGGACGACCTCGAGGTCGGCGTTCGTCGAGACGAGGGGCTCGTAGAAGTGGACGGCGAAGTTGAAGTTGGAGATCCTGTCCCGGGCCAGGGGGTCGAGAGTGTCGATCTCGAACGGGACCGAGATCACCACCGGCAGCGCGACCTGCTCGGCCGCTGGCCGACAGCCGGGGAGGAGCCCCCAGCCGGCCAGCCCGGCCAGCGCCGCGATCCCGAGTCCTCTCAGTGACATGCTCCCTCGCGACAGGATTCGACGGAGATCATCTCACGCGGTGCCCAGGCCAGCCGAAACGCCCGCGGTCGCGTACTGGCCTGGGAATCTTAGTGCTTTGATGAAGAAAATGACTTGACAACCGAAGGCGCAGATTCTATATTCCCGGTGGCTGCGGTACCCGGACAGGCCGATGGCAGGCAGCCAGAGACATCGATCCGTCAATCCAAGGAGGTAGACGTCATGATCACCCGTTACAGCGACCCCTTCCGCGACCTTCAGGCTTTCCAGAACCAGATGAACCGCATCTTCAGCGAGACGTTCGGCTCCGCCGGGCTCGGTAGCCGCGACGAGGGCGTGAGCGCCGCGTGGGCTCCCCCGGTGGACATCTCGGAGACGAAGGACGCCCTCACGTTCACCGTCGAGCTCCCGGGCTTCCGCCAGGAGGACCTCACCCTCAACATCGAGAACGGAGTCCTGACGATCGAGGGCGAGCGCCGCTTCGAGAAGAAGACCGAGGAGAAGAGCTGGCACCGCGTGGAGCGCTCCTACGGCCGCTTCATCCGCTCCTTCTCGCTGCCGGTGAACGTGGACGCCGAGAGGGTCGCCGCCTCCCTCAACGAGGGGGTCCTGACGATCGACGTCCCCAAGCGCGAGGAGGCCAAACCCAAGTCGATCCCGATCGCGACCGGCAAGAAGGTCATCGACGCCGCGAAGAAGTGAACCCTCGGGATCCCCGTCGAGGAGGCCCCGGCCGGACGGCCGGGGCCTTTTTCGTCCTCCGCCGGCCCGCCGGGGGCGGGATCATTTGATCCACGTCACGGCACTCCGGCCACCAGGGTCAACTCTCTTTTTCAGAACGACTTGCGAAGGATGACCAGACCCGGCGCGGCCGATTCGTTGGATTCGGCGCTTTTGAACATGAAGCATCGGATATGAACAAATCAACCTGATCGGAGACTAGGATCCGCGGTGAGGAGACCGCGATGCCTCAAGTCGCCAAAGAGAGACCGAAACCGTTCCTGTTCGAGGAGTTCTGCAAGGGCTGCGGGAGGTGCATCAGCGCCTGCCCGAAGCACTGCATCGAGCTCGGGACCGAGATCAACGCGAAGACGGGGCTGATCCCCGTCGTCATCGACCTGGAAGCCTGCAACGCCTGCGGCCTCTGCATCGACGCCTGCCCCGAGCCGTACGGCCTGATGGGCAAGCCCGCCGACGCCACCGACTACGAGCTGGAGGACCCGGAGAAGCTCTTCGGCAAGCGGCCCCACGACGCGCCCGAGCCGGTGGAGATCCCGCCCGAGGTGATCCCGCTCCCAGTGACCGAGCCGCTCGTCATCAAGGGGAACTACGCCTCGGCCGTCGGCGCGCTCCTGGCCGGGTGCCGGCACTTCTTCGGCTACCCGATCACCCCGTCGACGGAGGGGGCCGAGCTGATGGCCAAGCTCCTCCCCGAGGTGGACGGCGTCTTCCTGCAGGCGGTCTCCGAGGTGGCGACCGTCAACCACATGTACGGCTGCGGCGGGGCGGGGCTCCCGTCGATGACGTTCACCTCCTCGCCGGGGTTCAGCCTGATGCTGGAGGGGATCTCGTACATGGTCGGCTCCGAGGTCCCGGGCGTCTTCGTCGACGTCATGCGCGGGGGCCCGGGCCTGGGGAACATCGCCCCCGAGCAGACCGACATCAAGCTCGCCTGCCGCGGCCTCGGCCACGGGAACACGCACGCCATCAGCCTCGTCCCGTCGACGCCGCAGGAGATGCTCGACCTGACGATGCTGGCCTTCGAGCTGGCGTTCAAGTACCGCAACCCCGTCGTCGTCCTCAGCGACGGCTACCTCGGCCAGATGACCGGGAAGGTGCGGCTGCCGAAGCAGATGGTCAAGCCGGGGATCCCGGTCTGGGCGGTCTACGGCGACCGGGACCACCGCCGGAACCTGATCTCCTCGATCTACCTCGACGAGAGCGACCTCGAGCGGCACAACGCGCACCTGAACGCCAAGTACGCGCGGATGGCGGCGGCCGAGCAGCGCTCGGACCTCTTCTGCTGCGACGACGCCGAGGTGGTCCTCCTCGCCTGCAACACGCCGGCCCGGATGGCCAAGGGGGCCGTCGAGCAGCTCCGCCAGCGGGGCGTCAAGGCGGGCCTCTTCCGCCCCCTGACCGTCTGGCCGTTCCCGATCGACGCCCTCCTCCCGGTCGTCGAGCGGGCCCGCCGCGTCGTCGTCGTCGAGGCCTCGCCGGGGCAGCTCGAGGACGAGATGAGGCTGGCGCTCTCCAACGCCGGCGTCACCGCCCTCCCCCCGATCGACCACGTCCGGCGGATGGGAGGCCACTTCCCCTCGCAGGAGGAGATCGTCGCCGCGGTCCTCGGGGGGGCCGCGCCCGAGAGAGCCCGCGCCGCGCGCGAGGAGGTGACGGCGTGAGCACCAGCAGCGTCTTCTACGACCGCTTCGAGCGTCACTCCCAGGGCAAGGGCCTGAAGGGCCACGCCACCCACTACTGCCCCGGCTGCGGCCACGGCCTGGCCCACAAGTACCTCGCCGACGCCATCGACGAGCTGGGGATCCAGGACCGGACGGTCGCCGTCTCCCCGGTCGGCTGCTCGGTCTTCCTCTACTACTACTTCGACGTCGGCAACACGCAGGCGGCCCACGGGCGCGCCCCGGCCGTGGCGATCGGGCACAAGGTGGCCAACCCCGACTCGATCGTCGTCAGCTACCAGGGCGACGGCGACCTCGCCTCGATCGGCCTGGCCGAGATCGTCTCGGCGGGCCAGCTCGGCCTGCCGCTCTCGATCGTCTTCATCAACAACGCCATCTACGGGATGACGGGCGGCCAGATGGCCCCCACGACGCTGATGGGGATGAGGACCGCGACGAGCCCGTTCGGCCGGACCCAGCTGATGGGCCTCCCGATGAAGATGGCCGAGCTGATGGCCGGCCTGGACGGCGTCGTCTACTCCGAGCGGGTGGCCCTCTTCGACGCCAAGCAGCGCAACCGCGCCGCCAAGGCGATCAAGAAGGCGATCCAGATCCAGATGGAGGGGAAGGGCTTCGCCTTCGTCGAGGTGCTCGCGGAGTGCCCGACGCACCTGAAGAAGACGCCCGAGGAGACCGAGAAGTGGGTCAAGGAGTCGATGCTCCCGGTCTTCCCGCTCGGCGTGAAGAAGGAGCCGGCCGGCGAGGCCTGGTTCTCGATGCCGAAGCCCAGCTTCGACCCGGCGAAGGTCCTCTCGATCCTGGGGGCCAGCTCCGAGAAGCCGGAGCGCTCCTGCAAGGGCTTCCCCACCCACCTCGCGCCGAGCGACGTCTCGCTGAAGCTCGCCGGCTCCGGCGGCGACGGCGCCCAGACGGCCGCCATGCTGATCGCCTACGCCGGGATCAACGAGGGGTTCGACGCCACCCACATCCCGAGCTACGGCCCCGAGTCGCGCGGCGGCACGTCCTACGCGGACGTCCACGTGGCGGCCGAGGAGGTCCTCTCCCCCGCCTCGCCCGACCCGCACGTCCTGATCGCCTTCAACGCCCCGAGCCTCACCAAGTTCGCCCCGATCGTGAGGAAGGGCGGGACCATCCTCTACGACAGCTCCGTCATCCACGCCGCGCCCGAGGTCGACCCGAGCGTGAAGGTCTACGGCGTCCCGTTCACCGAGGTCGCCGTCGGCCTGGGCAAGGCCGTCGTCAAGAACATCGTCGCCCTCGGCGCCCTGCAGGCCGCCACGAACATCTACCCCAAGGAGACGTTCCTGGTCGCCATCCGCCAGGCGCTGAAGGACAAGTGCGCCATGATCCCCCTCAACGAGGAGGCCTTCGGCTGGGGCGTGAAGTCCGTCGAGCAGCTGAACGCCCCGTCGGCCTGAGGCGAGGGGAAGGAAGCGAGACCGGCCATGATCCACGGCCCCGTCAACGTCGCCCTCTCCCCCGCCGAGTGGCGGCTGATCTGCGCCCTGCGCGAGGTCCCCGAGGGGAACCTCAAGCGGCACGTCGACCGCCTCCTCGACGAGCTGGTCCACTTCCTGAGAGACCCGCACTGCGCCACGCAGCAGGCCGACGGCGTCCCGTGCGCCACGCCCCAGGCCGACTGCGACCAGTGCGCCAAGCTGACGGAGATGGTCGACAGCCTCGCCGTCGCCCACCCAGGCTCGGATTCGTAGCGCCCCCCGGACGAGCCCCGGCACCGGCCGAACCCCGCGCCCCCGCGGCCACCCCGCGGGGGCGTTCTTCGTCCGGGCCTACTGCGCCAGCCGCGAGGGGTAGACCTCGAAGCCGACGTCGTGCGGCGTCCCGAGGTCGTAGACCGTCGTGACGTAAGACAGGAACGGCTGGTCGGCCGTGATCGTGATCCAGACCATCTGGTCGAGGTCCAGGTCGGACTCGCCGCCCGGGATCCAGGGGAACGCGAGGTCGTTCGCCTGAAAGACCTCCTTGGGCCCGAGCGAGTAGCGGTTCTCGACGAGCACCCTCGGGTCCAGTTCGAGCCGCCGGACCGTCACGGAGAACGTCGCCGGCTGCTCACCGCCGTTGAACATCGTCACGTTGACCCGCCGCGGGTACCGGTGCTCCGGCCCGAAGCAGTAGAGCCGCGGCGCTCCCAGGCTCACCGCGCCGCTCGTGGCGTTGCTCCCCGCCGGGAAGAGGCCCCGGTAGATCGGGAGCGGTCGCCGCCCCTCGGACGAGGGTACCCGCCCCAGGACGTCACACGAGATGTCGTACCAGATTCTCTCGACTGACGAGTCGACCTGCATGCCCTCCGTCGCGGTGAATGCCAGGAACCCCGGTCCTCCCACCGGATCTCGGACACAGCCGCCATCCCTCGACTCGAAGACGAAACCCACCCCTGGCGGAAACGTCCAGGACTCCGGGCACCCATAGTCACTCGAGATCGAGGCCCCCGGTCCGAAGGCATCGACGTACCCGAGCGTGGCGTCGGTTGTGCCGCCGCTGTAGCCGAGGAGCGTGCTCACCCACCACGCCTCCACAACCCCGCCGTTCTCGTTCACGAACGCGCCCGTCCGGACGTTCACGATCGGCGTGTAATAGACGGGTGTCTCCTGCCCGAGGCAGGGCGCTCCGAGCAGCAGGAACACGACGGCAGCCACCGAATGCGGGATTCCTCTCATGGCTCTACTCCCGAGCGTTCCATGCAGCTGAATCGAGCTCATGGCCCCACATCGTAGGCGACGGCGCTACGTTCCCGGGTGACGGGCCGTTCTCACGGGCTGGAGCCGGAACCGCTCGCCCCTGACGGCCGGCGGCTTCCGCCCCCGCGGCGCTCCCGCGGGGCGTTTTTCGCCTCGGCGCGACTAGAATGGACCCGTGAGGTCCTACCCGGCCGTCGTGGAGCGGTGCCCCCAGACCGGGCTCTATGTGGGATACGTCCCCGGCTTCCCCGGGGCGCACTCGCAGGGGGAGACCCTGGACGAGCTCCACCGCAACCTCCGCGAGGTCATCGAGATGCTGCTGGAGGAAGGCGAGCCCAAGCTCTCGACCGAGCTCGTCGGGGTTTACCCCGTCTCGGTCGCGTAGGCTCGCAGCCGCCCTTACTCCCGAGGAGCTCGCGAGGGCCTGCGAGCGGGGCGACTGAGCCCTCACCCCTTGCGGGGCCGATGCTAGGCTTCCCCGCCGGAGGCATGCCATGAGAACGGGACGGACGGTGGCCCTTTGCTTCGGTCTCTCGCTCCTGGCCTGCGGCGGCGCTGCCGCCGCCGCGGAGCCGCCCGCGAACCCCGCGTTCGAGAAGCTGAAGACGCTCGTGGGGACGTGGGAGACGAAGACGCCCCACGGGCGGTCGACGGTCTCCTACGAGGTCGTCTCGGCGGGCTCGGCGCTCCTCGAGCGGATCGGGGGGGACGAGCACAAGGAGATGGACATGGTCACGATGTACCACCCGGACGGCGGGAAGGTCCTGATGACGCACTACTGCTCGGCGAAGAACCAGCCGCGGATGAAGGCGGAGAACGCCGGCAAGGACGCCTCGACGATCACCTTCTCGTTCGTCGACGTGACGAACCTCTCGGCGCCCGACGCCGGGCACATGGCGGGCCTCGTCGTGAAGTTCGAGGACGAGAGCCACTTCACGCAGGAGTGGAAGTGGAAGGACAAGTCCGGCGAGAAGGTCGAGGTCTTCCGCTGGACCCGGACGAAGTAGGGTCGCCCGCCCGGGAGCGCTGCGTCCCCCCGTGCCGACCTTCCTGACGGCCTGCCCGCGAAACTGCTACTCGACCTGCTCGATGCGGGTGACGGTCGAGGAGGGGAGGTTCGTCTCGATCGAGGCGGTCCCCGAGAACCTCGCGACGCCGGAGGGTCCCTGCCTGAAGGGGCTCTCCTACGTCGAGCGGGCCCACTCCCCCGACCGCGTCACCCGGCCGCTCCGGAAGCGGCCGGACGGGACGCTCGCGCCGGTCTCCTGGGAGGAGGCCCTCGACGCGGTCGCCGCCGCGCTCCTCCGCGCCCGCGAGCGCCACGGCGCGCAGAGCGTCCTCACCTACTCGGCCAGCGGGACGAAGGGGCTCCTGAACTCCGTGGGCCTGGCCTTCTGGCGGCTCTTCGGAGGCTGCACGACGACGTACGGGGACCTCTGCTGGCCCGCGGGGCTCGAGGCGACGCGGCTGACGCTGGGCGACAACACCCACAACGCGCCGTGGGACCTCGAGAACGCGAAGCTGATCGTCCTCTGGGGGAAGAACGCCGCCGAGACGAACGTCCACCAGATGCTCCACGTCGAGAAGGCGCTGGCGAAGGGGGCGACGGTCGTCGTCGTCGACCCGCGCCGGACCGAGACGGCCGAGCGGGCCGACCTGTTCGTGGCGCCGCGCCCCGGGACGGACGGGGCGCTCGCCCTCGGGATCGGGCACGTCCTCGTCCGCGACTCCCACGTCGACCGCGCCTTCGTCGACGCGCACGTCCTCGGGTTCGACGAGTGGGCGAGCCTCGTCTCGGGGTGGACTCCCGAGAAGGCCGCGGAGGTGACGGGGGTCCCGGCGGCCCGGATCGAGCGGATGGCGCGCCTCCTCGGCACCGTCCACCCCGCCACGATCGTCCCCGGCTTCGGGATGCAGCGCTTCACGAACTCCGGGCAGGCGATGCGGGCGATGCTGGCCCTCCTCGCCGTCACGGGGCAGGTCGGCAGGCCGGGCGCCGGGTGGATGTACGCCAACCTCCAGACGCAGGTCTTCTCTGCCGTGAAGGACCCGCTCGACTTCTACCCGCCCGCAGCGCCCGACGGGGTCGTCCGCGTGTCGATCTCCACCGCCCGCCTGGGCCGGGACATGCTCGCCACGACGGACCCGCCGCTCTCGGTCGCCTGGGTCGAGCGCGGGAACCCGATCCCGCAGAACCCGGAGACGACCGTCGTCCTCGACGCCTTCCGGCGGCTCGACTTCCGCGTCGTCGTCGAGGAGTTCCTGACCGACACCGCCCGCGAGGCCGACGTCGTCCTGCCGGCCAAGAACCTCTTCGAGCAGACGGACGTGATCGGCGCCTACTGGCACCCGTACCTCCAGCTCCGCCGCAAGGTGCTGGAGCCGCCGCCGGAGGTGAGGCCCGAGACGGAGATCTACCGCGCCCTCGGCCGGCGGCTCGGCATTCCAGAGGAGGCGCTCGCGAAGGCGATCCCGGGCCCGTCGGAGGAGGCGCTGGAGGCGTGGCTCGCCTCGAAGCTCGCGCCTCTCGGCGTCACGCTCGAGGCCCTCCGCGAGGGGCCGGTCCTCTCGCCCGCGTTCGAGGAGGTCGCCTTCTCGAGCCTGAGGTTCCCGACGCCCTCGGGGAAGATCGAGCTTTCGAGCCGCGAGGCTCGCGAGCGGTGGGGCGTCGACGAGGTGCCGTCGTTCCGCGAGGCCGAGGAGCGCCCCGACCCCGACGGGCGCTTCCCGCTCCACTTCCTGACGCCCAACACGAAGAACCGGATCCACAGCCAGTTCGGCAACCTCGGGACGATCCGCCGGATGGCGCCGGCCCCGTTCGTCGCGATGCACCCGAGGGACGCGCGCGACCGGGGGCTCGACGAGGGGGACTCCGCCCGCGTCTTCAACGACCGGGGCGAGCTGACGCTCCCGGTCCGCTTCGACCTGGGCCTGAAGAAGGGGTGCGTCGCCGTGACGAACGGCTGGTGGCTGTCGGAGGGGGGCGCCGTCAACCTCCTCTCGGCCGGGCGCGAGACCGACATGGGGTACGGCGCCGCGTTCCACGACAACGCCGTCGAGGTGGAGCGGGCTTGAGGCCGGCCTTCGTCTTCTCCCCGGACCGGTGCACCGGCTGCGAGGCCTGTCGCGTGGCGTGCGGGATCGAGAACGGGGACGGGCGCGACACCGGCTGGCGGCAGGTGACGACGTTCAACCCGGCGCGGCACCCCTCCCTTCCGACCCGGCACCTGAGCCTCGCCTGCAACCACTGCGAGAGGCCCGCCTGCGCCCTCGGCTGCCCGGCGAAGGCCTACCGGCGCGACGAGGCGACCGGGGCGATGCTGATCGACGAGGCGAAGTGCATCGGCTGCCGGTACTGCTCGTGGGTCTGCCCGTACGACGCGCCCCGCTTCGACGCCGGAGCCGGCGTCATGACGAAGTGCACGTTCTGCTCGCACCGCCTCGTGGCCGGGCGCGACCCGGCCTGCACGGTCGCCTGCCCGACCGGGGCGCTCGCCCTCGGCCGTACGGACGGCCGCGGCGAAGAGCCCGCGATGGAGGGGCTGGGGACCTTCGGCCTCCTCCCGGCTCTCCAGGTCGTCCCGCCGCGGCGGAACGCGCCTCCCGACGGCGTCGACGAGGAGGACGCCGGCGAGCCGCTCCCGTTCCCGAGGCTCCCGGAGCGGAAGATCACGTTCGGCTCGGAGTGGGGGCTCTGGCTCTTCACGCTCGTCTTCCCGGCCCTCGTCGGGTGGTTCGCCGGGGGGCTCCGGCACTCCGAGAGGGCCCCGGCCCTCCTCTTCTTCCTCGCGCCGGGGCTCCTGGCGACGGGGCTCTCGACGATCCACCTCGGCAAGCCCCTCCGCGCGTGGCGCGCGGTGCTGAACCTCCGGACCTCGTGGCTGAGCCGGGAGGCCCTCCTCGCCCCGCTCTTCCTCCTCCTCGGCCTGCCGTACGTCGGGCTCGTCCACGCCTCGCCGCAGCTGGGATTCCCGGCGCTCGTCGCGGGGCTCCTCCTCTGCGTCTCGATCGACGGCGTCTACCGTGCCGTGGCGCGGTCGGGGGAGGGGACGGGGCACAGCTCCGAGGCGACGCCGACGGCGCTCCTCTACGCCGGCCTCGTCGGCGGGATGCCGTGGCTCGCGCTCGTCGCCGGGGCGCTGAAGACCGTCCGCCTCGTCTCCGGGATGCGCGAGCGGCGGGGCCAGGTGCCCGCCCTCGTCCTCCTCGCGAGGTTCGGCCTCCTGGCGATGGCGCTCGCCCCCGGCCTGACCTGGACGCTCGCCTTCCCGCTCGCCTTCCTGGGGGAGGTCATCGACCGGGCGCTCTTCTACGCGGGCCTCGAGCCCTCGACCCCCGCGACCCGGATGGCCGCCGAGGCCGAGGTGCGGCTCTCCGCCGTCCCCTGACGCGCCAGTTCAGGCGTGCGCCGCCAGGACGGCGCAGGGCGCCGCGCGGATGACGTGGTGGGTCGTGGAGCCGAAGAGGGCCCTGTCGAGGACGCTCCGACCCTGCACGCCCATGACGACGAGCCCGGCGCCGACCTCCCGGGCGGTCTCCACGATCCGCCGCCACGCCTTCCCGCTCACGACGACCTCCCGGACGGGCCGGTTCGGGATCCCCACCGAGCCGACCAGCTCCGAGAGCCCCTTGCGGGCGTCGGACTCCAGGATCGCCCGGAACTCGGGGACGTTGAAGTGGTCGTTCTCCGCGAAGTCCTCCACGGGGAGCGCCTCGACGACGTGGAGCGCCACCAGGCTCGCCCCCGAGACTCGGCAGAGCGCCACCGCGTACGAGAGCGCCGTCCGGGACGACTCCGAGAAGTCGACGGGGCAGAGGACGGTCCGGACCCGCGGGACTCCCCTCTCGTCGTGCTCGGCGACCGGGCGGGGGACGGCGAGGACCGGGCACGTCGCCTTGCGCACCACCTTCTCGGTGACCGACCCGAGGAAGAGGGTCTCGAAGCCCCCGTGGCCGTGCGTCCCGAGGACGACGACGCCCGCCGGGATCTCCCGGGCCCGGCGGAGGATGGTGGGGACCGGCTCCCCCTCCTCGACCTCGACCTCCACCTCCACGCCCGCGGCCCGGGCGGGCTCGCCGAAGGCGGAGAGCTTGGCCAGCACCCGCTCCCTCCAGTCCGGGACGGCGTGGATCGACGTGGTGAGCGGCGGGAATCCGTCCAGGGGGGCCTGCGAGCCGTGCTGGACCCAGAGGAGCCGGACCGGCTCGGAGAGCCAGCGGGCCAGGAGGAGGGCGTGGCGGAGGGCGGATTCCGAGAAGTGCGAGAAGTCGACGGGGCAGAGGATCCGGCCGACGGGCTGCGTCACGGGCACCTCCCGATCCACCCGGGCCCCCTCCTACTCCTGTGCCCGGGACGGCCGCCTGTCAAGGGTGCGGCGCGGAGGTCACCTCAGCGAGCGGCGCAGGAGCGCTTCCCGGTCCAGGATCGAGAGCGTCTCCTCGTAGAGCGTCTCGGCCTCCTCGCGCGAGCTGCCGATGGCCGTCAGGCCCAGCTTCCCGTACTGCGACAGGGCGCCGATCATGTGGAACAGGACGCCGGTCTCGGTCACCGGGCTGTAGTGGAGCCCGTTGGCGGTCAGGATCTCGACGAGGTCCTCCGGGAGGAGGCCCCGGTACCGCGGCGACCGGAGGCTGTCGGTGGCCCGGTAGTACTTCGGGTGCCCCGTCGAGGAGAGGAAGAGGCCCGTCCCGGCCTCGATCTGGCCGAGCGTGAGGAACTGGAGGGCCAGGAAGGGGTGGGTCGTGCCGCCCTTCCTCAGGTTGATCTCGACGGCGAAGTGCTCCCATTCGCCGTCCGGCCTCTTCCGGACGACGAAGTCGACGCCGAACCGGCCCAGGACCCCCTTGCTCGACAGGACCTCCCCCACCTTCAGCCCCGCCTCCTGGATCGCGAGGCGGTACGGCTCCTCGGCCGGGAAGCGGGCGCCGAGGAACAGGAGGCTCCCCGGCCCGCCCAGGATCTGCTCGTGCGTGGAGACGGGGCTGACGCGCCCCTGCGGGTCGATCCGGTACTGCGAGCTGGGGGAGCGCTTGTCCTCCCCTTCGAGGAACTCCTCGACGACGCATCCCATCCGGCTGGTCTTCTCCAGGAACGTCCCGGCCGTCTCGTCCGGGACCGGGAACTCCAGGAGCGGGATGGCGTCCTCGACGGCCTTGACGCTCTCCTCCGCCGGGTACCGGAAGAGCCCGTTCCCCTCCCCGGCGAAGCTCTCGTTGAGCTTGACGACCGAGCGCCTCAGGCCGGGACGCCGCCGCCTGACCTCCAGGAGCGCCTCGGCCATGTCGCGCCTGGTGTAGATCTCCTCGAAGCCGAGCGGCAGCGGGACCCCGGCCTCCCGGAAGACCTTCCGCCCCCCGGACTTGGTCCCGAGGTGGACGAGCGAGGGGTCACAGCCGTCGAGCGGGATGCCGAGGAGGACGGCGAGCTTCCTCTCGAGCGGCGTCGAGTTGAAGACCGTCAGGTGGGCGGCCGTCGGGTCGGGGATGCCGGCCCGGATCCGCTCCACCAGCCGGGGGCGCTCCAGGATCTTCTCCGTCAGCGGCCGCGGCGAGGCGTCGTACGTGCAGAGGAGCGTCAGCCGCGAGCGCGCGTGGCTGGCCGGGATGCCGGCCAGGAGCTGGAAGTAGTACTCCAGGGCCAGCGGGTGGATCGGCTGCGAGGTGACGTAGACGAGGCGCGCCCGCGGGTTCCGGAGCCGGATCAGCATGAAGAGGAGGCGCTCCTCGTAGAAGGCGACTCCGTCGATCTTCCGGAGCTCGCCGGGGTCGAGCGAGATCGACGGGACGACGACGGAGGTGTACTGCTTCTCCTCCGTCAGCGCCATCGAGCTCCAGTGCTCGGCCAGGAGCGGCTTCAACCGCTCGAACTCGGCCGCCTCCCGCTCGGGCGTCAGCTCCGGGTAGAGGTCCTCTTCGAGCATTCCGGCCATTCTAGATGCGGAGGGCCCGCGTGAGCGGACCCTCCGCACCGCCGCGGAGAGGGAGCCGCGCAGCGGCGAGGGAGAACCCGGGCGGTCCCGGGCTCTCCCGAGAACACGGAAGGCCCGCGCCAGCGGGCCCTCCTCTCCGTGGCGGAGGGGGCTTGGGGGAACCCGCACGGTCCCGGGTTCCCCCAGGACATGTCAGTCCGGGAGCATGATGACCAGGTACTTGCTCCCCTGCCAGAACCGGCCCGGGTCCGTCACCTTCAGCTTGCTGCCGTCGGCGCCGGCGTCGACCAGCTCGTACGAGTCCTTCGGGTGGTCGGAGAGGACCCGGATCTTCTTGACGGGCGCCCCGATCGAGAACTCGGTCTCCTCGCGGACGTCGATCTCCCGGAAGATCTCCGGGTCGAACTTCCCGGTCCTCAGCCACGAGCCGCCCAGCCCGATCACCGCGCCCTTCTTCTCGATCAGCCCCTTGGCCTTCAGGACGTCCTTGCGCTCGAGGGCCACGTAGGCCTTGTTGATCTCCTTGGTCTGGGAGTCGATGACGCCTTCCTTCTCCTGGATGACGCCGGCCTGCTGCTCGACGGTCTGGGCCAGCGAGAGGACCTGCTCCTCGAGCTGGGCGATCGTGCTCGCCTTCTCCTCGAGCTGGCTCCGGAGCTCCTCGACGAGGCGCGTCAGCGTGGAGACCTGTCCGGTCAGCTCGGCCACCTTCTTGCCGGCGGCCGCGGCCTTGGCCTCGGCCTCCTTCTTGGCCTTCTCGAGGCGGGCGAGCTTGTCGAGGTTCTCCTGGATGGACTGCTTGATCGTCTCGATCTCGGCCTTCAGCTGCTCCCGCTGGGCGGACTTCGCGGTCCCCTCCTTGGCGACGGCGATGGAGCTGCGGATGACCTGCAGCTCCTTCGTGCGCAGCTCCTCGAGGCCCTTCTGCACCTCGTCCAGCGTCGACTGCATCTCCGCCGTCTCGACCCCCGCCGAGGCGAGCTGCCCCTCCAGCTTCTGCTTCTCGCCGGTGAGCGCGGCGTTGTCGGTCTTCAGCTTCTCGATCTCCTTCTTCCACGGGCAGCCCGTCAAGAAGGCGAGGGACAGGAGCGCCACGCCCAGGCTCAGGGCCGCGCGCGAGGTCCTCGGGGCATTCGGTAGCGTCATCGGCATCTCCTCTTCGGGAGGGCGGGCCTCCCCGCCCTCCGGGTCTCCGGCGGCCTCGCCGGCGTTCTGCCACCCGCCCTCGCGCGCCTCCGGCCGTCCGGGTCCGCGGCGAGCGAGAGCTGGGAAGTCCCCCGGATTCTAAGTTCTCCGGGCGCCGCCGGGGAGGAATGGGCACGTCCGGTGTAGGCTGCGCCCCGGAGTTCCCCCGACGTGGAGCTTTGTCCCGCCTGTGCCCAGGAGCTGGCCCCGGGGAGCACGGAGTGCTTCCGGTGCGGGGTCGTCCTGGCCCGCTTCCGGACGCGGCCGCCGACTCCTCCTCCCCCGCCCGGCGCTCCCCCGGCCGGGCCCGCCGGGCCTGGCCGGCTCCTTTCGGCCGTCGCGGTCGGCCTGGCGCTGGGAGCGCTCGTGGTCGGCGCCTACTGGGTCCTCCGGATCCGGCCGCGCCTCGACCGGATCGGCGGGCTCCGGGTCGACCCCAGGCCCTCCCGGCCGGTCCGGGTCCGAGCCCGCGTCGACCCGGCCGCGGAGCTCGACCGCTCGGTGCCGCTGCCGATCGACCCGCTCGGCGCCTCCGCCAGGGACGGCGAGCTCCTCGTCGGGAACCGCAGGGGGGGCCTCCTTCGCGTCCGCCGCGCCGGCGAGGACGAGCTCCAGCTCCAGTCGGTCCCCGTGTCGGAGCCGGACCACGGGCAGGTCGTCTCCTTCGGCGGGCTCGGCTGGGACGGCAGCCGCTGGGTCGCTCTCCTGGACGGGGCGTGGCTCGGGCGGCACGCCGGCGACGCCTTCGCGTTCCTCGACGCGGAGAGCCTCGCGCTCTCCGGCCACCAGCCGGCGCTCCCGTTCCTCGGCGCCCTGGCGTGGGACGGCAAGGGGTGGTGGGCCGCGACTCGAAAGAACACCGTGGACGCCCCGGAAGAGGCCTGGCTCTACAGGCTCGACCCCTCCTTCCGCGAGGTCGCCCGTTTTCCGCCTCCCGGCGTCGGCTGCCAGGGGCTGGCGTGGGACGGGATGCGCCTCTGGTTCGCCGACGTCTTCTCGGACCGGGTCAGCGTCCTCGACGTCTCCGGGGAGGCGCCGCGCGTCTTGACGTCGCGCCCGACGCCGTTCTCGTACCTGAGCGGGATCGCCGCCTTCGAAGGAGAGATCTGGGTGACCGAGTACGACACGAAGGCCCTCCACCGCATCAACCCCAGGGTGCGCGCCGCCTGGGCCGGCGGCATGCCACGGCAGGACGACGGCACTGCCGACGGCGAGGCGGAGGCCGAACCGTGACCCGGCGAGCCGTCCTGGCGCTGGCGCTCCTCCTCGCCGGGTGCGGCGGCCCGGCGCCCGCTCCGCCGGGGCGGCTGGAGGGGTACTGGCTGTCTCGCTCCCCCGGCGGGACGTCGACCCTGAACGTGGCAGGAAACCGGTACTCCTTCCAGGGGCCGGACCGGGGGGACTGGTTCAAGGGGCGCTTCACGACGGACGCGCGGAGCGACCCGCCGCGCCTGGTCCTCCTCGTCGAGGACTGCGAGTGCGACTACCGGGGCCAGGAGGTCCGCGCCGTCTTCCGCCTCGACGAGGGGACGCTCCTGCTGGCCGCCACCCGCCCCGGCTCGGAAGAATGGCCCCGGGACGTGGAGGAGGCCCGCGGGGTCCGCCTCCTCCGGTTCGAGCGCTGGCCTCCGAGGGTCCCTTCCCGGTAGGCGCTAGAACCCCTGGGCGCAGCCGTCCTTCCGGCGCTCCGTGGCGCCCGCGTACGCGCCGGTCGCCGGGTCGCGGTAGATCGCCTGGTAGCCGCCGTACGTCTCGGTCGAGGTCCTCTCGATCCGGTGCCCCCGGCGCGAGAGCTCGACGGACACCTCCGGGGCGATCCCGTCCTCCAGGTGGAGGACGCCGCCGTCCGTCATCACGGTCCCCGTCGGCTCGCTCGACCCGCCGTGGTGGAAGCGGGGCGCGTCGCCCGCCTCCTGCAGGTTCATCCCGAGGTCGACGAGGTTCACGACCACCTGCGCGTGCCCCTGCGGCTGCATGTCGCCCCCCATCAGGCCGAAGACGAGGAGCGGCTGCCCTCCCTTCGTGACGAGGGCCGGGATGATCGTGTGGAACGGGCGCTTCCGCGGCTCGAGCCGGTTCGGGTGGCCTTCCTTCAGCGAGAAGAGGGCGCCCCGGTTCTGCAGGCCGATCCCGACCGAGGGGACGGCGTGCCCCGAGCCGAACCCGGCGTAGTTGCTCTGGATGAGCGAGACCATCATCCCCGAGGCGTCGGCCGCGCAGAGGTACGTCGTCTCCTTCGTGGCGAGCGCCAGCGGGTCTCCGGGGGGGTCGACGGCCGCGGCCCTCCCCATGTCGATCCGCTTCGCCCGTTCCCGGGCGTAGGCCTTCGACAGGAGCGCCTCGACCGGGACCTTCGCGAACGCCGGGTCGGCGAAGTACCGGGCGCGGTCCGCGAAGGCGAGCTTCTTGGCCTCCACGAGGACGTGCCAGAAGTCGGGCGAGGAGCGTCCCCACCTCGCGAGGTCGAAGCCCTCGAGGAGGTTCAGGATCTGCAGCGCCGAGAGCCCCTGCCCCGGAGGCGGAAGCTCCCAGACGTCGAAGCCGCGGTACGAAGCCGAGACCGGCGCGTCCCAGGTCGAGCGGTGCTCGGCGAGGTCCTCCAGCGTGAAGAAGCCGCCGTGCTCCTTCGAGAACGCCACGATCGCCTCGGCGACGGGCCCGGAGTAGAAGCCCTCTCGCCCCCTGGCGGCGATCCGGCGCAGCGTGGAGGCGAGGGCCGGGTTCCGGAAGGTCTCCCCCTCGGCCGGGGCCTTGCCCCCCGGCAGGAAGACCTCGGCGAAGCCGGGCGTCTCGCGGTGGAGCTTCTCGCCGCGCGCCCACGCCGCGGCGATCGCGGCCGAGACCGGGAACCCCTCCTCGGCGTACCGGATCGCCGGGGCGAGGACCTCCGGGAGCGGCAGCTTGCCGTAGCGCGCGTGCAGCTCGGCCCAGCCGTCGGCGCACCCCGGGACGGTCCAGGCGTAGGGAGAGCGGTACGGGATCGTCCCGTCCGCGGCAGGAGGCACCTTCTCGGCCGTCAGGGACGCCGGCGCGCGCCCGGAGGCGTTCAGGCCGGCGACCTTCCCGGCCTTCGGGTCCCAGAGGACCGCGAAGAGGTCCCCGCCGAGCCCGCAGGAGACCGGCTCCATCAGGCCGAGGCAGGCGTTCGTCGCGATCGCAGCGTCGACGGCGCTCCCCCCCTTCCTCAGCACCTCGAGCCCCGCCTGGACGGCCAGCGGCTGCGCGGCGGCGACCATCCCGTTCCGCGCCCAGACGACCGCACGGGAGGCCGTGCCTCGCCCGCGGGCGACGAGCCCGCCGCCGGCTGCGGCGCCGAGGAGCGGCAGGAGGGCGGTGGCGGCCAGGACCAGCGAGACGGAACGGCTCATGTCGACCTCCCAGCTCCGGCGGAGCGCCCGTGCCGCCATTCTCGCCCGGCCGCTCCGCGCGGCGCGAAGGTGTCTAATCGCCGGTGCCCGGGGGAGCGCGCCGCCCCCGGCCCGAAAGGAGACGCCCGTGAGCCTCGCCCGCGCCGCCCGGATGACCCTTCCGCCGCTCGTCCTCGTCGTCCTCGTCCTCCTCGCCCTGGCGGCCCGGGCCGCGGTCGACCCGGTCGCCGTCGGGGAGGCCGTGGTCGACAGCCTGGCGAAGGGGGACGTCGACGGCGTCTACGCCCGGTTCGACGCGACGATGGCCGGGGCGCTCCCGAAGGAGAAGCTCGCGACGGTCTGGGCCTCCCTGACCGCCCAGGTCGGGCCGTTCAAGGGCCGGGAGGCGGGGTCGCTCGTCTCGAAGGGGACGGACTCCTCGCCCGCGCTCGTCACCGTCCGGTGCTCGTTCGAGAAGGCGGACCTCCTGGCGCGCGTGGCGGTCGCCGCGGACGGGAAGGTGGCGGGGCTCTTCTTCGCGCCGGCCCCGTCGCGGGCGGCCTGGTCGGCGCCGGAGTACGTGACGCCGGGGAGCTTCACCGAGCGCGAGGTGACCGCCGGCGCCCCGGGATGGCCTCTGCCGGCGACGCTCGCGATGCCGGCGGGGAAGGGGCCGTTCCCCGCCGTCGTCCTGGTCCACGGCTCGGGCCCGCACGACCGGGACGAGGCGGTCGGGGGCGCCAGGCCGTTCCGCGACCTCGCCCAGGGCCTGGCCTCGCGGGGGATCGCCGTCCTGAGGTACGAGAAGCGGACGAAGGCCCTCGGGCAGAAGCTGGCCCGGGAGAAGCCCGACCTGACCGTGGCCGACGAGGTCCTCGACGACGCGGTGGCGGCGGCGGCGCTCCTCCGGACGACGGCCGGGGTCGACCCGGCGCGCGTCTTCGTCCTGGGGCACAGCCTGGGGGGGACGCTCGCCCCCGAGATCGCGCGGCGCGACGGGAAGCTCGCCGGGATCGTCGTCCTGGCGGGCGCCACCCGGCCGATCGAGGAGCTGATCGTCGAGCAGACGGCGTACATCCTGAAGCAGTCCGGGACGCCCGAGGCCGAGAGCAGGGCCAAGCTCGCGGAGGTCGAGGCCGAGGTGGCGAAGCTCCGCGACCCGAAGAGCACCGAGGCGGTCCTGGGCGCGCCGCGGTCGTACTGGAAGAGCCTGCGTCCGTTCGACCCCCTCGCCACCGTGAAGGGGCTGAAGCTGCGGGTCCTCGTCCTGCAGGGCGAGCGGGACTACCAGGTGACGATGAAGGACTTCGCCGCGTGGAGACAGGCGCTCGCGGGGCGGACGGACGCCACGCTGAAGAGCTTCCCGAGGCTGAACCACCTCTTCGTCGCCGGGGACGGGCCCTCGGTGCCCAGCGAGTACGAGCGGCCGGGGCACGTCGCCCGCGAGGTCGTGGACGAGATCGCCTCCTGGGTCCCGGCGGCGGGGGGGGCCGCACCTCCCCGGGGTTGATCTAGAATCCGCCGTCCATGAGCGCTCGGGCCGCCCAGTGCCCCTCTTGCGGGGGAGAGGTGCTCTTCAGCGCCGGCTCGTCCCTCGTGGCCGTCTGCCCGCAGTGCCGGGCGGCGGTCTCGCGGAAGGGCGTCGCGCTGGAGAGCCTCGGCACGGTCGCCGAGCTGGTCCCGACCTCGTCGCCGTTCCGGATCGGCATGGACGGCAGGCCGAAGGTCGAGGGGATGCGCCCCTTCCGGTTCGTCGGGCGCCTCCAGCTCTCGACCGGCGAGGGCACCTGGGACGAGTGGCACGTCGCCTTCTCCGACGGGCGCTACGGCTGGCTCGCGGAGGCGCAGGGGGGATTCTGGGTGATGCGGCCGCAGCCGACGCCGCAGGACCCGCCCGCGCCGGAGTTCGAGCAGCTCCAGCCGGGGATGCGCCTCTCGTTCCGGGGCGTCGGCGACTTCACCGTCGTCGAGCGGCGGAAGGCGACGTACGTCTCGGCCGAGGGGGAGCTGCCGTTCGTGGCCGCTCCGGGGAGCGTCTTCGCCTACGGCGACCTCTCGGGCTCCGACGGGTCGCTGGCCACGCTCGACTACGGGGACGACCCGGGCGTCGACGCCTTCTTCGTCGGCTACCCCGTGGCGCTCGCCGACCTGGGAATCGCGGGCCTCGAGGCGTGGGAGAAGAGGAAGGTCTCGGCCCGGGCCGCCTCGCTGAACTGCCCGAGCTGCGGCGGGGCGCTGGAGCTGAAGGACCCGGCCGCCACGGTCCGGATCTCCTGCTCCTACTGCGGCTCGCTCCTGGGTACCGACCAGCCGGGCGGGGCGAAGTTCGAGGTCCTCGAGCGCCTTTCGAAGGTCCCGTTCAAGCCGCTCCTCCCGCTCGGCGCCAAGGGGGCCCTCCTCGGGAAGAGCTACGTCCTCCTCGGCGCCCTGAAGAAGAAGTGCCAGGTGGAGGGGGTCTTCTACTACTGGACGGAGTACCTCCTGAAGGAGACGAAAACCGAGGCCTACCACTGGCTCGTGGAGTCGACCGGCCACTGGTCGCTCGTGGCGGGGGTCCCGGCCGGCAAGGTCTCGACGGTGCCCCGGCTGGCGACGTACGACGGCCGCCGGTACAGGCACTTCCAGGAGACGCAGGCCGTCGTCGACGCCGTCCTCGGCGAGTTCTACTGGGAGGTGAGGCGCGGCGAGACGACGACCGCCTCGGACTACGTCGCCCCGCCCCGGATCCTCTCGATGGAGAGGTCGGGGAACGAGGTGACCTGGTCGGAGGGGACGTACCTCGACCGGACCGACGTCGCCGCCGGCTTCGGCCTGAAGGCGCCCCTGCCGCCGCCGAAGGGGATCGGCTCGAACCAGCCCTGGCCCGGCGAGGCGGGCTACCGGGTCGTGATGTCGTCGGCGAAGTGGCTCTACCTGGCCGCCGCCGTCCTCTTCGTCTTCTTCCAGGTCCGGGGCCCGAAGAAGGTCGTCTTCACGCAGACCGTCGACCTCGCGGCGCTCGCGGCCCCCCGGCCCACACCCCCGCCGGAGCCCGACGCCGACGCGCTCCTGAGGCAGCTCGGCGAGGGGGGCGGCGTCCAGACGAGCCCGTCCCAGATGCCGGCCCCGGCCGGAGAGGAGAAGATGGTCCTCTCGGAGCCGTTCCGGATCGACTGGAGCGGCAACCTCGAGGCGCGCCTCTCGGCCCCGACGGACAACAGCTGGGTCTTCGTCGCCGCAGACCTGATCAACGAGGAGACGGGCGAGGTCCGCTCCTTCGGCCTCCAGTCGGACTACTACCACGGCGTGGACGGCGGCGAGAGCTGGAGCGAGGGCTCCCGGAGCCGCTCGACCTACCTCTCGCAGGTCCCGAAGGGGCGGTACGTCCTCCGGATGGAGCCGGAGTTCGAGGCCGGCAAGGCGCCGGCCACGTTCGAGATGCGCCTGAGGAGCGGCGTGCCGCGGGTCTCGCGGTTCGTCCTCCTGATGGTCCTCCTGCTGATCGGGCCGGTCGGGATGCTGATCGCGCGCGGGAGCTTCGAGGGGCGGCGGTGGGCCGAGAGCGACTACGCCGGGGGGGACTCCTCCTCCTCGGACGACGACGACGAATCGGGCTGGAGCTCGAGCGACTGATCCAGGAGGACCGGGATGAAACGCTTCTACCCCGTCTTCGGCGGCCTGCTCCTCCTGGGGTGGGCCTGGGCGGAGTGGACCGGCTGGGAGAGGGCCGCCAACGCCCAGAAGAACGTCATTCCGGCCTCGGCACGAAACGCGGGCGGGTACCGCTCCTACCACTTCTGGGCGGGAGGTAAGTGATGAGCTGGTGGCAGGCGCACGGCCAGGCCGTGATCTCTTCCCTGATCTTCTCCGTCATCGGGATCTTCTTCTTCGGCCTCTTCTTCGCGGTCCTGCCGAAGCTCCTCCCCTTCTCGCTGAAGAAGGAGATCGAGGAGGACCAGAACGTGGCGCTGGCGATCATCGTCGCCGCGATCGTGATCGGGATGGCCGTCATCATCGCCGCGACCGTCGGCTGAGCCCGTGACCGAGGAGGCGCCGGCGGTCCCGGCGTCGGAGGAAACCGGCCCGGAGGCCGAGGGGGGCCCCCCGGAGCCCTCGATCGCCCCGGGGCCGGTCTACCTCACCGTCCTGGCGATCGCCACGTGCGGGCTCGTCTACGAGCTCGTCGCCGGGACGCTCGCCAGCTACCTCCTCGGCGACTCGGTCACCCAGTTCTCCCTCGTCATCGGCGTCTACCTGACGTCGATGGGGCTCGGGGCCTGGCTCTCGAAGTTCCTGACGCGGGGGATCGCCCGGCGGTTCGTCGACGTCGAGATCGCCGTCGCTCTCGTGGGCGGCCTGTCGGCCCCGGCGCTCTCGTTCGCGTTCGGGTCCCCGCGCCTGTTCCAGCCGGTCTTCTTCGGCCTCGTCACGCTGATCGGGACGCTCGTCGGGCTGGAGATCCCGCTCATGCTCCGGCTGCTCCGGCGCTCGGTCGCCTTCAAGGACCTCGTCGCCCAGGTCCTGACGTTCGACTACCTGGGGGCGCTGGCGGCCTCGGTCCTCTTCCCGATCGTCTTCCTCCCCCGGATCGGGCTGATGCGGACGTCGATCCTGTTCGGCCTCCTGAACGTCGCGGTCGCCTTCGCCTCGGTGCGGATCTTCCGCGAGCGGCTCGGCAACACCGGGCCCCTTCTCGCCCGGGCCGGGCTCGTCACCGTCCTCCTCCTCGGGGCCTTCGCCGGGGCCGAGCGGCTGACGTCGCTGGCCGAGGAGTCCCTCTACGCCGACGAGGTCGTCTTCGCGCGCAACTCCCCGTACCAGCGGATCGTGATGACCCGCAACCGCGCCGGCTTCCAGCTCTTCCTGAACGGGCACCTCCAGTTCTCCTCGGTGGACGAGTACCGGTACCACGAGGCGCTCGTCCACCCGGCCTTCGCCGCGGTCCCCCGCGCCCGCCGCGTGGCGGTCCTGGGGGGCGGCGACGGGCTGGCCGTGCGCGAGGTCCTCAAGCACGAGGAGGTGGAGTCCGTCACCCTCGTCGACCTCGACCCTGCGATGACGGACCTCGCCCGGCGCCACCCCCTCCTCGTCTCGCTCAACGGCGGGTCGCTCGCCTCGCCGAAGGTGACCGTCGTCAACCGGGACGCCATGGTCTGGCTGAAGGAGGGGCAGGACCTCTACGACCTCGTCCTCGTCGACTTCCCCGACCCGAACAGCTACGCGGTCGGCAAGCTCTACACGCGGAGCTTCTACGGGCTCGTGAGGAGAAGGCTCGACCCCGACGGCGCGATGTCCGTCCAGTCGACGTCGCCGCTCTTCGCCCGGCGCTCGTACTGGATCATCGAGCGGACGATCGCCGCCGCCGGCTTCGAGACCCGCCCGTACCACGCGGCGGTCCCCTCCTTCGGCGAGTGGGGCTACGTCCTGGCGTCGCCGCGGCCCGTCGAGGTGGCCGGGGACCGCCTCCCCCCGGGGTTGCGGTTCCTGACGCCGGCCTCCCTGCCCACCCTCTTCACCTTCGGGGCGGACCTCGCCCCCCTCCCGGTCCCGGTCAACCGCCTCAACGACCAGGTGCTCGTCCACGAGTACGAGAGGGAGTGGCGCCGGTTCGACTAGTGTTCCGGGGGAACTCGCAGGCGCGCGGGGGAACCCGCGGGCGCGCGGAACTTCCCCGGAGGGTCCGTCGTATCTCCCCTGTGAGACCCCGGAGAGGGAGGAAACGATGAAAGCTCGCGCGTGCCTCGCGCTCCTCTTCCCAGCCCTCCTCGTGTTGCCGGCCGCTGCCGCCGCGCCCGAGAAGACCGTCGTCAAGAGCTACCCGCTGGCCCCGGGCGGCGTCGTCTCGGTGGAGGCCTACAAGGGCTCGATCCGGATCGCCACCTGGGAGAAGGCGGAGGTCTCGGTGAAGGCCCGGGTCGTCCCCGACGAGCCGTGCGCCGACGACGCCGAGAAGGTCGAGCGGACCGAGGTGGATGTCGAGGCCTCGCCCGGGCGCGTCTCGATCCGGTCGGACTACGACCGGGTGAAGCGGGACGGCGACTGGTTCTCCGGCTGGTTCGGCTCCTGCTCGTCGCTCCCCTTCGTCCACTACGAGATCACCCTCCCGCGCTCGGCCGAGGTCCGGGTGAAGGACTTCAAGTCGACGATCGAAGTCGCCGGCCTCGACGGGGACCTCGAGCTGGAGACTTACAAGGGGACCGTCGACGTCCGGGGCCTCTCGGGGGCCCTCGACCTCGAGACGTACAAGGGCGAGGCCCGCGTCGAGACCGCGATGAAGAAGGACGTCCGGATGGAGACGTACAAGGGGGACCTCGTCGTCCTCGTCCCGAAGGGCGCGGGCCTCGTCCTCGACGTCGACCCGGGCCGGAAGGGGCGCTTCTCCTCCGGCCTCGACGTGACGGCGGCCTCCCGCCACGAGGACGATCGGGTCCGCGAGACCGTCGGGGGCGGTGGAGCGCTCCTGCGGATGGAGACCTTCAAGGGCGAGCTCCGGGTCCAGGCGAAGTAGCCACGCACCCCCCGGTCCCGGATCGGCGATGATCGGTGGCCCCGGCGCGTCCGGGGCCGTTCGCCTTCCGTGGACCGTCACGCCCTCCTCCGCCCCTCCCGTCGCGAGGCGATCGCCGCGCTGGCGGGGCTGCCGGCGCTCTCGGCGCTCGCGGCCTCGCTCGCCGGCTGCGGGCGGAGGGAGAAGGCGAAGGCCTTCTCCGGGCGGATCGCGGGAGGCGACGCCAGGAACGCCCACCGGCTCCGCTCCGGCGACCTCCTGGCGCGCCCCGCCGCGAGGACCGAGCACGTCGGGACGGCGATCCTCGGAGCCGGGATCTCGGGGCTGACGGCCGCCTGGACGCTGGCGAGGGCCGGCGACACGGACTTCCGCGTCCTCGAGCTGGAGCCGGAGCCGGGGGGCACCTCCGTCTCGGGGGGGAACGACGTCTCGCGCTACCCCTGGGCCGCGCACTACGTCCCGGCCCCCGTGGGCGAGAACCTCGCGCTGGAGACGCTCCTCGAGGAGGTCGGCGCCGTCGAGTCGAGGGACCCCTCCGGGCGCCCCGTCTGGGCCGAGGACGCGCTGATCCGGGAGCCGGAGGAGCGGCTCTTCTTCCGCGGCTTCTGGTACCCCGGGCTCTACCCGCGGGTGGGGGCGTCCCGGGAGGACCTCGACCAGTTCTTCCGCTTCGAACGGGAGATGCACCGGTTCGCCTCGCTGAGGGACGCCTCCGGCCGGAGGGCCTTCGCCATCCCGCGCCGCCTCTCCTCGACGGACGCCGACCTGACGGCCCTCGACCGGGCCTCGATGGCCGACTGGATGCGGGAGCGCGGCTACACGAGCCCGCGGCTGGTCTGGTTCGTCGAGTACGGCTGCCGGGACGACTTCGGGTCGAGCCTGGCGCAGACCTCGGCGTGGGCGGGGATCCACTACTTCGCCGCGCGGCTCGTCGGAGGCTCGCTGGAGGAGGACCCCGCGCCCTTCCTGACGTGGCCCGAGGGGAACGGCCGGGTCGTGGCGAAGCTGGCGGAGAGCGCCCGGGGCCGCCTGGTCACCTCCGCCCTCGTCTTCGACGCCACCCCCCGCGAGGCGCCCTCGCCGGGAGTGACGGTGCGGTACCTGGACCTCGCCCGCGACGAGGTGGTCGCGCTCGAGGCCGATCACGCCGTCTACGCGCTCCCGAAGCTGACGGCGCCGTTCGTCGTGGCGCCGTGGCGGGAGAAGGCCCCGGCGTTCCTCTCCGCGTTCGACTACGCGCCGTGGCTCGTGGCGAACCTCACGCTCTCGGAGAGGCCGACGGCCCGGGGCGCGCCGCTGGCCTGGGACAACGTCCTGTACGACTCGAAGGGGCTCGGGTACGTCGTCGCCACGCACCAGACCGGGAGCGACCACGGGCCGACGGTCCTGACGTACTACCTCGCGCTGGCTGGCGAGGAGTCCCGCGCGGCCCGGACGCGGCTGCTGTCGGCCTCGTGGGAGGACCTCGCGGCCACGGTGCTCGCGGACCTGACGACCGCGCACCCCGACCTCCCCCCCCTCGTCGGGAACCTCGACGTCTGGCTCTGGGGGCACGCCATGGCGCGGCCTTCGCCGGGGCTCCTCTTCGGCGGGGCGCTCGAGGAGGCGTCGCGGCCGCTCGGGAGGCTCCGGTTCGCCCACGCCGACCAGTCGGGGATCCCGCTCCTCGAGGAGTCGCAGGACGCCGGAGTCCGCGCCGCCGAGGAGGTCCTCCGCGAGCGTGGGCGCCCCTTCCGGTCGCTTCTCGCCGCCTGAGACGCCGTCCACCGTCCGCCCGGCGCGGGGATCGGTTGTGCCGTCCGGGCCTCCGGCATAGGATCGATGGGTTTGGGCGCCCGCGCCGGGCGCCTGGAGGATGGGAGGCAGACCATGACGGGACGCACGCGCACGGCCTTCGCGCTGTCGCTTCTGCTCGCCACCAGCACCCTGACCGCGGACACGCCGTGGGTGGGCGAGAAGGGAATCACCCGCACCACGGCGGAGATCATGATGGAGGAGCTGCTCGCGCCGGACCGCCCGACGTACCCGAAGCCGAAGCACACGAAGCGGGACCGCAGCGCCCTGCCGCAGGACCCCGGCGCGCCCGCCGTCAGCTCCTGGCCGCCCCGCGACACCCGGGCCGCCGCGTCGGCGCCGTCGGCCCCTCAGGCGGCCCAGACGATCGCCCTGAACTTCCAGGGTCCCACGCTGTCGCAGACGGGCTCGTTCCCGCCGGACACGATGGGCGCCGTCGGACCGACGCAGTTCATCGTCTTCGTGAACGGCCGGATCCGGTCCTACAACAAGACCACCGGCGCGGCGGACGGCGTCCTGAACGCCAACCCGGACACGTTCTTCGCGTCGGTGATCACGCCGGTCGGCGGGTCGGTGGTCCTGAGCTTCACGAGCGACCCGCGGATCCGGTACGACCGCCTGACCGGACGCTGGTTCCTGATCATCATCGACGTCCCCTGCACGACCGCGAACTGCTCGTCGATCGCCGCCAACCGCGTCCTCTTCGCGGTGAGCGACACCTCGACGATCTCGCCGACGACGGTCTGGACCTTCTACCAGTTCCAGCAGGACCTGGTGCCCACCACCGGCAACACCGGCGGCTTCCTCGACTACCCGACCCTCGGCATCGACGCCAACGCGCTGTACATCGGCGGGAACATGTTCTCCGCGGCCGGCGGCTTTGCCGGGACCTCAGCGTGGGTCGTGAGGAAGAGCTCCATCCTCTCGGGCGGCCCGATCGTGGCGACGGCCTTCCGCAACCTCGCCTCCGGCGGCGGCGCCGGCCCGTACACGCCCCAGGGCGTCGACAACTTCGACCCGGCGGCGACCGAGGGGTACTTCGTCGGCGTCGACAACTCCGTCTACAGCCGGCTCGTGCTGAGGCGGGTCACCGACCCGGCCGGCTCGCCGAGCCTCTCCGGCAACGTCAACCTGACCGTCCCGGCCACCTCCAACCCGCTCGGCGTGCCGACCCTGAGCCCGGGCGGGTCGATCGACGCCATCGACGACCGCCTCTTCGCCGCGCACCTGCGGAACGGGCGCCTCTGGACCGCCCACAACATCGCGGTCACGTCGGCCGGGGTCGGCGCCACCAGCGGCGCCAACCGGCGCACCGCCGTCAGGTGGTACGAGCTGGAGGGGATCCCGACCGGACAGACCTTCGCCCTGACGCAGTCGGGCACCGTCTACGACTCGGTGGCCACCGCCACCAGCGCCACGCAGTTCCTGATGCCCTCCGTGATGGTCTCCGGCCAGGGGCACGCCGCCCTCGGGTTCACGAGCGCCGGCACGCCGAACAGGGCGAACGCGGCGACCGTGGGGCGCCTGGCGAGCGACACGCTCGGCACCTTCCAGGTCCCGGCGACGCTCTCCGCCATGAACTACACGGCGAGCGCCACGAACTACAACCCCAGCGACGGCTCCAACCCGCACCGCTGGGGCGACTACTCGTACACCAGCGTCGATCCGCTCGACGACATGACGCTCTGGACAGCCCAGCAGTACTGCCAGGCCAACAACAGCTACGCGCTCCGGATCGCCAAGCTCCTGGCCCCGGCGCCCGCCGGCGTGTCGCCCGCGTCGACGGTGCTGGTCACGGGCGCCGGCCAGGTCGTCTCCGTCACCGGGACCGGCTTCTTCGACCCCGGCCCGGACCTCGCGTCGCCCGCCCTCCCCTTCACGCACATCGCGGCCCAGGTCTTCGACGACGGGACGACCACCCCTTCGGCCAACGTCACCGTCAACAGCCTCACCTACACGAGCCCGACGACCCTCTCCCTGAACGTCACGACCACCGGCGCGACGGCGGGGGTGCACGACCTGCGGATCACGAACCCCGACGGGCAGTACGCCACCGGCACGCTCGTCTTCAACGCCCCGTGCTCGGTCCCCTCCACGCCGACCCCGTCGAACAACGGCCCCGTCTGCGCGGGCCAGACGCTGACCCTCTCGACGCCCGCGGTCGCCGGCGCGACGTACGCCTGGACGGGGCCGAACGGCTTCACCTCCTCGTCGCAGAACCCGTCGATCGCCGGGGCGACCACCGCCGCGAGCGGGACCTACGAGGTCCTCGTCACCGTCTCCGGCTGCACCTCCGCCGCCGGCTCCACGACCGCGACGGTCGACCCCGACGCCGTCGCCCCGACGGTCACGGCCCCGGCCGCGCTGACCGTCGACCAGTCGCTCTGCTGCGGCACGTTCGGCGGTGCCAGCGGGACGACGGCGCCGGCCCTCGCCGCGTTCCTCGCGGGCGGGAGCGCCACCGACCTCTGTGACCCGGCGCCCACGAGGCTCACTCCCCAGGTGGGCGCCGTCGACGCCACGAACGCCACCTGCTTCGAGGTCGGCGCGACGAGCGTGACCTTCCGCTACCAGGACGTCTCCGGCAACCTCGGGACGGCCAGCGCCAGCGTCACCGTCCGGATGTTCGGCGACCTGAACCTGGACGCCGCGGTCGACCCGGCCGACATGGTCGTCCTCCAGTCGTACTTCAACTTCGCCGCCACCCCCGGCGTCCCGCCGTTCGGCGCCCCCGAGGCGCTGGCGGACCTGACGCACGACGCGACCGTCGACCCGGCCGACATGGTCCAGCTCCAGAGCTACTTCAACTTCGCCCTCGCCTGCCTGGCCCCCTGAAGCGAGGACGTGAGAAGCTCCGACAGGAGGGAAACGATGAAGACGTCACCCCGGCTCCGGCTCGCCGCCGCTCTCGCGCTCGCCGCCGCCCTCCTCGGCACGGCTCCGCTCCTGGCCCAGGGGGCACCCGTGGGCGGGACGATCCAGCTCGCGCTGGCCCCCTCCACCGTCACGCCGCCCCCCTCGTCCACCTTCACGGTCGACCTCGCCGTCGACCTGTCGGCGGCGACCGGGACCTGCGGTGGCGGGACGGTCGTGCCGATGACGCTCGGCGCCTACAACCTCGGCATCCGGTACGACGCCACGCGGCTGGCCTTCGTCGGGGCGTCCGCCTGCCCGTCGGCCCCCGACGAGTTCGCCGCCGCCCCGGCCTGCGCCAGCGACGCGAGCCTCCCCGGCGCCGCGTTCGTCAACTGCAACGCCGTCCACCCGGCCGCCGGCACCGCCTCGAACGCGCCCCAGGGGAACGTCTGCGTCCTCCGGGCGACCTTCCGGAACCTGACCGCCTCGGCCGGCGCCCCGGCGGCGCTCGTGACCCTGCACGAGGGCGGGGCGCGCGGGATCGCCTCCCAGTCCATCGCCGGCTGCGGCGGCCCGGTCACCTTCCCCGCGAGCGGCGTCCTCCCCGCCGAGGCGGTCCTCTTCCCGGCCGACTGACCGCCCGTTCCGGTCCTGGTCCCGGACGCCCCGCCGCGGCGGGGCGTCCGCGTTTCAGGGCCGGGAGGCGATCGACGCGTCGTAGAGCTCGCGGAGCGCCCGGCGCAGCTTCTCGTACCCCTTCTGCGATGGGCTCCCACCGGCCGTCGAGCCGGCGAACCTGCGAGCCTGCACCTGCTTCTCGCGTCCCAGGGCTCCGACCGAGAGGTCCTCGTACCTCTCGGAGAAGAGGACCGGCGGCATCGCGTCGAGGCTCGCCTTCCGGAGCCCCGACAGGAGCGCGCGCCACTCCCGGTCCGTGAGGCGCCGGGGCTCGACGGGGCCGGCGCCCTCGCCGGGCCGGACGGAGCGGACCAAGAGGTCGCGCCCCTCGATCCGGAGCATCCAGCCCGCCCGCACCCCTCGTTCGTCCGCCGTCTCCGAGAGCTGCTGGAACGTCACGCGGAGGGCGTGCGGGGAGAGGACGCCGCGCCGCATCTTCGCGATCGCGTCCCCGAGGCTCGAGGCCGTCACGCCGGAGGCGGCCGGCCCCTCGCAGAGCCCGCGGATCTCCCCGACCAGGCGGTCCAGCTCCGGGCTCGGCCCGCCGCGAACCGTCCGGAAGACGTCCTTCTCCGCCCCGCCCGCGCGCACCCTGACTCGGGACCGGATCCTCAGCCCCTGCTCCTTCCTGCCGTCCCCCGCCGTCTCCGCTTCCATCTCGGGGAACCCGGCGTGAAGGAGGCTCCGCACGACCGCCAGGAGAGCCTCGTCCGGGAGCCGGAGCTGCACGGTTCCGTCCCAGATCCCGACGCCGTCGCCCCAGACGTCCAGCGTCCGGTACGTCACGGAGTCTGCTTTCCAGCCCGCGTGGACCAGGAGGTCCGGCGGGACCTGCCGCGAGTCGAGCGCGCTCGCGAGGACGTCCCGGAGCGTCCCGGCGGCGGAGGCCGGTCCCCCGCAGAGGAGGAGGGCGAGGGCGCAGAGGAGCAAGGTCCGGCGGGCCATCGGGCGGATTGTGCAACGCCCGCGAAACGGATTGACGGCTCACCCCGGCGCCCCTAACCTCCGCGCCGGGCGACGAGACGACCTCGAGACGGACCCCTCCGGCAGCCGGGAGCGGCCTCCTGCTGCTGGACGTCGCCCCCGGCCGGCCGACGCAGGAGCCTCCCCGAGATGAAGATCCTCCACCTCGCCCTCGCCCTCCCGCTCGCGGCCGCCCTCTGTGGCCCCGCCCTGTCGGCCGAGCCCCCGACCGACGGTCCCGCCCGGCAGCCCGCGATGCGCGGGACGCTCACGCGCGCCGCGGACGGAGGCCTCCTCAGGATCCTCGACCCTGTGACGCCGGCCCGGACGCTGCCGCTGTCGGTCCTGGCGCTCCACGCGCCGCAGGCCGCGCCTGCGGACGCCCAGCGCCTCGTCCCGAACCGCGAGGACGAGGGCCCGGTGCCGGAAGGTCCCCCGCGCCCGACGCAGGGGGCCTACGTCGACCAGAAGGAGCCGGGCAAGGGCGACGCGCCCGGCCTCGGCACGATCGGGTTCCAGGGCCTCTCGGCCGCCGGGGTCGCCCCGCCGGACTCGGACGGGAGCGTCGGCCCCAACCACTACGTGCAGTGGATCAACAGCCGGATCGCCGTCTTCGACAAGGCGACGGGCGTCATGGCGCCGGGGTTCCCGATCGCCGGAAACGTCCTCTTCACCTCGCTCGGCGGGGTCTGCGCCAGTCACAACGACGGCGACCCGATCGTTTTGTACGACTCCCTGGCCGACCGGTGGCAGATCAGCCAGTTCGCCGTCGGGGCGACCGAGGACCCGGCCGCGAACTCCCACCAGTGCGTGGCCGTCTCCGCCGGTCCCGACCCGACCGGCTCCTGGTACGTCTACGACTTCCCCTCGGTCTTCGGCTCGCCGGACGACTTCATCGACTACCCCAAGCTGAGCACCTGGACCGACGCCTACTACATGACGGGCAAGAGCTTCTGCTCGAGCGGCACGTACTGCACGACGGGGCTCTACGGCGTCCTCTACGCCTTCGAGCGCGCGCAGATGCTCGTCGGGCTGCCGGCCCGGATGGTGGCCTACGCCAACCCGGCCGTCGTCGGCGGCACATCGGCGCCGAACATCCTGACGACCGACGTCGACGGCCTGACGCCTCCCCCGCCGGGGCGGCCCGCGCACGCCTTCTGGCAGAGGACGACGACGTCGCTCGGCGTCGTCAGCCTCGCCACGACCTGGGGCGCCACGCCCGCGATGACGGTCACGCCGCTCCCCGACATCCCGATCACCGCGACGACCTCGGTCTCCTGCACCTCGAACGGGCAGGCCAACCGCCGCTGCGTCCCGCAGCCGACGCCGGCCGCCGACCCTGCCGACCAGCTCGACGCGCTCTCCTCGCGCCTGATGTTCCGGGCGCCCTACCGGAACCTCGGCGCCACCGAGTCGGTCGTCCTGAACCACACGATCGCCGGGACCTCCCCGGTCAAGGCGGCGGTCCGCTGGTACGAGATCCGGCTCGAGACGGGCACCCCGACGCTCTTCCAGTCGGGGACCTTCGCCCCCGACAACACGAACCGCTTCATGGGCTCCATCGCGATGGACGCCTCCGGCAACATCGCCCTCGGCTACTCCCGCTCGGCGCGCGCCGCCGCGGGCCCGCCCGTGGTCCCCGCCGTCATCCCGGAGGTGAGCGTGGCCGGGCGCCTGGCCGGCGACCCGCCCGGGACGATGACCGGCGACACGGTCCTGAAGGCCGGCGTCGGGGTCCAGACGGGGACCGGGAACCGCTGGGGCGACTACTCCACGATGAACGTCGACCCGCGGGACGGCTGCACCTTCTGGTACCAGGCCGAGTTCCAGCCCGCCAACGGCTCCTTCAACTGGTCGAACTGGATCGGGACGGCGACGTACGCCCCCGCCAGCTGCAGCCCCGAGACGTGGGGGAAGGTGGCCGGCACGGTCACGTTCGCCGAGACCGGGGCTCCGGTCCCGGGGGCCCTCGTCAGCGCCGGCCTCTACTCCGGCGCCGCCGTCGCCTCCGGCGCGTACGAGCTGGCGGGCCGGACGGGGACCTACACGGTCACCGCCGCCGCGCCGCGGAACGCCTGCTCCTCCGTCGTCCCGGCCTCGGCCTCCCTCACCATAACGAACGGCGGGACGGTGGCGCAGGACTTCGTCGTCGACGGCGACGACGACCTGAAGGTCGGCACCGTCACCCTGGACGACTCCCAGGGGAACGGCGACGGCGTGGTCAACCTGAACGAGTGCTTCCGTCTCACGATCCCGCTCCGGAACGACGGGTGCCGGAGACCCCAACGCCGTCCCGTTCGAGCTGGCCACCTCGCCCGGCTTCGTCTGCGGGACGGAGATCGCCGTGAACGTGGACGTGACCTCGGCCGCGGGGACCGTGACCCGCACCTTCCAGATCCCGACCTGCGCCGCCCCCGCCCAGGCCTTCTCCGGGAGCATCGCGGCGACGGACCTCTCTCAGAACCCGCGCCAGTACCGCGACGGAGTCCCGACCGGCTGCGCGGGCAAGACGTGCACCGCCCCGACCGTCACGGGCACCTTCTACTACGACGAGCTCGCGTACGCCAACGCCGCCGCCGCCCCGCGCTGCTACACCGTGAACGTGAACTCGCCCGGGACGTGCAACGGCAACGTCTTCCTGGCGGCCTACTCGCCGTCGTTCGCCGGCAACGGGAGCTGCACGAACTTCCTGGGCGACATCGGGTCGAACCCCAGCGGCCCCGGCTCGTTCCAGTTCACCGTCCCCGCCGGGGCGCCGTTCGAGCTGGTCGTCACGGCCACCACGGCGAGCGCCACGTGCAACAGCTACGCGGGCTCTATCTCCGGCTTCGTCTCTCTCGCCGACGGGGGCCGCCCCACCGCGGCCGCCTCGGGTGCAGCGACCATCTGCCCCGGGCAGTCCACGACGCTGAGCGGCTCCGGCGGCGCCACCTGCTCGTGGACGCCGGCGACCGGCCTCGACGACCCGACCTCCTGCACGCCGACGGCCTCGCCGACCACGACGACGACGTACGACCTGACCGTCGCCACGGCGGGCGGCTGCACCTCGGGGAACACCTCGAAGGTGACCGTCACCGTCGTGCCCGACGTCACCGACCCCAGCGTCACCGCCCCGGCCGCGGTCACCGTCGACCAGCCTCTCTGCTGCGGCGCCTCGGGCGGCGCGACGGGCACCTCGAGCGCGGCGCTCGCGGCGTTCCTCGCGGGCGGGAGCGCCACGGACGGCTGCGACCCGGCGCCGGCGCGGCTCGCGCCCCAGGTCGGGGGCGTCGACGCGACGAACGCCACCTGCTTCGAGGCGGGGACGACGAGCGTCGACTTCCGCTACCAGGACGCCGCCGGCAACGTCGGGACGGCCTCCTCCAGCGTCACCGTCCGGCTCTTCGGCGACCTGGACCTCGGCGGGTCGGTCGACCCGGCCGACATGGTCGTCCTCCAGTCCTACTTCAACTTCGCCGCCACCCCGGGCGTCCCGCCGTTCGCGGCGCCGGTCGGGCTCGCCGACCTGACGCACGACACCTTCGTGGACCCGGCCGACATGGTCATCCTCCAGTCCTACTTCAACTTCGCCGTGTCGTGCCTGGCCCCCTGACCGGGGTGCGCGGGACCGGACGGCCGCGAGGACCGAACCGATGAGAATCGCCTCACACCTCCGCACGGCCGTCGCGGCCCTGCCGCTCTCGGCCCTCCTCGGCACGGCGCCGCTCCTGGCGCAGGGCGCGCCGGTCGGCGGGACCATCCGCCTCGGGCTCACCCCCTCGGCGGAGGCCGCCGCCCCCGGAGCCAGCTTCACCGTCGACCTGACCGTCGACATGACGGCGGCCACGGGAACCTGCGGCGGTTCGGCCTCCGTGCCGGTCACGCTCGGGGCCTACAACCTCGGGATCCGGTACGACGCCTCGCTCCTCTCGTTCGTGGGGACCGCCGCCTGCCCCTCGGCCCCCGGCGAGTTCCGGGGCGCCCCGCCCTGCGCGAACAACACCCGCACCCCGGCCGAGTCGTTCGTCAACTGCAACGCCGTCAACCCGAACGCGGGCACGGCCGCCACGACCCCGCAGGGGGACGTCTGCGTCGTGCGCGTCACGTTCAAGCGGACCGCAGCCGGCGCCCCCGCCCGCCTCTCGACGCTCCACACCGGCGGCACGCGCGGCATCGCCACGGCGGCGATCGGCGGCTGCGGCGGCCCGGTCACGTTCCCGGCGGCCGACGTCGCCGGCGGCGAGGCGACCGTCTCCTCCGCGCCGAACTGACCCCGTCTCCCGGCGGACCCCCGGCGCCCCGCCCACGCGGGGCGCCCGCGTTCCGGGCCAGCGGCACGGCGTCGATGCGCGTGCTCGTCGGCCCGGGACCAGCGGCTCGAATCGGCCGAATCGTTCATTCTCCGCACGCCCCGACGGTTTCGACAGGCAGCGGGCGGAGCCGCGAGGGAGGTGATAGGCTGCGCCGCCGACGGCGTGCGCGTGGCCTCCCGAAATCACCGACACGATCCAGGGACGGTCCCCGAACGGGGGGCGCTGTGCGTCCGCCGGCACGCCGTTCACGTCGAGCCACCTCCGCGACCTTCCAGGCTCCGGCCTGATTCCATCTCGATGAGGAGAGACATGAGAAGAGCGCTGACACTTGCCTGCTTGGCCGTCTCGCTGCTCGTCTGCGCGACCGCTTCGGCGCAGAACGTGAACGTGACGGCCACCGCCGGGACACCGGCGGCCACCTACGCGACCCTCAAGGGCGCGTTCGACGCCATCAACGCCGGCACGCACCAGGGCGCGATCTCGATCGACATCGCGGTGAGCACGACAGAGGGGACGACCCCCGCCACGCTGAACAGCAGCGGGGCGGGCCCGGCTCTCTACACCTCCGTCGTCATCTACCCGTCCGCCGACGGCGTGTCCGTCAGCGGGAACCCCGCCCAGGGGTTCGGCGTGATCCAGCTCAAGGGCGCCGACAACGTCACGATCGACGGGGACAACCCGGGGACCCCGGGGATCAACCGGGACCTGACGATCCAGAACACCGCCACCGCCGCGACGACGTACGGGTCCGTCATCCGGATCGCGAACTCGACCGCGGTGACGAGCTCGGACAACATCACGATCCAGAACTGCATCCTCCTCGGTAATGTGACGGGCGGAAACGCCAGCGGGGCCACGTCGACGACAGGGTCCTCCAACGCCAGCTTCGGCATCTTCGCCGGCGGCAACGGCGGCACGACCGCCACCGACGCGCCGACCGCCGTCACGTCCGTGACGTCGACGACGGCGCCGGCCACGACGACGATCAACAACCTCCTGATCCACAACAACTGGGTCAACGCCGCCGCCCGGGCCGTCGTCTTCAACGGCGCTTCCGCCGCGGTCTCGAACGGCGTCACGATCACCGCCAACCTCGTCGGGGATCAGGGCACCCCCTCGCCCGCCACGCCGCCGTACACCTCTCCCGCGACGACCGTCTACACGAAGGGCATCTGGGTGGCGGGCACGAGCGCGATCACTGTCACCGGGAACACCCTCACGAACCTGATGTCCTACGTCGGGACGACGATCTCCACGATCGAGCTGAACACCGCGATCGGCACGTCCGTGACGATCGGGAACAACACGATCACGAACCCCGCCCAGAACGGCGGCACGGGCGCGGTCAAGGGGATCCTGATCAGCTCCGCCACCGGCACATACACCGTCAGCGAGAACCTGATCACGAACGTCCAGGCCATGTCGTCGAGCTCCGGGACCGCCGGCATCGACGTCGGGGGGACGCCCACGTCCGGCACGGTCGAGCTGAACAAGGTCACGACCGTCTACAACCGCAACGCCACGACCTACGGCGCGACCGGGATCCTGCTCTCCGCGGGCACGACCGTCACCCTGCGCAACAACTTCGTCTCCGACGTCAACATGAACATGTCGGGCGGCGGCGCGTTCTCGACCACCTTCGGCGTCTACGGCATCAAGATCGCCGGGGGGACCCTGCACAGGGTCTACCACAACTCGGTCAACCTCTCGGGGACGCTCCTCGGGACGGCGGCGTCGAGCATCCTGACCTCCGCCTTCGCCGTCGTCGGCACGGGCCAGACCGGCCTCGACGTCCGGAACAACGTCTTCTCGAACACGCTCTCGGGCGGCACGACGAGCATCGCCCACGTCTCGGTCTTCCTCCCCTCCGGCGGCACGAGCGCGATGAACCTCACGCTCGACAACAACGGCTACTACAGCGGCAGCGACACCGCCCGTCAGGGCCTCGCGCAGGTCGGGACGACGGCCGGGACCAACTTCTACCTCGTCTCGAACTTCGACCCGAGCGCCACGACGCCCGCGACGAACTTCCGGGCCTACAGCAGCACGCTCTCCCTGGCGGGAACCAACGACAGCCTCTCCTTCGCCAAGAACTTCGGCGCGCCGTTCACCTCCGCCACGGACCTGCACATCCCGGCCGCCACGGTGACCCAGCTCGAGTCCGGCGGCGTCGGGACGGGCGTCACCGGGGTCCTTGCCGACATCGACGGCGACGCCCGGCCGAACGGCACCGCCCCCGACATCGGAGCGGACGAGTTCACCGGCGTCGCGCCGCCCGCCAACGACATCGCCGCGACGGCGATCGTCGTCCCGGCCAACGGCAGCATCGTCCTGAACGGAGCCAGCGTCACGCCGCAGGCGTCCTTCCAGAACGTCGGGGTCGCCGCCCAGGCGGGCGTCGGAGTCCAGTTCACGATCACGGGTCCCGGCGGCTACGCTTACTCCGACCCGCAGGTCATCCCGGCGATCAACCCCGGCCAGACGGTCACCGTCACCTTCACCGCCGCCCCGGCCTTCACCACGGCCGGCAGCTACAGCACGACCGCGGCCGTCACCACCGCCGACGCCAACGCGACCAACGACCAGGTCACCGGGTCGTTCCAGGTCAAGGACCCGCTGGCCGGCGGCACCTACACCGTCCCGGGCAGCTTCCCGTCGCTCACCAACCCGGGCGGCATCTTCGAGGAGCTCAACGCCGTCGGGGCGACCGGCAACATCGTCATCGACATCGCGGCCGACCTGGCGGGCGAGACCGGGGCGATTGCCCTGAACCAGCTGGCCGGGGGCTGGACCGTCACCATCAAGCCGACCGGCGCGGCGCGCACGATCTCCGGCACCTCCACCGGCTTCGCGGGCCTGATCAAGCTCAACGGAGCGGACGGGGTCACGATCGACGGATCGCTGTCGGGCGGGACGGACCGCAGCCTGGCCATCACGGACGGCAACGCGAACGGCACCGTCATCTGGATCGCGAGCGCCTCTGCCGCCGACGGCGCCCTGAACACGACGGTCAAGAACTGCGTCCTCTCCGGCGCGGCCGGCGTCCGGGCGATCGCGGGGATCCTGTCGGGGAGCGGCACGACGCTCGGGAACGACGCCGAGGCGTCAAACTCGAACATCACGATCCAGAACAACGCGATCTACCGGGTCCAGAACTCGGTCTACCTCCGGGGCAACGCCACGACGCCCGACACCGGCTGGTTGGTCACGGGGAACGAGTTCGGCTCGACCGTGGCGGCGGACAAGAACATCTTCCGTGGGATCCTCGTCGGGAACGCCCAGGGCTTCGTCGTGACGGACAACGTGATCCGCGGGGTCGTCTCGACCTCGGGGTCCACCTCGATCATGACGGGGATCTTCGTCGGACTCGCCGTCAACGGCGGGACGATCGCCCGGAACCAGATCAGCGACATCAAGCACACGAACACTCTCGGCTACGGGAGCGCCGGGATCTACCTCGGGGCCTCCACGACCGCGTCGAACCTGACGATCGCGAACAACTTCATCTCCGACGTCGCCTCTTACGGCTGGGCCGGCGGAGTGGCCGCGAACGACAACGGCTACGGGATCATGATCGACGCCGGGGGCGGCTACAACATCTACCACAACTCCGTCCTCCTCAACACGAACCAGACGATCGCCGCGACCACCGCCGCGCTGAACATCGCCGCCGCGGTCACGACGGCGGGCTCCATCGACCTGCGCGACAACGTCTTCGCGAGCACCCAGACCAACGGGACGCGGTACGGCGTCTACGACGCCTCCACCGCTGGCGCCGCGATCTTCTCGACCATCGACTACAACGACTACTTCGCCCAGAACGTCGGGTTCCTCACGAGCGCCCGCGCCACCCTCGCCGCCTGGCAGACGGCCACCGGTCAGGACGCCAACTCCCAGGCGGTCGACCCGCTGTTCGTCACGGCGACGGCGCCGGCCGACCTGCACCTGCAGGGCGGAAGCCCGATGATCGCCACGGGCACGCCGATCGCGGCGGTGACCGACGACATCGACGGTGACGCCCGCGACGCGGCGACCCCGGACATCGGGGCCGACGAGTGGGTCGGGGCCGACCTCTCGATCACCAAGACCGACTCGCCCGACCCGGTCGTCGCCGGCACCGACCTGACCTACACCGTGACGGTGACGAACGCCGGTCCCGCCGCCGCGACCAACGCCTCCTGGACCGACACGCTGCCGGCGGGGACGACCTTCGTCGACCTGCCCGCCACCGGCTGGACCTGCACCACCCCGGCGGTGGGCTCCGGCGGCACCGTCTCCTGCAGCTTCGCGTCGTTCCCGTCCGGCTTCAGCACGATCTTCACGCTCACCGTCCACGTCGACGGCTGCGTGGCGGACTCGACTGTCCTGAGCAACACGGCCACCGTCTCGACGACCACCGGCGATCCCAACGCGGGGAACGACAGCGCCACCGCGACGACCACGGTGTCGAGCGCCCTGCCGAACCCGCCCCTGGCGAGCAGCGAGGCGACGGTCTGCCAGGGCGAGACGATCCACCTGACGACGCCGACGATCGCGGGCGCCACGTACGCCTGGACCGGCCCGAACAGCTTCAACTCCGCCACCCAGAACCCGACGATCACCAACGCCCAGCCGGCCGACGGCGGCACCTTCTTCGTCACCGTGACGCTGAACGGCTGCACCTCGGCCCCGGGCTCGACCACCACGACCGTCACCGCCGACTCGACGGCCCCGGTCGTCACCCCGCCGTCCGACGTCGTCGTCTTCCAGACGCTCTGCTGCGGCACGTTCGGCGGCGCCGACTCCGACACGAGCGCGACGCTGGCCGCGTTCCTCGCCGGCGGCACCGCCACCGACGACTGCACGGCCACGGCCCTGACCCCGCAGGTGGGCGGCGTCGACGTGACCGGCACGACCTGCTTCGAGG
>RHKY01000022.1 GCA_008363385.1 Acidobacteriota bacterium | reverse complement strand
TCGCGGATCCGGAGGCGTTCGCCGCTTGCGCCGCCCGCGGAATCATTCCCTCGCTCCCCTGCTCGCTTCTCGCGGCGCCGGGGCATCCGGACCTTCTCTGGCTCGTCTCCCCCTCCCGGACGGAGGCGGTCCTGACCGCATCCGGCAGGTCCCTGTGGGCGCGGACGCATGGCGCCCCCGGCCGGCCGCTCCTGGGACGCGGCCCGATGGCCGCCCCGCCGCCGCCCGCGCCGGGCACGGTCGACAAGCGCCGGAAGGACGCTGGCAAGGCCGTCAGCGCCAAGAAGGACGACGCCAAGAAGCCGGTGACCCGCAAGCCGCGGACCAAGGAGGTCTCGGCGCTCGAGGAGAACATGCGGGAGTACCTCGGCTCGTTCCAGCCGGACACGTACGAGGACGTCCCGACCCAGGCCGTGGAGCTCGACGAGGACGGCAACCCGATCGTCCGGCCGCTCTCCAAGTCCGCCCAGCGGCGGGCCGCTCGCAAGACGATCGAGACCGAGACCGGCGAGGTCGTCGAGGTGAGGCGCGGCGCCGGGGCCGGCCTCGTCTTCCTCTCGGAAGGCGTCACGGTCAAGGAGCTCTCCGAGAAGACCGGCGTCGTCGCCCGGGACCTGATGAAGGCCCTCCTCTCGCGCGGGGTCCTCGCCACGATCAACCAGACCGTCGACCCGACGCTCGCCGTCGAGATCTCCCGCGAGTTCGGCGTCGAGGCCGCGGTCGTCTCGTTCGAGGAGGAGCTCGAGCTCTCCCGCCAGCAGACGGCCTCGGACCAGGCCTCCGCCGCGGGAGCGGCGGTGGCGCCCCCGGTCCCCCGCGCACCGGTCGTCACGGTCATGGGGCACGTCGACCACGGGAAGACGTCCCTCCTCGACGCGATCCGGCACGCCAACGTCGCCGAGGGCGAGGCGGGGGGCATCACGCAGCACATCGGGGCCTACCGCGTCGACGTCGGCGGCAAGAAGATCGTCTTCCTCGACACGCCGGGCCACGAGGCCTTCACCCTGATGCGCGCCCGCGGCGCCAAGGCGACGGACATCGTCGTCCTCGTCGTGGCCGCCGACGACGGCGTCATGCCGCAGACGGTCGAGGCGATCGACCACGCGCGGGCCGCCAAGGTCCCGCTCGTCGTGGCGATCAACAAGATCGACAAACCCGAGGCGAACCCCGGCCGCGTCCGGCAGGCGCTCGCCGACAAGGGGGTCCTCGTCGAGGACTTCGGCGGCGAGGTGGTCGCCTGCGAGATCTCGGCCAAGAAGAAGACCGGGATCGAGCAGCTCCTCGAGATGATCCTCCTGCAGGCGGACATCCTGGAGCTGAAGGCCGCCGTCGCGGGCCCCGCCCGCGGCATCGTCCTGGAGGCCCGGCGCGAGGTCGGCCGCGGCAGCGTGGCCACCGTCCTCGTCCAGCAGGGGACGCTCCGGGTGGGCGACGTCTTCTTCGCGGGCGTCGCCGTCGGGCGCGTCCGCGCCATGGCCGACGACCGCGGGAACCGGATCGACCAGGCCGGCCCGGCGACGCCCGTCGAGGTCATGGGCTTCGAGGAGCTCCCCGACGCCGGCGACACGCTCCAGGTCGTCGAGGACGACGCCAAGGCCCGCCAGGTCGTCTCCTTCCGCGCCCAGAAGGAGCGCGAGGAGGCGCTCGGCAAGTCGACGAAGAAGTCGCTCTCGACGCTCTTCGACCGGCTCGCCAAGGGGGAGACGAAGGAGCTCCCGGTCATCCTCAAGGCCGACGTCCACGGCTCCGAGGAGGTGCTCGTCCAGACGCTGAACCGCCTCTCGACGGAGAAGGTGAAGGTCTCGGTCCTCCACTCCGGCGTCGGCGCCATCACCTTCAACGACGTCTCGCTGGCGACCGCCTCGGACGCCATCGTCATCGGCTTCAACGTCCGCCCCGAGCGCAAGGCGCTCGAGCTGGCCGAGAAGGAAGGCGTCGACATCCGGCTCTACTCGGTCATCTACACGCTGACCGACGAGATGAAGAAGGCGATGACGGGGCTCCTGGACACCGTCACGAAGGAGACCTTCAAGGGCCGGGCCGAGGTGCGAGAGACGTTCCGCGTCCCGAAGGTCGGCCTGATCGCCGGCTGCATGGTCACGGACGGGGTCGTCCCGCGCGGGGCCTCCGTGAGGCTCGTCCGCGACGGGCGCGTCGTCTACGAGGGGAAGGTCGGCTCGCTCCGGCGCTTCAAGGACGACGCCGCCGAGGTCAAGAGCGGCTTCGAGTGCGGCATCGGCATCGCCGGCTACCAGGACGTCAAGGTCGGGGACGTCATCGAGGCGTTCGTCCTCGAGGAGGTCGCGCCGACGCTCTAGGGCCCCCGGGGCCGTCCCCGGGGGCCTCCGGCCGCCCCGGCCACGAGGCCGGGGGGCCGGCTCGCCGGCTCCCGCCCGGAGGCTCCCGCCCCGCGCGCACGAGGATCCCCATGGTCGTCGCCGTCGCCCTCTTCGACTTCCACCTCCCCTCCTGTCGCGGGCTCAAGGAGAAGCGCGCCTTCCTCCGGCCCCTGAAGGCCCGGCTCCGCGGCGACTACGAGATCTCCGCCGCCGAGGTCGCCCACCAGGACCTCCTGCAGCGCGCCGCCGTCGGCATCGCCGCGGTGGGCGCGGACCGGGCGGCCCTCGAGCCCCTCCTGGCCCGCGTGATCGGATGGGTCGAGGGCTTCGCCGAGGAGTCGGGGGCGACGCTCGCGGACGTCCGGCAGGAGTTCCTGTCGTACGGCGACGTCGGCACGCCGCTCCACCCGTTCGGCCGGGGCGGAGGGGAGACCGAGGAGGAGCCGTCGTGAAGGAGACGCGGCGGACCCGCCAGGTCGGAGACGTCGTCCGTTCCGAGCTGGCCCGCCTCCTCCGCGAGGACCTGCGCGACCCGGCCATCGGCTTCGCGACGATCACCTCCGTGGAGATGGCCCCCGACCTCAGGTCAGCCCGCGTCCACGTCTCGGTGCTGGGCGACGAGGCGGCGTTCGAGAAGGCGCTCGGCGCCCTGAACCGAGCCGCCGGGCACCTGCGGGGCCTCGTCGGCCGCGGCTGCGGCCTGCGGTACTCCCCCGAGCTGAGGTTCGTCGCGGACCACGGGCCCGAGCACGGGGCCAGGATCGAGGCGCTCCTGAAGGACCTCACCGGCTCGAAGAAGGACGGCGGGGACGGGGAGCCGTGAGCGCCGGGCGCGACACGGAAGGCCTCGAGGCGGTCGCCGGGCTCCTGCAGTCGGGCCGGCGCTTCCTCCTGACCGGCCACCGGAACCCCGACGGCGACTCTCTGGGCTCGGCGCTCGGCCTGGCGCTCGCGCTGAGGGAAGCCGGCAAGGAGGCCCGCGTCGTGATGCGGGACCCGTGGCCCTCCGCCTACGACGGCCTTCCGGGCCTCGAGGGCGTGACGGTCTCCGAGTCCCTCCCCGCCGACTGGCCGGGGGGCTGGGACGCGATCGTCGTCCTCGAGTGCCCGGAGAAGGAGCGGCCCGGCTTCGAGAACCTGCTCGCCGGGCGCGTCGTGAACGTGGACCACCACCCGGGCAACACGCGGTACGGGCACGTCAACCTGGTCGACCTCCCCGCGGCTGCCGTCGGGGAGATCGTCGCCGACCTCCTGGACCGCCTCTCGTGGCCGCTCACGCGGGAGATCGCCGAGAACCTCTGGGTCTCGCTCGTGTCGGACACCGGCTCGTTCCGCTACTCGAACACGACGCCGAGGGCGCTCGCCCTCGGAGCGCGGCTCGTCGCGGCCGGGGTCGACCCCGGAGAGGTGGGCGAGCGGCTCTTCGACTCCCGCCCGCTGGCGGCGGTCCGGCTGGAGGCTCTCGTCCTCGGGACGCTCGAGCTGTTCGACTCCGGCCGGGTGGCCACCCTCCTCCTCCCCCGCTCCTTCCTCGCCGAGAGCGGCGCCTCGCCGGCCGACTCGGAGAACCTGGTGAACCGGGCCCGCGGCGTCGCCGGCGTCCGGGCGGCGGCCCTCCTCCGGGAGGGCGACGTCCCCGGGGAGGTGCGGGGCTCCCTGCGCTCGAAGGGGACCGTGGACGTGCGCTCCGTGGCGGCCGGCTTCGGCGGAGGCGGCCACCGCAACGCCGCCGGCTGCAGGATCCCCGGCACGCTCGAGGCGGCCCGGGACCTCCTCGTCCCCCTCCTCTCCGCGGCGGTGGACCGCGCCGGCCCGGAGCCTTCCCCTTCGCCCCCGAGCTGACACGATGACCGCGAGGAACGCGACCCAGAACGGCCCGTCGGGCCTCCTCCTCGTCGACAAGCCCGAGGCGATGACGTCTCACGACGTCGTCGACTCCGTCCGGCGCCTCCTCGGCACGAGGCGGGTCGGGCACACCGGCACGCTCGACCCCGCGGCGACCGGCCTCCTCGTCCTGTGCGTGGGGCGCGCCGGCCGCCTCCAGTCGTTCCTCACCAGCTACGACAAGGCCTACGAGGGGACGATGCGCTTCGGCGTGGAGACCGACACGTACGACCGGGACGGCAAGCCGGTCGGCGAGCCCCACCCGGATCCCCGCCCGGACCCGTCGGCCCTGAGGTCGGCCCTCTCGCGGTACGTCGGGGAGCTCCAGCAGGCCCCGCCGCCCTTCTCGGCCAAGAAGTTCGAGGGGCGGAAGTTCTACGAGCTGGCCCGGCGCGGGGAGGCCGTTCCGCACCTGCCGAAGAAGGTCCGGGTGTCGCGGTTCGACCTCCTCTCGGTGGACGGCGCGGAGGCGAGCTTCGCCGTCGCCTGCTCGTCGGGGACGTACATCCGCTCCCTCGTCCACGACGTCGGCAAGGACCTCGGCCTCGGCGCCCACCTCGTGGGGCTCCGCCGGACGTCCGTCGGCCCGTTCGCCATCGGCGCGGCGCGCACGCTCGCCGCCCTCGACGCGCTCCCGCCCGCGGAGAGGACGACCCCGCCCTCCTGGATCCCGCTGGGGCTGGTCCCGCTCCCCTTCCCCGCGATCCCGCTCCTCCCGGGCGAGGCGGCCAAGGTGAAGAAAGGGCACGGGGTCCCGGTCCGGGTCCCGGCCGAGGCGTCGGGAGCCCCCTGGGTGCGCCTCGTGTCCGGCGAGGACCTCGTCGCGCTCGGCCACCTCGAGCCGCTCGGCCGGGGGGCGCTGGCGCTGGCGCGGCCCAAGATCGTCCTCCTGGACTGAGGCCCGCGCCGGCGGCGCCGGCCCCGCGGGGCCGTGGGGCTCGCCGCGTTGACCGCCCGCGCCGGACGGGCTACGATCAAGGGTTCGAGAGAAAGAGAAAGGGACCAGTCATCTTGGCTCAGCTCACCGCCCAGAAGTCGCAGACGATCAGCACCTACCGCCTCCACGAGGGGGACACGGGCTCGCCCGAGGTCCAGGTGGCGCTCCTCTCCCAGAGGATCGCCTCGCTCACGGAGCACTTCAAGGTGCACGCCAAGGACCACCACTCCCGCCGCGGCCTCCTGATGCTCGTCGGACGCCGCCGCCGCCTCCTCGACTACGTCAAGAGGCGCGACGCGGAGCGGTACCGCGCGCTGATCGACCGGCTCGGACTCCGCAAGTAGCCGCCGGAACCGGCTCCCCGCGGCGGCGCCGGCCCGCCCGGCGCCCCCCCGGGAGAGATCGCCCCTCCCCCCGGGCGGCGTGTACCCGTCAGGACCCCCGCCCGGCGACCGGCCGGCCTTCCCCGTCCCGACCCGGGACGGTGGGCGCCGGCGCCCCGGAGGGCCGCTGACCCGGCTCCGGGCGAACCAGAAAGGAACCCCCATGCACGAGTCCGTGACCATCGACGTCGGCGGACGCCCCCTGACCCTCGAGACCGGGAAGATCGCCAAGCAGGCCGACGGCGCGGCCCTCGTCCGCGCCGGCGGGACCTGGGTGCTCGTCACCGCCTGCTACGCCAAGGAGCCGAAGGACATCGACTTCCTTCCGCTCACCGTGGAGTACAAGGAGTACCAGTACGCCGCGGGCCGGATCCCGGGCGGCTTCTTCAAGCGCGAGGGGCGCCCGACGGAGAAGGAGATCCTCACCTGCCGGATGATCGACCGGCCCTTCCGGCCGCTCTTCCCCGAGGGCTTCAACCACGAGACGCAGATCGTGGCGCTCGTCCTCTCGGCCGACGGCGAGCACGACCCCGACGTGCTGGCCATCAACGGCGCGGCGGCGGCGCTGGCCATCAACCCGATCCCGTTCGCGCCGACGCTCGGCGCCGTCCGCGTCGGGCGGATCGGCGACGCCTTCGTCTTCAACCCGACCACGAAGGAGCGCGAGCAGTCGACGATCGACCTGGTCGTCGTCGGGACGCGCGACGCCGTGAGCATGGTGGAGGCGGGCGCCAAGGAGGTCCCCGAGCCGGTGATGCTCGAGGCGATCCTGGCGGGCCACCGGGAGCTCCAGAAGGTGATCGACGCCATCGAGGAGATCGCGCGGCGAAAGGGCGTCGTCAAGGCCCCCTTCGCCCCGCCCCCGCCCGTCCCCGCGGAGATCGCCGCGGCGGTGCGGGGCCGCTGGGAGGGCCCGCTGATGGAGGCCCTCACCTGGAAGGGGAAGATCGAGTCCTACGCCAAGATCAAGGAGGTCAAGAAGGCGGCTGTCGAGGCGGTCCCCGAGGAGAACGGCGAGGAGAGGAAGCAGGTCAAGCGCGCCGTCTCCGAGCTCGTCGAGACCCTGACCCGCGAGACGATCCTCCACCGGGGGCAGAGGCTGGACGGGCGGGCCTTCCACGAGATCCGCCCCGTCTCGGTGGAGGTCGGGCTCCTGCCCCGCACGCACGGCTCGGCCCTCTTCACCCGGGGCGAGACGCAGGCGCTCGTCACGGCGACGCTTGGCACCTCCGAGGACACGCAGCTGATCGAGGACCTCGAGGGCGAGAGCGAGCGGACCTTCCTCCTGCACTACAACTTCCCCCCCTTCTCCGTCGGCGAGGTGAAGCGCTTCGGCTCCCCCGGTCGCCGCGAGATCGGGCACGGGCGCCTGGCCTGGCGGGCGCTCCACGCCGTCCTCCCGAAGGAGGCGGACTTCCCCTACACGGTCCGGATCGTGTCGGACATCCTGGAGTCGAACGGCTCCTCGTCGATGGCGACCGTCTGCGGCGGGTCGCTGGCGCTCATGGACGCGGGCGTCCCGGTCAAGGCGGCCGTCGCGGGCGTGGCGATGGGGCTCGTCTCCGACGGGCAGCGTTGGGCGGTCCTGACCGACATCGCCGGCCAGGAGGACCACTACGGCGACATGGACTTCAAGGTCGCCGGGACCCGCAACGGGATCACCGCCCTGCAGATGGACATCAAGATCTCCGGCATCGGCCGCGACGTCTTCGCCGCCGCGCTGGAGCAGGCCCGGGGCGGCCGGATGTACCTCCTCGACGTGATGGACGCCCAGATCGCCGGGGCGAGGCCCGAGATCTCCCAGTACGCGCCGCGCCTCCTGTCGATCACGGTCCCCGAGGAGAAGATCCGCGACGTCATCGGCAGCGGCGGCAAGACGATCCGCGCCCTCCAGAAGGAGTACGGCGTCAAGATCGACGTCCAGGACGACGGGACGGTCACCGTCGCCTCCGCCGACCTGGCCGCGGCCGAGCGCTGCCTCGACGCCATCCGCCAGCTGACGACCGTCCCCGAGATCGGCACGGAGTACCTCGGCACCGTGAAGCGGATCGAGGCCTACGGCTGCTTCGTCGAGATCCTGCCGGGCCTCGACGGGCTCGTCCACATCTCCGAGCTGGCGCCCGGGCGCGTCCGCGAGACGACCGACGTCGTCAAGATGGGCGACAAGGTGAAGGTCAAGATCATCGCCATCGACCCGGCGACCGGGAAGGTGAAGCTCTCGCGGCGCCAGTCGCTGACGCCCGAGGAGGCCGCGGCCGAGGTCGAGCGCCTCGGCCTGAAGAGCCAGCCCCCCGCCGGCGAGGGGGCCGAGGGCGAGCCGGGCGGCTTCCGCCCCCGCTTCGGTGACCGCGGCCCCGGCGGCGACCGCGGGCACGGCGGGCATCGTCACGGCGGGCACGGCGGGCACGGCCGCCCGGGCGGCCCCGGCGGCCCGCGGCGCGAGGGGGGATTCGACCGGGGACCGCGGCGCGGCTAGCGCCTCTCCCGTCCCGTCCGTCCGAGAGGGCCGGCTCGCGCCGGCCCTCTCTTCGTGTGCGCCGGGCATGGCGCGAAGCGCCGTGACCGGCGCTTTCAACCGTGAGGCGAAAGCCGAGCGGGAAGTGACTTGGAGGTGAAAGTCCTCCGGGGATCGAGATGGTCCGAACCTCTAGCCGAACGGCAACCGCTGCGTCACGAGGCGTGGTGGGAAGGAAGCCGCAGGCAAAGCTCCGGCCCGAGGAACACGAAGCGCATGAGGCGTCCCGACGGTGGGCGAGAGGGCACGAAGACTCGAAGCCCGAGACCATCCGGACCGGGAGGGCGTAAATGCGACGGGTAGATGGAGCGAAGGTCACGCGCCTTACCCCGGGAGACCTGTCCGCCTGCCGAAGAGGCTAGCGAAGTCGAGAGACCGAACGAAGGGCGAGCAGGAGTCAGCCGAGGCCGAAGTAGTCGCGAACGCACCGCGGCGAAGGGCCGAACGAGAGGAGCCGAACCGGACGAGGCCTTCGATGGGCGAGGGAGACGTGGGAAGAAGGGCTGAGATGCCCGGGCGGACCCGGAAGGTCGGCGGCGGAACCGCCGGAGGTACGGGAACCGATCGTCAAGCGCGCACGGCAGGCCGAGAGGAAGCCGGGGACGGGGCTCCGAAGCTCATGGAGGAGGTGCTGCGTCGAGAGAACCTCGTGAAGGCGCACGCGCGCGTGGTGAAGAACGGCGGGGCGGCCGGCGTGGACGGGATGACCGTCGAAGAGCTGATGCCGCACTGCCGGGAGCACTGGGCGCGCATCCGGGAGGAGCTGCTCGGCGGGACGTACGCCCCGATGCCGATCCGGAAGGTGGAGATACCGAAGCCGGACGGGCAGGGCAAGCGGACGCTGGGTATCCCGACAGTTCTGGACCGGATGATCCAACAGGCTCTCCTGCAGGTCCTCGAGCCCATCTTCGACCCCACGTTCTCGGACGGGAGCTTCGGCTTCCGGACGGGGCGCGGGACGCACGGCGCGGTGCGACGTGCGGGGCGGCACATGGCCGCCGGACATCGGTGGGTCGTGGATCTGGACCTCGAGAAGTTCTTCGACCGGGTCAACCACGACGTCCTGATGTCGCGGGTGGCGCGGAAGGTGAAGGACAAACGGGTGCTCCTGCTGATCCGGCGCTACCTGCAGGCGGGGATCATGGAGGGGGGGCTGGTGTCGCCCCGGACAGAGGGGACGCCGCAGGGCGGGCCGCTGTCGCCGCTTCTCTCCAACGTGCTGCTCGACGAGCTGGACAAGGAACTGGAGCGGAGGGGACATCATTTCGTCCGATACGCCGACGACTGCAACGTCTACGTGAAGTCGAAAGCGGCGGGCGAGAGGGTGATGGCATCACTGGAGGCGTTCCTGTGGGAACGGCTCCGGCTGAGGGTGAACCGGGCCAAGAGCGCCGTGGCGCGACCGTGGAGACGGAAGTTTCTGGGGTACAGCGTGACGGCGAACCACAAGCCGAGGCTGAAGGTGGCGCCGGAGTCGGTGAAACGGCTGAAGGCGAAGCTGCGGCCGAGGCTGAGGGCTGGGCGGGGGCGAGACCTCGCCCGAACCATCAGGGAGCTCAACCCCGTCACGCGGGGCTGGGTGGCGTACTACCGGCTGGCGGAGGTCAAGCAGAGCTTCGAGCTTCTGGACGAGTGGCTCCGGCGGAAACTACGCTGCATCGTGTGGCGCCAGTGGAAGCGGCCGCGGACCCGGCTCCGAAAGCTCCGCGAACACGGACTGGAACAGGCTCGTGCAGCGACCTCGGCCTTCAACGGCCGGGGTCCCTGGTGGAACGCCGGGTCGAGCCACATGCACCAGGCCCTACCGACCGCCGCGCTGACACGGATGGGGCTCACGAGCCTTCTCGAGGAGCATCGGAGACTCGCGAGCTCCCCTTGAACCGCCGGATGCCGACCGGCACGTCCGGTGGTGTGAGAGCTGGGGGCGGGTGACCGCCCCCGGCTACTCGATTCCCTCACCGCGCCGGGCGCGGCGGGGGTCCGAGCGGCCTGAAGCGTGCCTCCGGAGGAGCGACACCGGGCGGGTCGATCGCCGGGCGGACGGTCCCGCTCCACCAGAGCCAGACCTGCAGCAGGCCGTGGTCCCGATCGCGGTCGCCGGCCCCGTTGCGCAGGTACCGCAGCACCTCGTCCCGCGCCCCGTCCCGGTCTCCGCGGGCCTCCGCGAGCGTGGCGCAGACGAGCGAGTCGACGGCCCGCACGGGGCTCGCCGGGATCGCGGGGGGCAGGAGCGGCACGAGCGAGACGAGGACGGCCGCCCCCGCGCCGAGGGCGGCCGCGCGGCGCCGCGAGGGCTCCCGCCAGGCGGCAGCGGCCACCGCCAGGCCGAGTCCCGCCCCGAGCGCGAGCGGCCCCGCCACGCCCGCGCGGTAGCGTGACGTGGTCTGGACGAGGAGCGAGGAGACGAACGGCACGAGGAGCGCCGTGAGCACGACGGCCGTCTCCCAGCCGTCCAGGAGGCGCCCGCGCCGGGCGGCCGCCAGGCCGACGAGGCCGGGCCCCAGGAGGCACGCGAAGACCGGCAGGAGCCGGAGCGGGCGGACGTGCCCGCGGAAGTGGTCGAAGCTCGCGTTGTCGGCCACCTCGAGGCGGCCGAAGAAGGACGCGGCCTTCCGGAGCTGCAGCTCCAGGAGGTCTCCCCAGCGCCCCTCGTAGGCCGCCAGGACGAGCAGCGCGGTCTTCGCGGTCGATCCCTCCGCCTCGTCCAGGATCGGGACCATGGAAGCGGGCGGCCGCACCGTCCCGTCGGCCCCCGGGGCGTTCCCCCACGCCAGGCCGATCGCCTGCCGGGTGTCGAACGTGAGCGGCGGGACCCCGACCGCCACGTTCCGGGCCACGAACGGCCCCAGCCCCGCGCAGAGTCCGGCCACGGCCCAGGCCGCGGCCCGGGCCCGGTCTCCACGCCCGGGACGCCTCACGGCGACGGCCCCCAGGGCGACGAGGCCGAGGGGGAGGAGCGTCTGCTTGAGCGCGGCGCCGAGGCCGGCCAGGAGGCCGCACGACACGAGCGCCACGGGACCAGCGGTCGCGCCGAGGAGGAGCGGAAGGGCGGCGAGGATCGCCGAGACGTGGGCCACGGGGCCGTCGCGGTAGGCAAAGCCGTCGTGGAAGACCAGGGGGGCGTACGTCCCGTGGAGGAGCGCCGCCGCCGCCCCGGCCAGGGCGGCCGGACCCCGGACGCCGAGGCGGCTCGCCGAGCGGGCCGCGGCCAGGCCGACCGCCGCCGAGGCCACCGCGGCCAGGAGCGCCTGCAGGAGGCGGGCCGGGAGGACCGGGTCCCCCACCAGCCTCCTCAGCCCCGCCAGGGCGTAAGCGTAGAGCGGCCCGGTGTAGTAGGCGTCCCGGGCGAGCCGGGCCTCCCAGGCCTCGGGGCCGCCCCCTCCGGCCTGCCACGAGAACCAGGGGCGGAAGGCCGGCTGGTCCAGCCAGCTCCCGGCCGCGAGCCGCGCGGACCACTCCAGGTAGGCGTGCTCGTCGGTCTCGCGCCAGAGGTGCCAGTCCGACAGCGGCGAGGCGTGGAGCGAAGCGAGCGTGACGAGGCGGACGGCGAGGACCAGGGTCGCGGCGAGGAGGACGAAGCGCCGCTCGAGCCGGAGGTCCTCGCGGCCGGCCGCCTCCCCCATCAGTACGGCATCTCCTCGTCCTCCAGGCCGAAGAAGTGCCCGAGCTCGTGGCGGACCGTGTCGCGGATCTCCTGGATCGCCTCCCGGTTCGACGAGGTGCACCGGAGGATCGGCCCCCGGAAGACGACGACCTGAGGCGGCAGCCCCGGGAGGTCGTCGAAGCCGCGCTCCGTCGTCATCGCGCCGCGGTAGACGCCGAGGAGCTCCTCGTCGTCCGGGGTGTCGGTCAGCTCGTAGTCGTCCTCCTCCGGCTCGTCCTCCACCGTGACGACCACGTTGTCCAGGAGCCTCCGGAACTCGGGCGGGAGGCCGTCGAGGGCCTCGGAGACGAGCCGCTCGAAGTCCGCCGTCGACAGGCGCGGAGGGCGGCCCTGGCGCTTCCTCACGGCGTCCCGAAGAGCCGCCGGAAGGCGGCGGTCGTGGCCCGGCCCACCTCCTCGACCGTCACGCCCTTGACCTCGGCGAGCCGGGCGGCGACCTGCGCCACCCAGGCCGGCTCGTTGGGCTTTCCCCGGTGGGGGACGGGGGCGAGGTACGGCGCGTCCGTCTCGAGGAGCATCGAGTCGAGCGGGAGCGCCGCCGCGGCGGCCCGGACGTTCTCCGCGGCCCGGAACGTGATCATCCCGGAGAAGCTGACGAGGTAGCCCAGGGCCAGGGCGCGCTCTCCCGTCGCCGGGTCGGCGCAGAAGGAGTGGAGGACGCCCCGCGGCTCTTCCGGGCTCCCCGGGTACTCGGCCGAGAGGATCGGGAGGAGGTCCGCCTCGGAGAGCCGGTTGTGGAGAATCACGGGCAGACCGCGCCGCCTGGCGAGCCGCAGCTGGGCGACGAGGGCCCTGACCTGGGAGTCCCTCGGCGAGAGGTCGTAGTGGTAGTCGAGGCCGATCTCGCCGATCGCCACGACCTTCGGTGAGGCGCAGAGCCGTTCCAGGAGCGCGACGTCGGCGGCCTCGTCGAAGGAGGACGTCTCGTGCGGGTGGATCCCCACGGCCGCGAAGACGCCGTCGTGGCGCTCGGCGATCTCGACGGCGCGCGGGGCGTCCTCGCGGGTCGTTCCGGGGACCAGGATCCGCGTCACGCCGGCGTCCCGGGCCCGCGCCACCAGGCCGTCCACCTCCGCCTCGGTCGGCACCCGGGGCGGCCAGCGGCCCTCGCCGTGAAGCCGCATCGTCAGGTGCGCGTGCGAGTCGCAGAGCTCCAGCACCTCCGGGAGGATAAGCGAGCGCCTCTAGAATCGCCGGGATGACCCCCGAGAGCGGCCGCCGACGGCTCCCGACCCTCGTCGGCCTCGCGGTCCTCGGCGCGCTCCTGGCCACGCTCGACGCCTCCGGCTTCGGCGCGATCCGCGACGGGCGGGAGATGCTCTCGGCCGCCACCGCGCTCGCCCGCTTCGGCGAGGTCGGCGTCTCGCTCGACTTCGACAACGCCGTGGAGCGGCCGGGCGGCGACGGCCACTCGCGGTACGGGCTGGGCCAGAGCCTGGCCCTCGCCCCGTTCGTCCTCGCCGCGAGGGCCCTGCACGCCGTGGCGCCGGCCGCCCCGACCGCGCCGGTCCTCGCCCTCCTGCCGGCGCTCCTCCTGTCGGCCGCCGCGGCCGCGGTCGCCCGGGCCGCCCTCTCCCTCGGCGCCGGGCCCCTCCCGGCGGCCGCCGGGGGCGCCGGGCTCGTCCTGGCCTCGCCCCTCCTCGCCTACGGGGGGACGGACTTCTCCGAGCCGCTGCAGGTGGCGCTCGTGGCCGCGGGCCTCTCCGGCGTCGCGTCGCTCCGCGCCGGGCCGGGGCCCTCGAAGCGGTCGGCGGTCCTCACCGGCCTCGTGCTCGGGCTCCTGCCGCTGACCAAGTCGCTCCTCCTCCTCGTCACGGCTCCCCTCCTCGCCCTCGCCCTCCCGAAGCGCGCCGCCGGGAGCGGGCGGAAGGAGCGCAAGGCGCGTGGGGGCCCCGCGGCCGCCGTCGTCCTGGCCTCGTGCGGCGCGGGAATCCTCCTCTGGGCCCTCCTCGACCTCGTCCGGTTCGGCCGGCTCCTCGGCGGCTATCCCGGCGAGACGTTCAGCTACCCGCCGCTGACCGGCCTCCTCCGCCTGACGGTCCTCCCGAACAAGGGGATCCTCGTCTACGCGCCCGCGGTCCTCCTGGCGCCGATCGGGCTCGTCCGCCTTCTCCGGAGGGACCGCCCGCTCGCGGCCGGGATCGCGGCGGGAGTCGCCGCGCTCTTCGGCTCCGCCGCGGCCTGGTGGGCCTGGGACGGGCAGGCGGCCTGGGGGCCGAGGCTCGTCCTGCCGGCGCTGCCGCTCCTCTTCCTCCTCGTCGCCCTCGCGCTCGACGGGGCGGGTCCGGCGCTGCGCGGGGCGGCCGCCCTCCTCCTGGCGGGCGGTCTCGCGGTGAACCTCCTCGGCACCCTGGTCCCCTTCCCGGGCGTCTACGCCCTGGCCGGGAGCGTCCCGTGGCAGCCGATCGAGGCGAGCCGCGCGAAGGGGACGCCGTACGAGGTGGAGAGCCGGCCCGACGGCTCCCTCGTCGCGAGCGGGCCGCACCACCTCTCTCTCACCCCGGACTGGTCCCCCGTCCGCGTCCACGCCCTCCTCCTCCGCGAGCGGTGGCGCGGCGGCGACGTCGCCGCCCGGCTGGAGAGGGACGGCCTCCTGGGACTCTCGCCCCCGTTCGTCCCCGCCAACGCGGGGAGCCCTGCCGGCTTCGTCCGGGCCGTCGTGTCGCCCTTCCGCTGGCCGTTCTGGGGGCGGAGCTTCCGCGAGGCCGCCCCGGCCGACGACCCCTACCGGCTGGCGCTCTTCGACCAGGCCGTCCGGGCCGCCGAGACTCGCCGTCCGGGCCGCGCGGTCCGGCTCGTCGAGGAGGCGCTCTCGGGGCTCCGGGAGAGCCCGGACCCGCGCCTCCTCTCCGTCGGGGCCGACGCCGCGCTCGCGGCGGGAAGGCCGGAGGACGCGCGGAGGCTCCTCGCCCGCGCGGCCGACCCTTGCCACCCGTGGCTCCTCTTCGTCGCGGTCCGGCTCGGCGACCCGGTCACCGGCTGCCTCGCCCAGGCCGAGCGGGCCGGCTTCGAGGCGAGCGTGGCAGCGGCTCGCGGTCGGGCCGTCTCGGCCTGGGCACGCGGGCACGAGCGGGCGGCCGGCGTCCGCTGACGCTCAGGAGGAAGGGCGAAGCCGGTAGACGAGGTACGAGTCGCCGAGCGGCTCGACCGACGTCGCGCGCTCCTTCACCCCGAGGACGAGCGGGACGAGCCAGCCGCGGAGCCAGGCGACGTTCCGGTAGCTCTCGGTGTTGTCCGCGAGCGCCAGGCCGAGGTCGTGGAGGTGGACGGACATCACGACCGTGTCGAGCGGCTGCGCGTCGAGCTCGTCCACCTGCCGGATCCCGTGCCGCGCCGCCTCCTCGACGTCGAGGGAGAGGATCACGGCGCCGACGCGCCCCAGGCCGCCCTCGTCGACGCGGTCGAAGAGGGCCTGCTGAGCCTCGCCCCACTCGACGTTCGAGTCGGAGAGGACCTTCCGGATCCCCGGCGGCCCTCCCGCCAGGAGGTTCCCGAACGGGATCTCCCGCCCGCGAAGGGCGAAGGCCTCCGCCGCGGCCAGGAGCGCCGCGAGGAGGAGGAGCCCGGCCGCGAGCCGGCGGCGGCGACACAGGAGGGTCCGGAGCGTTCCGGCGGCGGCGACGAGGAAGAGGGGCACGCACGGCAGGACGTGCCTCACCCCGATGTTCACGTCCGAGAGCGCCGCCATCGCGAGGTAGGAGGCGCCGAGGGCGGCCGCCACGCCGGAGCGCCGGAGGAGGAGCGGGGCGAGGCGGCGCCTCCGGGGCGCGGGTCCTCTGGCCAGCCCCGCGCCAGCGGCCAGGGCAGCGCCGGCGAGGAGGAGGACGGTCGCCGTCGTCAGCTTCAGCGCCAGCGCGACGGGGAAGTAGAGCAGGAAACCGTCGCCCGAGACCTTGCCCAGGAAGTAGTTGTACCGGGCACCCGGCGTCGCGGAAGCCTTCACCCAGAGGAGGCCGGCGACGTAGGCGGCGGCGCCCCGCGGGAGTCGCTCCGCCGCGGCGAGCGCCGTCTCGCCCTCGGGAAGCCCCTCGAACTTCCGGGCGATCCCGGCCTCGAGCTCCGGGAGCGGCGTGCCCGAGAGCGCCGCCTGCTGGACGGCGAACGCGAGGACGACCGACGGGAGTCCGACGAGGAGGAGGACGGCCTTCCCGGCGGCCACGAGGCGCGCCCGGGGCGGGCCCTCCCCCTCGACCCTCGCGGGCGCCTTCCGGCGCGCCGCCCGGCTCGCCTTCGGCTGGCGCCGGCGGCCGAGGAGCGAGACGGCCGCGACGGCCAGGAAGGGGGCGAGGAACGGAAGCGCCGAGTACTTCGACGCCAGGCCCAGCCCGTAGGCGACCCCGGCCCCGAGGAGGAGAAAGCGCCTCCTCTCCCCGGCGGCGCTGCCGGCCAGGTCGACGGCGGCCGCCGCCGCGGTGAGGAAGAGCGTCAGGAGGAGGTCGCTCTGCACGAGGGTGGCGTGGGCGCGCACGGTCGGCTCGGCGGCGAGGGTCGCGGCGACGGCCAGCCCCGCGGCGGCGCCGGAGCGGCGGGCGGCCCAGCCTCCCGCCACGAGGACGAGCGCCGCGTAGAGCCACGGGAAGGCCCGCCGCCCGTCCCGCGTCTCCAGGACGAAGGGCGTCGGCCGCTCCGGGCGGAGCGCCGCGGCCGCCAGGAGCTTCATGACGACCGGGTGCTCGAAGTTGGAGACGACGCCGGGGCCGTAGGCCAGCTCGCGAGCCGCCTTCAGGTGCTCCGGCTCGTCGCTCGTCGTGTAGAGGCCGCGCCGCATCGCCTCGCCGAGGAGGAGGGCCAGGGCGGCCAGGAGGAGGAGGCCCGCGGCGGCGGCGCGCGAGGAGGCCGGCCGGCGGGGCTTCGGAGAAGGGCTCACGCGCCGCGCGGCCGCGAGTAGAAGTCGAGGATCGCCTGCCACGCCTCCGCCGCCGTCTCGGCGTACGTCAGGAGCTCGAGGTCCGAAGGGGCGATCGTCCCCTCCTCGACGAGGAACCGCCAGTCGACGAGCCGGTCCCAGAAGGCCCTGCCGAAGAGGACGACAGGGACCCGGTCCACCTTCCCCGTCTGGATCAGAGTCAGCGTCTCGAACAGCTCGTCGAGCGTCCCGAAGCCGCCCGGGAAGGCGACGAGCGCCTTGGCCCGGAGGAGGAAGTGCATCTTCCGGAGCGCGAAGTAGTGGAACTGGAAGCAGAGCTCGGGCGTGACGTACGGGTTCGGGTGCTGTTCGTGCGGGAGCGTGATGTTCAGCCCGGCGCTCTTGCCCCCCGCCTCGAAGGCCCCCCGGTTGGCCGCCTCCATCACGCCCGGCCCTCCGCCGGTGGCGACGACGAAGTCGCAGAAGCCGCCGGTCTGGCAGGTGGATGTGACGATCCGGGCGAACTCCCGCGCCTCGTCATAGAAGTGCGCCTTGTCCAGGACCCGCCGCGCGACCTCGGCGTCGCGCCGGGCGTCCGGGTCGTCGGGCGAGGCCGCGAGGCGCTCCTCGGCCGCCGCCAGCCGCCTCTGGGCCTCGGCGCGCTCCACGATGCGGGTCCCGCCGAAGACGACGATCGTCGAGCGGACGTTCTCCTCCCGCATGGCCGCCTCGACCTTCGTCAGCTCCAGCTGCAGCCGCACCCCCCGTTGCTCCGGCAGCGAGAGGAAGCGGAGGTCGTCCTGCGCCTTGACGTAGCTGGGCGCCGCGAGGATCCGGGCGAGGTTCCGCCGGGCGGCCTCGTCCTCGGGAACGGGCGGGGGCGTCCGGTCGCTCATCGCCTCCTCCTGGCGCGCCGGGTCCGCGGGCCGGACGGCCTGCCTACTTGACCTTCGCCCCGGACGGGACCGAGGCGTCGACGGCCAGGAGCGACGGCTCGCCGGTCTCCGGGAGCGTGGCGGCCAGCACCATCCCGTTCGACTCGATCCCCATCAGCTTGGCCGGGGCGAGGTTGGCGACGACGACGACCTTCCGCCCCACGAGCTGCTCGGGGGCGTAGGCCGTGGCGATGCCCGCCACGATCGTCCGGACCTCCTCGCCGACGCGGATCGACATCTTCACGAGCTTCTTGGACTTCTCGACCTTCTCGGCCGCGAGGATCTCGGCCACGCGCAGGTCGAGCCTGAGGAACTCCTCGATCGTCACCTGCGCCGCCGGGGCGGGCGGGCCGGGCCTCTCGGCCGGCTTCGCCGCGGCGGGCGAGGCGGTCTCGGCAGGCTTCGGGGCCTCGGGCGCCGCGGGGGCGGCGGGCTTCTCCTCGGTCATGGGGGTCTCCTTCGTGGTCGCGGCCGTGGCGGCGAACCACTCCTTGGCGTCCGCCCGCGGGAAGAGGGGCGCGGCAGGGACGAGGGGGGCGTCGAGCGGGAGGCCGCCCCACTCGAGGTCCGACGGCGAGAGGCCGGCGAGGGCCTTCGGCACCGAGAGGCGGCGGAGGACCTCCGCGGCCGCCCCGGGGGCGATCGGCGCCAGCATCACGGCGGCCAGCCGCAGCCCTTCGAGGGCGTTGTGGTGGACCCGGTGGAGCGTCGGGGTGACCCCCTCGGTCTTCACCCGCTTCCACGGCTCGCGCGAGGCGAGGTACGAGTCGATCGTGGAGACGAGCGCCCGGACGCAGTCCGCCGCCTCCTGGAAGCGGTAGCCGAGGAACGCCTCGCGCCACGCCGGGACGAGCCCCTCGGCCGCGCGCTTCACGTCGTTGTCCTCGCACCGCTCGGAGGGCGTCCTTCCGCCGAAGGCGTCGGCCGCCATCCGGACGGCCCGCGAGAGGGTGTTCCCGAGGCCGTTGGCCAGGTCGGCGTTGTAGCGGGTCAGGAACGCCTCGTCGGAGAAGCTCGCGTCCTGCCCGAAGGTCATCTCCGCCAGGAGGAACCACCGGAGCGCGTCGATCCCGAACCGCTCCACGAGGGCGTCCGGCCTCACGACGTTCCCGACCGACTTGGACATCTTCCGCTGGTCGCGCAGCCACCAGCCGTGCCCCACGACCTGGCTGGGGACGGGAAGCCCGGCCGACATCAGGAAGGCGGGCCAGTAGACGGCGTGGAAGCGGAGGATGTCCTTGCCGACGAGGTGGAAGACGCGGGCGTCCCGCCCCGGCGCGGGCCAGTAGCGCGCAACGAGCGACTCGTCGGGGCTGCCGAAGCCGAGCGCCGTCAGGTAGTTCGTCAGCGCGTCGAGCCAGACGTAGACGACGTGCCCGGGACGGCCGGGGAACGGGATCCCCCAGGAGATCGTCGAGCGCGAGACCGAGAGGTCCTTCAGCCCGGAGGAGACGAAGGAGCGGACCTCGTTCAGGCGGGTCTCGGGGAAGACGAACGGCAGCCCGTCCGCCCCGCGGTCGTACAGCTCGAGGAGCCGGTCCTGGTAGCTCGAGAGGCGGAAGAAGACGTTCTCCTCCCGCTGCCACTCGGGGACCGAGCCGTGGACGGAGCACTTGCCGTCGACGAGGTCCTTCTCGGGGTAGAAGGTCTCGCAGCTGGTGCAGTACCACCCCTCGTGGGCGGCGGTGTACAGGTCGCCGGCGGCGTCCAGGCGGCGGACCAGCTCCTCCACGCCCCGGCGGTGGCGCTCCTCCGTCGTCCGGATGAAGTCGTCGGGCGCGATCCCGATCCGGGCCCAGAGGTCCCGGAACCGCGGCGCGTTGCGGTCGGCCACCTCGCGCGGCGTCACCCCCTCGCGGCGCGCCACCTTCTCGATGTTCTGCCCGTGCTCGTCCGTCCCGGTCAGGAAGCGGACGTCCTCGCCGAGGAAGCGGTGGAAGCGGGCGAGCGCGTCGGTGACGACGGTCGTGTAGAGGTGCCCGATGTGGGGCTGGTCGTTGACGTAGTAGATCGGGGTCGTGAAGTAGCGCGAGGCCATCGAGCGTCCGAGGATACCCGAAGGCCTCGTGCCCGAGCCGGCCGGCTCAGGCCGGGAGCCAGCCCTGCTGCCGGAACGAGACCCAGCTCCCGCGCCCGACGACCAGGTGGTCGCGCACCTCGATCCCGAGGAGGCGCCCCGCCTCGACGAGGCGGCGCGTCGTGGCGTGGTCCTCCACCGAGGGAGACGGGTCGCCCGAGGGGTGGTTGTGGTAGACGAGGAGGCCGGAGGCCCCGGCCACCACGGCGGCGCGGAAGAGCGGACCGGGAGCCACGGCCGTCACCGTCGTGGTCCCTCGGAAGACGACGTGGTCCTCGAGGAGGCGGTTCCGGGCGTCGAGGAGGAGCGCCCCCATCACCTCGCGGGCCTCGCTCGCGAGCGACGTCAGGAGGTACCGGGCCGCGGCCTCCGGGCCGTCCACGACGTCCCTCTCGCGGAGGTCCTCGCGCAGGAGGCGGCGGGCGATCTCGACGGCCGCGAGGATCCGCGCGGTCTTCGCCGGTCCGATCCCGGAGTCGAGCATCGCCGCCGCCGGCTCCGCCCGTCGGAGCAGGCCGTGGAGCCCCCCGCAGCGAAGGAGCTCGCGGGCGGTCTCCAGGACCGGGCGTTCCGGCGTCCCGGTCCCGAGGAGGACGGCCACCAGCTCCTCGTCGGTGAGCGAGCGGGGACCGCCCGAAAGGAGCCGCTCGCGGGGGCGGTCCCGCTCCGGGAGCTCCCCCATCCGTCCTCCCGGGGTCCGTCGCTTCCGGGGAACGGTCACGAGGGGGCCGTCTCGAGCAGGCTCCGAACGAGCTCCCGGAAGAGCTCCGACGGAGCCTGACGCAGCGCCAGGTCGACCAGCGGCGTCTCGGGGACCGGCCCGGCGTTCACCTCGATCACCTTGGCGCCGGCGCGCGAGGCGGCCAGGACCAGGGCGGCTGCCGGGGGGGCGACGGCCGACGTCCCGGCGACCACGTAGACCGCGCACGCCTCCGCGGCCCGCGTCGCCGCGCGCCAGGCCTCGCGCGCGACCGGCTCGCCGGGCCAGACGACGTCGGGCCGGAGCGCCCCGCCGCAGGCGGGGCAGCGCGGCGGGAGCTCCCCGAGGCGGGTCGCCGGCGGGACCGGCACGACCCGGCCGTCCGAAGGGCAGCGCGCCCGGTCCACCGCGCCGTGGACCTCCGCGACGGAGGCGCTCCCGGCCGCCCGGTGGAGGCCGTCGACAGAGAGCGTCGCCAGCTCCGTGGACCCGAGGAGCCTCTGGATCCGGGCGACGGCCAGGTGCGCCTCGCCCGGCCGGGTCGCGGCCACGGCCTGGCGCCTCCACTCGTAGAACCTCCAGACGCGGACCGGGTCCGACTCGAAGGCGGCCGCGGAGGCCAGCTCGGCGGCCGCGAAGCCCTCCCAGATCTCGCCGCGCGTCGAGAGCGGCGGCAGGCCGCACTCCGAGGAGACGCCGGTGCCGGTCAGGATCGCGAGCCCCCTCCCCGTCCTCAGCTCGGCGAGGAGCTCCTTGAGCGCCGCCGCGCCGGCCGTCACGGCAGGGACGCGCTCCCGGTCAGGAGCCTCTCCAGCCCGACGAGGCGGGCCTTCTCCGGCACCGCGAACCGGGCGGCGTCGGCCGGAGCCGCCGGCTCCACCGACAGCCCGGAGACCTCCCGCGTCACGAGCGTCGTCGTCTTGGACGGGGGCTCGTCCGGGGTCCCCGGGACCCCGGCGACGGGCGCGACCTGGCGCTCCGCGTCGACGGTCAGGCGCATCCGGACCACGAGGCCGCGCAGGCGCGAGAGCTCCGACGAGAGGGCCTCCCGCGCCTCCTCCCGGGCGGGGACGAGCCGGAGCAGGTCGTCCGGGGCCGTCCGCTCCGCCGGCACGCCCTCCTCGACGACGACGAGGCTGCCGCGGCAGGTCGTCTTCACCCGGACGGAGCGGCCCGGCGTCGAGACGTCCAGCCGGTATCCGGCCGACAGGGCGTAACGCACCGTCGGCCGCCCCTCGAACGGAGCCCCGGGCCCCTCGCGGACGAGGGAGGCCGTCACGTCCGAGAGCCTGGCCGCGGAGAGGCCGGGCTCCGCGGCCCCGTCCGGCACGAAGAGCCCCCGGACGTCCGACGCCGTGACGCGCGCCGAGGCGTTCCCCTCCTCGTCCACGAGCGCGAGGGACCTCTCGTCGGAGACGACCAGGCGCGCGCGGGTGCCGGGGAAGGACCCCCGGGAGAGCTCCCAGCGGAGCCTCTCGCCCAGCACGCTCACGGCCCCGCTCACCGAACGGGTCCTCTCTCCCGCGGGCGTCACCCACCTCCACGTCTCGGTCAGCTCGTACCGGACGAGCGGCGGGGCCGGAGGCCCGGGGGGAGCCGGCGCCGTGGCCAGGAGCAGGGCGACCCCGAGGAGCCGGCCGGGGAGCATGGCGGAGATGATCGCACGCCACACGAAAGGGCCCTCGCGCGGGAGGAGAAGGCGCGAGAGAATGGCGTCGATGAGCGCCGTGCTCCCGGTGACGGCCCGTGCCGGGCGGCCCGCGCCCGAGGTCCCGTCGGTCCGCCTCGTCGGGGACGCGGACGCCGTGGCCTGGGTGGCGCGAGTCCTCGTGGCCTCCCACCACGGCGCCGAGAGGATCCTGGACGAGGAGTCGCTCTCGGCCTCGGAAGAGGAGCGCGGCCCGATCGTCTGGGTGGCGCGCCCGCACCCGGCCGGGGCGAACGGGCCCTGCCCGGTCGTCGACGAGGCCGTCTGGAGCATCCCGTGCCTCGTCGTCGTGCCGCTCGGGGAGGTCGTCCCCGACACCCTGACCGGGCACCCCTCGGTCGAGTCCTTCGACATCGTCCGCGAGGGGGCCGACGAGGCGGTCCTCGGGGCCAGGCTGGAGCGCCTCCTCCTCCTCCACCGCCGCCGGACGCAGACGGAGGTCGCTCTCCAGAACCTCTCCGACGCCGTCTACACCCGCACGTTCGACGGGTTCGTCACCAGCGCCAACGCGGCCGCCGAGAGGCTCCTCGGCCGGCCCCGGGAGCACCTCCTGGGCCGCCCCCTCCCCCCCGTCTGGGGGACCCCGGAGGAGACCGCCGAGGAGCTCCGGAAGACGAACGAGGCGGTCCTGGCCTCCGAGCGCCTGGCGGGCCGGACGGTGGCGATCGACGCTAAGGGCCGGGCCCGGATCGTGGACCAGGAGTCGTTCCTCCTGCGCGACGGGCACGGCGCGCCGTGCGGAGTCCAGACGATCCTGACGGACGTCACCGAGGAGCTGGAGTCCAAGGAGAAGCTCCGGCGGGAGGCGGACCGGAACGCGGTCCTGGCCGCCATCGCAGCGGCCGGCCGGGACTCCGTCGACCTCGACACGGTCCTCGCCGTGTCGCTCGAGACGCTCGGCGCCACGCTGGGGGCTCGGGCCGTCCTCCTCTACCAGCTCGATCGGGAGCGGACCCGCTTCGGGGTGACGCACCAGTGGCGGGCCGACGACGACGTCGAGTCGCTGATCGGCGTCTCGGTCCCCGTCGAGGTCGCGACGAACCTGAAGACGATCCTCGAGACCCACGGCCCCTCCGTCATCCCGGACGCCGCGCGCCTCGAGCCGACGAGCGCCGCCACGGGTCAGATGACGCGGCTCGGCGGGCTGTCCGCCGCCGGGGTCCCCGTCCTCCGGCAGGACGAGCTGCTCGGGGTCCTCGGCCTCGTCTGGGCGGCGCCCCGCGCCTTCCCCGAGGACGAGCTCGACTTCTTCGGCCGGCTCGGGGGGCTCCTCGCCCTCTCGATCCACGCCGCGCGGCTGCACGGGGAGCTCCAGGAGAAGCTCGAGGCGCTGGCCGAGGCCCACCGCAAGCGCGACGAGTCGGACCGGCAGCGGCAGAGCCTGCAGTCGATGCTCGTCCACGACCTGAAGAACCCGCTCTCGGCGGTCCAGGCGGCCATCGAGCTCGTCCTGGAGCGCGAGCAGCGCTCCGGCGACCAGCGCCTGGAGCGGATCCTGAGGAACTCGCTCGCCTCGGCGCGCGGGCTCTCCGGGCTGATCGAGGACGCGCTCGTCGTCTTCCGGCCCGAGGACGCCCCGGTCCCCGAGAAGGACCTCGTCTCCGCCTCCGACGCGCTCGCGCTGACGATCGAGGAAGCCCGCTGGCTGGCGCAGGCGCGGAGCGTCTCGCTCGTGGCGGAGGTCCCGACGGACCTCCCGCTCGTCAAGCTGGACCGTGCCCGGTTCCGCAGGGCGGTGGCCAACCTCCTCGCCAACGCGCTGAAGTTCACGCCGCGGGGCGGGTCGGTCCTCGTGAGGGCGTTCACGCAGTCGGCGGACGGGACGCGCGAGCTGGTGGTCCGCGTCTCGGACACGGGCCCGGGGCTCTCGGAGGAGACGATCGCCCGCCTGACGACTCCCTGGTTCCGCGCCGCCGGGACCGCGTCGATCCCGGGCACGGGCCTCGGCCTGGCCGTCGTCGAGCGCGTGGCGCAGGAGCACGGCGGGCGGCTGGACGTCGAGAGCGACGGGAAGAGCGGCTCGACGTTCTCCCTGAGGCTCCCGTGCTGACGGGGCCGGCCGGGGCCCGGGGGGCGGGGTGGGGGACCGCGTGAGCGAGAAGCGCCTCCTCCACCGGGGACGGCACCTCGCCTTCGTGGAGCGGGAGGGCTGGGAGTACGTCGACAGGCCCGGCGTCACGGGGATCGCCGTCGTCGTCGCGGTGACCGACGACGCCCGGCTCGTCCTCGTCGAGCAGCGCCGCCCCCCGGTGGACGCCCGCGTCGTCGAGCTCCCCGCGGGCCTCTGCGGCGACGAGGCGGGGTCCGCCGACGAGGCGCTCGAGGAGGCCGCGCGGCGCGAGCTCCTGGAGGAGACCGGCTGGGAGGCGCGCGAGGTGGAGCGCCTGACGGCGGGTCCCCCCTCGGCCGGCGTCAGCTCGGAGGTCCTGACGTTCTTCCGGGCGCGCGGCCTCGTCCGGCGCGGGAGGGGCGGCGGGGTCGCGGGCGAGCGGATCGACGTCTGGGAGGTCCCTCTCGCCGACGTCGGGGGATGGCTCCTCGCCCGCGAGGCGGAGGGCGTCCTCGTCGACCCGAAGGTCTGGGCCGGCCTCTGGTTCGCCGTCCACGGGGGGACCCGGAGGCGGCAGGGCGCGCCGCCGCACCCCGGCAGCCCCTTCCCGCCCGCGACGCCGTCGGTCTGACGCCCGCTCCCGCCCGGCCCCCGCGCCCGTAAACTCGCCCGGCCATGACGCTCCTCCTCGCCGGGCTCGACGACTACCTGCTCTCCGTCCTGCCGCCCCGCGACGCGGTCCTCCTCCGCCTCGAGGAGGAGGCCCGGCAGAGGAAGGTCCCGATCGTCGGGCCCGCCGTGGGGCGCTTCCTCGCCCAGCTCGTTCGGATCTCGGGGGCCCGGCGCGTCTTCGAGCTGGGCTCGGCGATCGGCTACTCGACGATCTGGCTCGCCCGGGCGGTCGGAGAGGAGGGGCACGTCTGGTACACGGACGCCTCCGAGGAGAACGCCGCGTTCGCGCGGCAGGCCTTCGAGGAGGCGGGGGTGGCGGGCCGCGTCACGGTCCTGGTGGGCGACGCCCTCGCCTCGCTCGACGCCACCGAGGGGACCTTCGACCTCGTCTTCAACGACGTCGACAAGGAGGGCTACCCCGACGTCTTCCGGCGCGCCGTCCCTCGCCTTCGGGCCGGCGGCCTCCTCGTCTCGGACAACGCCCTCTGGTACGGCCGGCTCCGCCTGCCCGCCGTGGAGGACGACGCCGAGACCGCCGCGATCCGGGAGCTCAACCGGCTCCTCTACGCCTCGGAGGACCTGGAGACGACGATCCTCCCGCTCCGGGACGGGGTCTCGGTGGCGCGGCGGATCCGCTGAGGCGGAGGAGATAATCGGCGGGCGCCCTTCATGACGACCCCCGACGAGCGGCCGGCCCCTGCTCCCTTCCCGCGCACCTTCGCCCCCGGCGAGGTGCTGGCGGGCCGCTACGAGGTCCTCCGGCACGTCGCCCGCGGGGGGATGGGCGAGGTCTACGAGGCCCTCGACCGCGAGCTGGGTGACCCGGTCGCGCTCAAGGTGCTCCACCCCGACCTGGCTCGCGACGACCGCGCGGTGGAGAGGTTCAAGCGCGAGATCCGCCTCGCGCGCCGGGTCGCCCACCCGAACGTCTGCCGCGTCTTCGACCTGGAGTTCCACGACGACGAGGCGGGCGGGGGCCGGACGGCGTTCCTGACCATGGAGTTCCTCCCCGGCGAGACGCTGGAGGAGCTCCTCCGGTCCCGCCGGAGGCTCGAGCCTTCGGAGGCCCTCCCGATCGTGCGACAGGTGGCCGGGGCGCTCTCGGCGGCCCACGAGTCCGGGGTCGTCCACCGGGACCTCAAGCCGGCCAACGTCCTCCTCGTCCCCGAGGCGGGAGGACGCAAGCGCGCCGTCGTGACCGACTTCGGGCTGGCAGCGGTGCGGGCGGAGGTGGAGCACGGGGGGCCGGCCCTCACCCGTTCCGGTCACGTCGTCGGGACGGCGTCGTACATGGCGCCCGAGCAGGCGCAGGGCCTCGCCGCGACGGCGCGGGCGGACGTCTACGCCCTCGGCGTCGTGATGTTCGAGATGCTGACGGGACGCCGGCCGCACGAGGGTGACTCGGCGGTGACGCTCCTGATGAAGCGGGTCTCCGACCCGCCCCCGTCCCCCCGCGCGTACCTCCCGGACGTCGACCCGGTCTGGGAGCGGGTCATCCTCCGCTGCCTGGAGCGCCAGCCGGCGGCGCGGTTCGGCGAGGTGTCCGACGTGGTCGCCGCGCTGGAGGGCCGCGAGGGCTCTCTCCCCACGGAGGCCTTCCCCTCGATCCCGCCTCCCGCGGCCGCGACGGCGCCCGTCCCCCGCGACGGGGTGAGCGCGCGACGCCGGCGGGTGGCCGCGGGGGCCGCGGGCCTGGCGCTCGTGGCGCTCCTTGCGGGGGCGGTCGCGCTGTGGGTCCGCCGCGGCCCGGCGCGCACGCCGGCCGCCTCCCCGCTCCAGGGGGTCCAGGTGACGACCTCGGCCGGCCTCGACCTGCAGCCCGCCTTCTCCCCGGACGGGCAGTCGATCGCCTACGCCTCCGACCGGACCGGGACCTTCGAGCTCTACGTCCGCTCGCTGGCGGCGGGCGGGCGGGAGATCGCGCTGACGAGCGACGGGGCCCAGAGCTTCCAGCCCGCCTTCTCGCCCGACGGGCAGTGGGTCGCCTACCACTCGCGGGGGAAGGGGGGGATCCACGTGGTCCCCGCCCTCGGGGGGGCGCCGCGCCTCCTCTCGGAGTTCGGGTCGCACCCGGCCTTCTCCCCCGACGGGACGCAGGTGGCCTTCCAGTCGGACGCGTTCGTGGACCTGGCGCCGAGCGCCATGAACGCGCTCCCTCCCTCCACGATCTGGGTCGTCCCGTTCGCGGGAGGGGCCGCGCGTCCCGTCACCGCGGCGGGCCGTCCCGCGGGCGGGCACGGCGCGCCCGCCTTCTCGCCGGACGGATCCCGGATCGCGTTCATCTCGGCCGACACGCGCAACGCCGAGATCTGGATGGCCCCGGCGGGAGGCGGCGAGCCGATCCCGGTCGTGACCGACCAGCCGACGGCCCGCGACCCCGTCTTCGCCCCGGACGGCCGCTCGATCCTCTTCTGCGGCTCGCCGGACCGGGAGAACTCGGGGATCCTGGAGGTGCCCATCAACGCCTCCGGGCGCTCGGCCGGGCGACCGGCGCGGCTGACGAGCCTCGGCCTCTCGCGGATCCGGAACGTGGCGGTCTCCCGCGACGGGCGCCGCCTCTCCTACTCGGCCGTCACGATCCGCTCCAACCTCTGGTGGGTCCCGATGGACGGACGCGGCGAGCCGGCCGGCCCCGCGCGGGCGCTGACGGCCGAGACCGGGCGGACGGCCCGCCCCGTCTTCTCTCCCGACGGTTCGCGGATCGCGTTCAGCCGCTTCCGCGCCGGCTCGAACGAGGACGTCTGGACCGTCTCGGCCGACGGGTCGGGGGCCACGCAGGTGACGACGGACCCGGCCGTCGACAGCCGTCCCGACTGGTTCCCGGACGGGAAGAGGCTCGCCTTCTTCTCCAACCGTGGCGGGAAGGGCGCGCTCTACGCCCTCTCGCTCGCGACGGGGCGCGAGGAGCTGCTGCTCGAGACCGGCAAGGACATCGACGCGCCCCGGCTCTCGCCCGACGGGACGCGGATCGCCTACAACTCCCGCCAGGGCGGCCCGCTGAACGTCTGGCTCGCCGACCTGCCGACGGGCCAGCGCCGGAAGCTGACCGACGACCCCGAGCTCGTCGGGTGGCCCTGCTGGTCCCCGGACGGCACGGCGCTCGCGGTCCAGCAGCGGCGCGGCGAGGACACGCGCCTGGCCATCGTCGACGCCGCCACGGGCCGTCTGACGACGGTCGTCTCCACGAAGGGACAGAGCTGGCCGCACAGCTTCTCGCCCGACGGCGCGCGGATCGCCTTCGCCGGAGAGCGCGACGGGCGGTGGAACGTCTTCACCGTCCCCCGGGCCGGCGGGCCCGAGACGGCCGCCACCACTTTCGAGAAGCTCACGACGTACGTCCGCTACCCGAGCTGGTCGCCGAAGGGAGACCGGATCGTCTTCGAGTTCGCCGAGACGAGCGGCAACGTCTGGGTCGTCGAGCGCGTGACTTCCCCCTGAGGCGGAAGGGCCGCCGCCTCGCCCCAGGCAGAGAGGTCACGCCGGAATCGAGAGGACCACCTTCCCGAACCCGCGCCCCCCTTCCAGCCGCTCGTAGGCCGGGACGGCCTCGGCGAGCGGGAAGACCTCGTCCACGACGGGGCGGACCCGGCCGGCCGAGACGGCCGAGAGGAGCGCGCCGAACTCGGCGTCGTTGCCCATCGTCGAGCCGAGGATGTCGAGCTGCTTCCAGAAGATGACCCGGATCTCCTCCTCGGGGTTCGGCCCGGTCGTCGCCCCGCACGTCACGATCCGCCCCCGCTTCGCCGCGGCCGTCAGCGAGTGCCGCCACGTCGCCGCGCCGACCGAGTCGACGACGACGTCCACGCCCCGCTTCCTCGTGATCTCCCGCACGGCGCGGCCGACGTCCACCTTCCCGTAGTCGAGGACCTCGTCGGCGCCCAGCTCCTTCGCCCGATCGAGCTTCCGCGGGTCGCCCGACGTCGCGATGACGAGCGAGGCCCCGCAGAGCCGGGCGATCTGGATCGCGAAGACGGAGACGCCGCCCCCCACGCCGTGGACGAGGACCGTCTCCCCCGCCCTCAGGCGCGCCCGCGTCACGAGCATCCGCCACGCCGTCATCGCGGCCAGCGGGAAGGCGGCCGAGGCCTCCGGCGAGAGGCCGGGCGGCGCCGGCCAGACGTTCACAGCCGGGACGACGACGCGCTGGGCGAGCGTCCCGGCGCGGTGCTCGCCGAGGATCCTGTAGTCGACGCAGAGGCTCCGCTCGCCGTCCAGGCAGAGCTCGCACGTCCCGCACGAGAGGCCGGGCTGGAGGACGACGCGCTCCCCCGTCTTCACCCGCGCGACCCCCTCGCCGACCGCCTCGACCACCCCGGCCCCGTCGGCCCCGGGGACGTGGGGGAAGGAGACCGGCACGCCCGGGATCCCGTTGCGGACGAAGACGTCGAGACGGTTGAGGGCCGCGGCCTCCAGCCGGACGAGGACCTCGCCGCGTCCCGGGACCGGGTCGGGCCGGTCGCCGAAGGAGAGGACCTCGTTCCCCCCGTGCCGCGAGAGCGTGACGGCTTTCATTCCGCCTCCTCCTCGGGGAAACTCCCCGTCCCGAGCATGAGTCCGCTGCCGAGCCACCCAGGGACCCCCGACCCCTCCGCCGTCTGCCCCCCGTGCGCCCGCTGCTGCCGGCACGTCGCGGTGGGGATCGACCCGCCCGACACCGTGCGCCGAGTCTCCACGGCGCTCTGGTTCGTTTACCACAGGCGGATCTCGGTCTACCAGTCCCACGACGGGGACTGGTTCCTGAACGTCCCGACGGACTGCGAGCACCTCCGCCCCGACGGGCTCTGCGGCGTCTACGAGAGCCGCCCCCTCCTCTGCCGCGAGTACGACGTCGAGGGGTGCGAGGGGACGAGCGAGGAGCCCGCCGAGAAGCTCCACTTCGAGGACGGGAAGAGCCTCGTCGCCTGGCTGGCCGAGCGCCGCCCGGCCCTCTACCGGAAGTGCCTCGCGGCCGGGATCGTCCCGGAATCGCTCCGGCGCTGATCCCGGGGGACCCCGGCATCCTCCCCGGGACCTACGATCCGGAGGGGAGCACCTCGAGGAGCTCTGCGATCACGCGGACGCGCCCTTCAAGGTCGTTCTCAACCTCGAGGGGGTCGAACTCGGCGCGACCGAGCTCGTCACGGCTCCTGTTCCGGGGCTCCAAGACGGCCTTGCCGGTGCGCTCGGTGCCCGGTCCCCGGGCTTCCTTCCCGGCGACGCCTCCGCTCTCGAACCTCTTCAACGTGAGCCGCCCGCCGTCCTCGGGATCGCCCGGATCGCGAAGCTGGACGAGAAGCGTCCGGCCGGTCCGGCTCCCCTCGACGGGGCTGACGAACAGACACCACGAGCCGTCGGGCACGAGGGGCTCCATCGACCGACCCTCGACACGCGCGACGAACATCCCCCGGCGCAACCTCCGGGTCGTCGTCGGCTCGACCCAGGCGCCGTCGCCGGCAGACCCCGGCTCGCCCCACCCTCCCGCGGCTGCCGCGAGCTCGACGAGAGGCACGCACGTCCGGAATCGCTCCGACGGGGCCGGCTCCACGCGCCGGAACGGGACGACGACGGGTTCGGCCTCGGCCTTCTCCCCGCCCTCGAACCACGACGTGTCGGCCCGCAGCGATTGCGCCCGCTCCGAACCGACGAGCTTCCGGGCGATCCGGCTGAAGGCCCGCGCGACCGCCTCGCGGTCCGCGAGGTCCGACGCCGCGACCTCGATCACGACGTAGCCTCGCGCCCGGAGCTCCTCGCGCAGGACCCGGTCCATCCGGCGACGCTCCGGGTCGCCGTGGAGCGAGGCGCTCAGGCCGTCGACGTAGACGCAGATCCCCGGCTCGTCCTCGTCGTCGAGCGCGTAGAACGCGTCCGGCACGGTCCCGCCGAGCGGCTTCCCGAGGTCGATGCGCTTCTGCCACTCCGCCTCGGGGAACCCCGCGCGGTGGAGGAGCTCGCGAAGGGTGTCCTCCGCGGCGTTCGTCGGCGCGTTCTCTCCCGACGGCCTCGCCGCCGGCAGCTTCGCCGGGATCTCGTGGGCGAACGCCAGCGCTTCTCCCCACTCCGTGAGCCTCTCCACGACGAGGTTCCTGTCGAGGTGCCCATGGTACGCCGCGTTCCGGTAGACCTGCAGGCAGTCGGGGCAGCTCGCGCCGCACGCCGCCGGGCAGTCGGCCGCGATCGCGCGGGCCTTCGCCACGACCTCGGGGAAGCGCTCGATGAGCTGCTCCAGGAGGCCCGACCCTCCGGGCATCGGGTCGTAGAGGAGCCCGTCGACGGCCTCCTCCCCGCGCCTGCCGACGACGACGACCTGCAGGTCTTCCAGCTCCATTTCGAGCGTCTGCGCGGCCGCTGCTCGAAGGGCCTCGAGGATCGAGAACGCCTCCCTGCGGCTCGCGCTCGCCGGCAGCCGGAGGACGTCGGCGACGAGGTCGGCGTAGAAGCCCGTCGGCTCCACCGGCTGGCGGCAGCGCTGCTGGTGCTTGTCGCGGAAGTCCTGGAGCTCCTCCCTGGAGGCGAAGGGCGAGCGGCTCTGGCCGCAGACGGTGCAGACCGGGAAGCCGTGCTCGTCCTTCTTCGTGACGAGGTTCTTCACGCCGACGTTCACGAGCCGGAGGCGCGCGGCCCGCCGGTGCTGGAGCTCCCGCGCCCCCCAGCGAAAGGCCCGGCCGCCGCCGTGCTCGTCCCGCTCGAGGGCGAAGATCGAGACCGCGAGCTGGAAGCGGAAGTCCTCCTCGTCGGTGATCTGGGAGGTGTGGACGAGCTCCACGTCCGTCACCGACGCCGCGCGAAGAGGAGCGGTGACCGCGGCGACCGGCGCGACCGGCCCCGCGGCCGGCGCCGCTCCGGGAGCCGGCACCTCCTCCACGGCCTCCCTCTCCGCGTCGACGAGGAAGTACGCCGGACGCTCCTCCGCCTCGAAGTGGAACAGCCGCGCGACGAAGCGGTTCCCGTTGGCGTAGATGAGGTTCCCGGGGACGTATTCGCGAAGCGCCACCGCGGGCGGCCTCGGCAGGGAGAAGTCCTCCATCCCGACGCCGCCGCGAGGGAAGACCGGGATCCCCTGGATCGAGCCCGTCTCGAGCCCGTAACCGGGGAGGAAGCCCTCGGCGGCCAGGACGCCGAAGGTGTTCGCGTCGTCGTAGCCCTCCGTCCCGCCGCGCGCGCGCCGCGACTCTCCCTTCAGCTTCCTCACGAGCGCCTTGCAGCGGTCGTGGATCGACTCCTCGTCCCGCTCGAGGACGCCCCGCCCGGCCCGCTCCCGGTCGAGGCGGGACATCATGTCCAGCGCCCACTGAAGCCGCTTCCCGAGCGTCTTCAGGACCTCCTCGAGCCGGTCGGGCATCTCCTCGACGAGCCGGGCGACCCGCTCCTCGCCGACGACCTCCGCGTCGGCCTCCGGCCACCGGTTCCGGAAGACCGAGGAGACGTAGTCCGCGAGGTCGTCCGCGCGCGAGGAGACCTCCGCCCGGAAACCCGCGAGGTCGAACGGCTCCCGCCGCACCCGTCCTTCCGCGTCGAAGAGCCAGCTCTTCACCTCGGAGGGGAAGACCCTCTCGAGCGTCGAGGCGAGCGCCTCCCCCGCCGCGCCTTCCCGCGCGAGCGCGTGGAGGCGCGTCAGGGCCGCCGCGTGGACGTGCCGCGCCACCATCAGCTCGTTCCGAAGGTTGAACTGCGGCGGCGTCACCGACCCCGCGAGGAGGCGGAGCGGCTCGACGAAGGCGCTCCGGTCGTGGCCGCGCAGGCCGGCGTACGTCAGCGCGACGGCCATCCGCTCGCGCCGTCCCGCCCGCCCCGCCCTCTGCCAGTAGTTCGCGGGCGAAGGGGGGACGTTCCGGAGGAGGATCGCGTCGAGCGCGCCGATGTCGACCCCCATCTCGAGCGTCGGCGTCGCGACGAGCGTGTTCACCGCCTCGGTCGTCTCGTCCTTGAAGAGGCGCTCCAGCCGCTCCCGTTCCCCGGCCGGCACCTGGGCCGAGTGCTCCCTCGGGCGGAGCATCGGGACGCCCCCGTCGAGGAGCGAGAGGTCGTAGTCGTCGGCCGGCTCGTCCTCGCGCGAGAGCGTGCCGTGGCAGTGCCACGACGGGCAGACGTCTCCCGGCGCGCGGCGCACCTGCGCCCTGCGGCACTCGGAACACCGCCAGAGGCCGCGGCTCGGCGTCAGCAGCAGGCGGTCGGCGTCGATCTGGAACGTCCCGCTCGCGCCGGGGAGCGCGTTCCCGCGGCTCCCGGTCAGGACGGCCGGGGCGAGGAGCCTCGTCCGCTCGGCGAGGAGCGCCCAGAGCCCCCCGACGAAGTCGGCGACGTGCTCCTTCGGGACGCCCCAGCGGCGAGAGACCTGGAGGACGGCCGTGTTCCGCTGGTCGTTGACCCAGGCCGAGACGCGGCTCTTGTCGTCGCCCGCCTCGCGCTGGAGCTTCAGCCCGGTCGGCACCCCCTGGAACGCCGGCACGAAGCCGCGAAGGACGTCGGGGTCGCCGTCCCTCCAGAATCTCGAGAAGATCCTCTTGTCCTTGTCGAGGAGGATCATCCGCCGCCGCGTCCGGTCGAGGAGACCTCCGATCCCCTCCGCGAGCGCCTCGGCGTCGAGGCCGAATCGGGAAGCGAGCTCCGCGAGTCCGGGAGTCCCGGCGGAGAGGCCCTCGTACTCGACCCTCAGGCGGCCCCACGGCTCGAGGCCGATCCGCTGCTTCAGGCCGGCCGTCACCTCGCGGAGCACCTGGACCCGGAGGAAGAACTTCCGCCGCTCGCGGTGCTCGAACCCCGCGTCCTTCCTCGTCTCGGCCCAGACCTCCGGCAGGAGCGCCTGAGAGAGCTCGTCGTCCGCCTCCATCAGCCGGTCGAGGGCGGCGGTCAGGTCGATCACCGTCTTCGTCCCGCGCGAGAGCTCCTCCCACATCAGGGCGCGCAGCCGGAACCGCCGCGCGTGGTCGCGCATCCAGCCCGCCTGGAACGCCGCGTCCTGGCGGCTGTCGGCGAAGACGAGGAGCCTCCGCTGCGAGAGCTGCCGGACCATGTCCTGTGCGAGGACGTGGACGTCCGAGACCGTCACCGCGCGCACCGATCGGGCGGGCTCACGGTATCCGCCGCCCCTCCGGCGGCCGACGGCGCCGCAGGAGACGCAGCGCGACAGGTACCCGGGGGCTTCCTCCTTCTGCCTCACGAGGAAGAGCGGCACCCTCGCTCCGGGCCGCCCGCAGGCCGGGCACGCCCCGCCCTCGGCGGACGCGAGCGTCCCGCAATGCCGGCAGAGGAAGACCTTCGGCAGGTCCGGGCCCTCGACCTCGCTCTCGTCCTGCTCTTCGTCCACCGAGATGACCCGGTCGGTCAGGAGGAGCCGCCGGCCCCCCGCCTCCGCCGAGAGCGTCCTCCAGAAGGCCCCCTGCTCCGAAGCCTCCCCCCCGCCCGGAACGGCGCCGTTCGCGTCGAGGTCCGCCACCGAGTGCGCGAAGTAGTGCTGGCCGCACGTCGTGCAGGTGAGGACGGGGAGCCGGACGAGCTCCTGCTCCCCTTCCGCGGCCGCTTCCGCGCGGGCCGAGAGCCAGAGCTTCGGCAGCGAACCCTCGGAGAAGCTGACGACGGCCCCGTCGATGCCGCGGACGAAGTCGTGGACGACCGGCCTCACGAACGGCCGGCCGTCCCTCCTCGCCGCCGCGCCGAGCGCGAGCCACGCGAGGACCTCCTCTTCGGCCACGGGCCGGCCGCAGGCCTCGCCGACCTTCTCCGCGACCGCCGGGAGGAGAGCGGGCCGCCGCAGCTGGTCGGAGAGCTGGAAGAGGAGCTCGTTCCGCGCCAGCGCCTCGCCGAGGGCCTCGCGCCACGCCTCCCCCGCGAGCGCGGCCCCGCCTCCGAGGACCTTCCCCACCGCGGCTCCATCCGCCGCCTCGATCGCCGCGAGGAGAGCCGGCAGCGCCTTCGCGGGCTCCGGGAGGGCGGCCGGGACCACCCGACTCGCGTCGAACGGGGGCTCCTCGTACTCCTCCGTGACAGTCGTGACGGATTCCTCTGCGATGCCGAAGAACCGGGACGCAAACGTCCTGGCCGGGTCGTCGCTCGCGCCGCGATCGGCGAGGGTCGCCGAGGTCGCCACGCAGACCGTCTCCCGCTCCGCCGACCCGCAGAACGTCCGCAGGCGCCGCAGGAGGCAGGCCGTCTCCGCGCCGTTCGCCCCCGAGAACGTGTGCGCCTCGTCGACGACGAGGATCTCCAGCCTCGCTCCGGCGAAGAGCTCCACGTCCTTCTGCCGCGTCAGGAGGAGCTCGAGCTGCTTGACGTTCGTCAGAAGGATGCGCGGCGCCCGTCCCGCGGCCCGCATCTCCTCCCGCGAGCAGCGCTCCTCCGGAGGGTGCACGGCCTCGTTCCGCTTCTCCTCGCGCAGCTTCGCGAGCCGCCTTCGGTACTCCTCGCGCGAGGCCCCGTTCGGCAGCCGGACCCCGGAGACGTCCGCCCTCCGCTCCGGCGTCTTCCCGACGTACATCCCGAACGAGACCCCCGTCCCGCAGAGGAGGTCGCGAAGGCGCCCGAGCTGGTCTTCCGCGAGGGCGTTCATCGGGTAGACGAGGACGGCGACGATGCCCGGCGCCGCCCCGGCGTCGCGCAGCTCCAGGCAGCGGCTGACGACCGGGTAGAGGAACGCCTCCGTCTTCCCGGAGCCCGTCCCCGTCGAGACGACCGTCGTCCGCCCCGCGCGGATCGACCGGATCGCCGCCTCCTGGTGGGCCCAGACCGACGGGAACGGTGCGAGGCCCTCGAGGGCCGGATGGACGATCCCTTCCGCCGACAGCTCCTTCAGCGTCCGCCCCGGCCGGAACCCCCGCGAGACGGAGACGTACGGCCCCTTCAGGAGCGGCGTCGCCCGCGTCTTCTCGAGCGAGAGGAGCTCGCGCATCTGCGCGTGCAGGCGGGCGTCGGCGAAGCGATACGCCGTCAGCTGGTAGCGGAGGAAGCTCGAGACGACCTTCTCGGTGAACGAGATCGGGTTCAGGGCCATCCGGTCACCTCAGCGGGAGATCCACGTCACGCGGACCTCGCCCGCCTTCTCCACCGCCCGGATCTCGGGGTCGCCCGTCACGAGCGCCACGTCCTTCTCGCGGGCGACCTGCACGGCGAAGGCGTCGGCCAGGGCGATCGGGAAGCGCGCCTTCAGCCGCGCCGCCTCGAGCACGCGGGGCCGCGTCACGTCGACGACGGAGACGGGGACCTCCCCGCGGAGCGCCCCCTTCCAGAAGCCGTCCGCGGCGTCGCGGCCCAGCGTCCGCTCGAGCCGGTAGTAGACCTCCGCGAGGTTGACCGCCGAGACCCAGCACCGGGTGCCCCGCGAGGCCGCGGACCTCGCCAGGTGCTCCTCGACGACCGCGGCGCCGGCCTCCCCCTGGAGCCACGAGAGGAGCGCGAACGAGTCGAGGCAGACGCTCACCGCCTCGCCTCTCTCGCGTGCTCCTTTCGATGCTCCTCGAGCGCGCCCGAGCCGGCGAGGGCGCCTCCCCAGGCGCGCCAGCCGGGCCGGCCCGCACGGGCCCGGACGCGCGTGAGGACGAGCCCGTCGGCCTTCGCCGTCACCTCCAGGCGCTCGCCTTCCCGGAGCCCGAGCTCCCTCCTCACGTCGAGCGGGATGACGATCTGGCCCTTCGACGAAACGGTCACGGTCGGCATGGCGGGTCCTCCGCCGTCATCTTACTCCAGGGGTAAGACCGGCCGGCGCCGGCACCGGGACCTCCGCTCACCGTCTCGGTGACGATCGTCGGGACGCCTCGTGCGATGCTTCGCCCCCGGGGATGTCGAAGAAGCGCGCCTCCCGCCTCCCCGACCCCGACGACGTCCTCGCGGGGCGGGTACGCGTCCGCGCGGACGAGCTCTTCGCCCTCGTCCACGACGTCAACCCGACGGGCGAGGAGAGCCCGCGCGAGAGGGAGCGCTACGCGCTGAAGTCGCGCCTCCAGGGGCTCCTCCTGACCCGGTTCGGCGACGAGGTCGAGATCGTCCCCGACCCCTCGAACCCCGACCTCTTCAGCCTGCGCCATCGTTCGGGCCTCCGCGACGCCTGCCACGCCCTCGTCTCGCAGCTTCCGGTGGAGGCGCGGGCCCTCGTCAGGCGGCGGCTCGACGCGGGCGAGGGCGGCGCCGACGGGGCCGGACCCGAGGCGACCGGGCCGTCGGCGGGCCGGAGCGCCCCTCCCGCCGGGGGGCGCACTGCCGCCGGGGAGCGCGACCCGGACGAGCCCGCCGCCATCGAGGCCCGCGGCCTCGCCGCCCTCGAGGAGTATGACTACGAGGAGGCGCAGCGCCTCCTCACGGCCGCCGTCGAGCGCGGCGCGAGCCCGGCGGCCGCCCGGGCCCTCCTCGAGCTCCTCGTCGACGTCCTCGCCGACGACGCGGCCGCCCTCGGCCTCGAGGGCTCGCTCGCCCCGGCTTCTCACGCCGACCCGGCCGTCCGCGGCTTCCTCGCCCTCGCCGCGGCCCGGTCGGGCGACGTCGATCGCGCCGTTCGCCTCGTGCGCGGTCTCGACGGCCCGCTCCCGGCCCGCGTCCACGCGGCCCTCGCCCGGGTCGCCCTCGACGCGGGCGACCTCGGCCGGGCGGCGGCCCACCTCTCCGCCGCCCGAGAGGCCGACCCGACGCTCCCGGAGGCGGCGGACCTCGCCGCCCGCCTCGAACGCGCCCGACGCGACGAGAGGAAGCCCGCGGAGGAGGCGCTCCTCGCTCTCCACGCCTCCGGCGACCTCGAGGCCGCCGAATCGGCGGCCCGCGCGTTCCTCGCCCGCTGGCCCGACGGCGCGACGGCCTGCCGCGTCCTCCGCGAGATCGAGGAGGGCCGCCGCCGCGAGCGCGCCTCCGCCCTTGCGCACGACGGCTCCGCCGCCCTCGAGCGTGGTGACTCCGCCGAGGCCGCCCGCCTCCTCGCCCTCGCGCTCGCGGCGGACCCCGACCTCCCGGGCGGCCCCGCCCTCCTCGACCGCGCGCGCCGCGCCGCCGCCGAAGAGACCGGCGAACGCGCCGTGCGAAGGGTCGTCGAGGCCCTCGCCTCCGGGCCGGCCCTCGAGGCCCTCTCCGAGTACGCCGAGCAGCCGGCCCCGCTCCGCGCGCGGGTGCGCTCCGGCTCGGCGTCGCCCGAGCTCGCGCTCGTCGAGGAGGTCCTCGCCGCGTCCCCGGCCGAGAAGCCCCGCGCCGCCGCGGAAGCCGCCCTCGCTCTCGCCGCGGCCGAGCGGGCCCTGCGGCGAGGCGATGCCGCCGCCGCGCTTCCCTTCCTCGAAGGCCAATCCCGCGCGTTCGGCCGCCTTCCGCGGGCCCACGCCCTCGAAAGCGAGGCGCGGACCGCACTCGCCGCGGCGCGAGCCGCCGCCGCGCGCGCGTCCCTCGACCCGGTCCGCGAAGCGCTCGATCGCGACGACCTCGACGTCGCCTCCGCCCTCCTCGGCGAGGTGAGGAGGTCGGACCTCGACGCCGAAGGCCGCGCGCACCTTTCCACGCTCGCCGACCGCCTTCGCGAAGCCCGGCAGACCCGCCAGGACGCCCTCGACTCCGCGACCCGGGAGTCCGCACGCCGGGCGCTCCGCCTTGCCGTCTCCGACGAGCCCGGGCCGGCCGACGAGCTCGCCGACCTCGCCCGCGACTTCGACCTCACCCGGACCCGCCCCTGGCTCTCCGCCGACGGCCGCCGCCTCGTCCTCGCGGAGGCCGCCGCCGGCTGGCTCTTCGTCCGCGTCCTCGACGTCGAGAGGCAGGAGGTCGTCCGTCGGGTCTCGCTGCGGCCCCCTCACCCCCTCGGGACGTTCGAGACCGGGCTCGTCGAGGGAGACCGGCTCCGCGTCGTCGGCGAGGAGCTGGGGCTCGTCGATCTCGACCTCGAGACGAACGAGGTCGTCCGGGCCGTCTCGCTCGCGGGCGCCCGTCCTCCGTCCTCGGTCGTCGAGGAGACGCTCCCCCTTCCGTCGTCGGACCTCCTCTGGCTCGAGGTGACGAGCGGCCCGAACCGGGAGCCGTGCTCGTATCTCGTCGACACCGGATCGGGGCGAGCCCGCTCCAAGCTCCCTTTCGACCCGTCACCCTCCGTCGTCTTCCGCGAGGCCGCCTCCTTCCTCGTCACCGCGGACGAGCGGCGCGCGCGTCTCCTCACGCTCGACGGCCTTCCCGCGGCCGGGGACCCTCCGGCTCTCCCGTTCCACCTCGAGGCCGCGAGCCCGGACCCGGCCGGCCCCGGCATCCTCCTCGCGGGCCGGGCCGAGCGCGTCACCGGCACCGACGAGGATGCGCCCGCCCCGCTCCGCGTCCTCGAGCTCCGGCCCGGCCCGACGAGCGGCTTCGGACGCCACGTCGACCTCCCGGGCAGCGAGGGCGAGCTCGACGTCGGCCTCGCGACCTCCCGTTCCGAGGCGCTCGCCTTCGCCCTCTGCCCCGCCCGCACGGAAAGCCGCGTCTACGCGATCGGCCCGGGCCTCGACCTCTCGGCTCCCGCGAGGACTCCCGAGGAGACGGTCCTCTTCGTCGACGCCGGCTCGCGTCACGTCGTCGCCGGCTGCTGGTGGGGCGAGCGCTTCGCCGCCGTCCCCCTTGAGAAGGAGACGCGCTGGCCCGAGTGGAAGGGCTCCCTGCGCGCCCGCGACCCGCTTCCACGCGGGACCCTCCTCGGCGAGAGCTACCTCTGCGAGACCCGGTCCCGGATCGCGAACGCCCATTCGCTCGCCCTGTACACCGAGATCCACGACCTGGCCGGAGAGCGCCTCGAGGAGCGCGTCGCCGAGATGATGGCGCGGGCCTCCACCGGGGACCAGCACGAGGCGCTCCTCGGGGCCCTCGAGAGGATGGGGCCGCGCTACGCGCTGAGGGAGCGGGTCGAGGCCGACCTCGTCGCGCGATTCCCGCTCCATCCCCTCGCCGTCCTGACGGCCCTCCGCCGTCACGCGAGCGAGACTCGCTGGGAGCGCCTCCGCGACGACGCGCGCGCGCTGCGGCGAGGCAGGCACGCGCACGTCCCCCCGCACGTCCTCCACCTCGAGGCGCTCGCCCTCGCCCGGCTCGGAGAGCTCGAGGACGCCCTCGCCCTCGTCGAGGAGATCCGGCGCCGGAGGGACGAGGGGGCCTGCCGCGTCGACGCCCTGCGCACCGTCCTGAAGGAGTGCCTCGCGAAGAAGCGCTCTCCCTCGCCGCTCGGGCGCCTCGTCGACGCCGTCCGGAAGGCCATCGCGGCGCACGCGGCCGGCGAATGGCAGGTCGTGGCCGTCCTTCTCGACCGCGCCCTCGTCCGAGCCTCCGGCATCTACCAGGCGCAGGCTCTCCTCGCCGCCGCCCGGCTGCGCACGGCGGCCGACACCCCGCGGGCCCTCTTCCGCAAGCGTCTCGCGCTCGCCCGGCTCCTCGAGATCCACGGGGAGCGCCCGCTCCAGCGCCGCGACCTTCCCCGCCTCCCCGGCGCGCTCGACGACGCGGCCGTCGAGGCGATCGCGGCGCGGGCGCGGGAGGTCCTGGAACGGATGGACGAAGCGGGAGAGGCGCCCTCGCCGGCCTGACTTCAGAGCCCGGCGGCGCGGGCCGCGGCGGCGAGGAACGCCCGGAGCGACGGGAGCCCCTGCCGCGCTTCGTCCCGGACCCGGCGCGCGTCGAGGAGCGCGTACCCGTGCGCGATCCGGTTCCTGAGCCCGGCCGCCGCACGGAGCGCCTCGGCCGTCTCGACCCCGATCACGCCGCGGCCGGCGAGGACGTCGAAGGTCGAGCCCGCGTCGTCCGCAGGGCTCCACCCTTCGTCGGCCACCCAGTGCGCCGCCAGGTCGATGCACTCCTGGATCGCGAGGAAGAGGTAGAAGAGCGCGAGGTCCCGCTCCTTCACGTCCGCGAGGAGCTCCTCGACCGGCTTCCCGAACGACCGCTCGACGTCGTCGAGCCAGGCCGCGGCCCGCGCGACGCGGGCCGCGACGACGTCACGCCGGACCATGCGCGAGCCCCGTCCTGAGCCGGTCGAGCGCCGCGGCGTGCATGATCCGCGCGGTCGGCGCCCAGTCCCACCAGTCCGTCATCGCCCGGGCGCGGAAGTCCGCCCAGGCATTCGGGGCTCGCTCGACGAGCACGACGCCGTCGCGCGCGATCTCGAACCTGAGGAGCGGCGGCGCCTCGCGGAGCGAGACGAGGTCGACTTCGTGGCCCGTCTCCCGTCCGAGGCGAACGGCGAGCCGGGAGAGCGCCTCGGGGCCGCCGTCGAGGTCGACTCCGACGTCCAGGTCGCTCCGCGAACCCGCCTGCCCGCGCGCCGCCGAGCCGAAGAGGACGGCGAGGCGAACGGCCGGAACGTCCGCGAGGACGCGGGAGAGAAGCTCGATCGGGGGCATCGGCGAAATCGTAGCACCCGGCAACGGTCGAGACGGTCGACGACGCGCCTCGCCGTCAAGCCGGGCGCCTGGTGGTCTCGTCCCGGGGACGCCGTCAGCGTCCGAGGACACCTTGAAATCGCGGCGGTCACTGCCGGATCTTCGAGGTCACGCCACCCGCGTCTGGACGCGTTTCTCGACCTGCTTCCGGGTCGTCTGCCGCGCGACGCGAAGCTCGTAGTCCGACTGAAGGGCGAGCCAGATCTCGAGCGATGTGCCGAAGTACTTGCCCAGACGCAAAGCGGTGTCGGCCGAGATCGCGCGGGTGCCGTCGACGATGCCGCTGATCCGGTTCGCCGGGACCCAGAGCGCTCGTGCCAGCGAGCTGATGCTGAGCCCCAGCGGGCGCATGAGCTCCTCCATGAGGATCTCGCCGGGGGGAATCGGTTCCAGGAGCTTCGTTCTCGCCGCCATCAGGCGCCTTTCAGTCGCGTCCGCTCAGGTGTGACGCATCCGGCGGGAACCAGGAGCGCAGCTGCTCGACGAGCGCGACGAAGGAGGCGTCGTGGCAACGGACGAGAGAGACCGTCCGGGCCACCGCGCCGAAGAGCGACGCCGCGGCCGGGAGCCGGACCTCGTACATCGCCCTCCGAAACGCCCTCTCCGGGTCCGGCGGCTTCGGCATCCCTTCCGGCCATTCGCCCACCGTCTGTAACCAGGCCCTGAGATCAGGGGTGCGACCGGACCAGCCGAGCGCCTCGTCGAGGCGAGGGGAATCGCCGAAAAGCCAGACTTCCAGCTCCGGGTCGACGACGATGCACCGGCCCCACCCGGCCTGCATCCGATCGAGGTCGGTCTGGACCTTGCGCTCGAGCACCTTTCGCTATACGGACGGAGCCCCTTGCAGGCCCGGTCGAAGAGGACGAGGCCGTGCTCCCACGACCGCAGCTGCGTTCGCAAGAGCTCTCTCCCGTACCGTAGCAGCCCGGGTCCTTCTGGGGATGAACGAGGATCTTCGAGGCCAGCGCGCGAATCCCGAGCGACTTCGGGCGCGCCAGGACGGCCTGGATCGCTTGCTCCGTGTCCTTGTCCGGCACCAGGACGACGAGGTCGCCCGTCACCCGAGGACCCCGGCTGCGAAGAGCGTCCCCAGGTCGAGCGACCCCTTCCAATCCCTGAGCTGCGGGTGCTCGCTCCCCCGGACGACCGCCGTGGCGCCCGCCTCGCCCTTCGCGAAGCAGAGGACCTCTTCCCGCTTCGCCATTCCGAGGACGACCGGGGAATGGCTCGCGCAGAAGACCTGACCGCCGTAAACGGAAGAGAGCGCCTGGTAGACGACCTCGATCGCCCGTGGGTGGATTCCGTTCTCCGGCTCCTCGATCAGGTAGAGCCGATCGGGCTCCGCCAGGTAGGGGATCAAGGTCAGGGCGAGGAGCCGCAGCGTCCCGTCCGAGACGACCCAGGCCGGGGCCCTCAGACCGTTCTCGTATTCGAGGACGAGATACCGACTCCGGTCCTCCTCGCGCAGCTCCGTCGTCACGTCCCGAAGCTCCGGGAGAGCGGAGCGCACGTGATCGACCCAGCGCCGAAAGCGCCCGTTCCCGGAGGTCCGAAGGACCTCGACGGCCCAGGGGAGATTGGACCCGTCGGGCTGGTATCTCCGGGGCGAGCCGGCAGAGCTCGGCCGCCTCATCGCCTCGGCGCTCAGCACCACCCGTTGAAGACCGTCCGACAGCACCCGCCGCACCCAGGTCGCGACGGGGAATCGCTCCTCGTCCTCCGGGAGGTTCGCGAGAGCCGACTTTGCAGGTCCGAGACGGAATGGAGCGTTCCAGCCCGAAGTCTCGGAGAAGAAGCAGTCGTTCCCCGACTCGAGCGTCTTGTTCACGACCTTCCGCCACCCGGCCGGCGACTGTTTCCGGGGGCCGCGGATGATCGAGTCCGGTGGCTCCTCGGGGAGCGGGAAGAGCACCGGGTCCGTCGCTTCGGCTCTCTCGTCCTTCATGAGCCAAAGCGTCTCCCCGGCCAGGCCCACCTCGCCGTCGTCCCCCCCCGTGTCGAACGAGACTTCGTACCGGGCGAATCGATACGGCCCCTCCTTCTGGCGGGAGACCAGCTCGTCCGGAATCCGCAGCTCGACGGCCAGCTCGAATCGCCAGCCGTCGCGCATCCAGCACAGGTGTGACGGGTCTGCCGCGCGAGGAGCGACGCCGGCGACGACGTCCCCCGTCACCGACCTTCCCGGACCGACCCGAATCAGGTCTCCGAGGAAGCCGACGACGTCGAGGAAGCTCGACTTCCCGGACCCGTTCGCTCCGACCAGCACCTGGAACCGCGACAACGGCGTCGTCAGGTAGCGAAGCGACCGGAACCTCAGGGCCTCGACACGGGTCAGCATGAGAACACCATCCCAACTCCGCATCACTTCGCGTCCACGGCGGGTGAGGGTCCGCCCCGGAGCGTCGCCGCGTGCCTCTCGCACTCGGCCCAGCTCTCCTCGACGGACTGCGCGAGCTGCCACGGGAGGAAGCGCTCGCCGAGGCGGGAGGCGACGGGCTGCGGCTCCCGGGCGCGGTCGTCGTGGCCGAGGCCGAGGTCGGCGAGGCGGAGCGCCTCGGGGAGCATCCAGCCGTCGCCGTCGTGCGCGTCGCAGAAGGCGGCGATCCCCTTCTCGCGATCTCCTCCGCGCGCGGCGATCGTCGCCTTCAGGTCGCGGAAGGCGGCGAGGGAGAGGACGGTGTGCCGCAGCTCGGGGTCCTTCTCCTTGTCGACGCGCCAGAAGCCCTTCGGGTCGAGCGTCCGGCAGAACGCCTTGTCGCGCAGGAGCGCCGCCGGGTGGTCGCAGTCGCGGAGGATCCACGCGAGGTCGTCGAAGTCGAGGCCGTAGAGCTCGGCGACGACGGCGTCGAGGAGGGCGCGGAGGCGGAGGCGTTCGTGATCCGTGATGGCCCAGAGGCGGCGCCAAGGCAGCGCGCCCGGCTCGCGAGATGGATAGAGCGCAGACCACTCGGGCGCGTAGCGCGCGTGCGGGTTTCCCAGACGTAGAGCTGCGCGCGCCATCTGCCCGAGCTTTGTTCCCGCAAGCGGGAACTCGGCGATGACGTGGTAATCGAGGTGCGTGCCGCCGACACGGAGCCGAACCACGGAATCCAGGACGAAGCTGTTCACGAGGGCGCAGAGGACCCACTCGGATCCAGCTGCGTTCAAACCCTTTGGGATCAAGAGCGACGTCACGTGAGGAGTGGGATCGCGTGCCAGGACCGTGCCGATGAAAGTCCGCGAATCGGTGCTTCTGGCGATGTTCCTGTAGGCGAGCTTCGGACCCGCGATGTACTTTGGCCAGACCCGCGCGTCGGCCTCTGCCATCAGGTACTGCGGCGCAACGGACTTCTCCGACCACGGGACTTCCGACCAGACCGCACTCAGCCCCGTCCCGCTCTCCCATCGCTTCGCAGCGAAGTCGAACTGACCGAAGAGGCGGCCTTCGTACAGCGGCAGCGCCACCTCCCCCTCCGGCCCGATCCACCTCCCGTACTCGTCCGGCCGGTAGCCCTTCGCCTCCCACTCCGGCCGCGGGGCGAAGAGGTGGGAGTCGCTCGTCATGTTGAAGTCGCCCTGGGCGTACCTGATTCCCCAGCCCTCCGGCGAGTCGTCGCCGAGGAGGACGGAGCCGGCGTAGATCTTCTCGAGGACCTCGAGGTCGCGCGGGTGGCGGATCTCGAGAAGGGCGAGGGAGCGGGGGCTGAGGCGCGCGATCTGGTCCGCGCGGACGGGGAGGTAGCGCTCCTCGGCCGGGATGTCCGTCTCCAGCTCCGTCACCTCGGGCGAGTCGCCGGGGCCGAGGCGGAAACGGGTCAGGACGGCCTCCGTCGAGCCCCCCTTCTCGACGCAGAGCGAGATGACCTTGAAGCTGTGGTGAATCGCCTCGAAGACGAAACGCTCGTTCTGGAAGGCGTAGAGGTGCGTCCACCGGCACCGCTCGAGGAACAGCCTCCGGAGCGCGATGGAGCCCTTGTCCGTGTAGAGGCCCGAGGGGACGAGGAAGCCGAGACGGCCGCCGGGGCGAAGGAGGGCGTGGGCCTGCTCGAGGAAGAGCTTGTAGGTGTACGGCTTTCCCTCGCCCTGTTGCCGGAACGGGTGCTCGCGGTCGGCGTACCCCTTCACCTTCCCGCGCCGGCTCCGCCACTCGCCGTGCCGCTCGGCGCTGCGCGAGGCCGAGCGGTGGAGCGAGACGCCCTCCCCCTGTGCCGGGTCGCCGAACGGCGCGGCCGCGTTCGCCGCGAAGCTCGCGGACGCCTTGAACCGTCCGTTGTAGCCGAGCCACGCCTCCTCGTCGGCGGCGTTCGCCTCGAAGATCTCCCTCTGCCGCCTCAGCGCCTCCTGCTTGCCGTAGGCGCGGTAGAGCGGGTCGAGCGCCGAGAAGAACTCCTTGCTGTTCGGCTGGACCGTGTCCCACGGCGGGTTGCCGAGGATCGCGTCGAAGCCGGAGCCGGGGCGGGCGAAGACGTCGGGGAACTCCAGCTCCCAGTGGAAGAACCTCTCGCGCGCGGCGACCTCGGCGACGACGGCGCGGGCCTCGGCCGCGAGGCGGTCGAACGTGGAGGGGAGCGGGGCGAGGTCGAGGCGGTCGGCGGGCCAGAACCAGAGGGCGCACCAGGCGTCGAACGCCTCGCGGAGGGCGGCAAGCTGCGGGCTGAGAAGGACCTTCTCGCGGTAGAGCTCGGCGACGCCGTCGGGGTCGTGGGGCGGGAGGGCGTGGAGGGCGTCGAACGCCGCGACGGCCTCGTCGTGGAGGGCGGCGGGGTCGGGGCCGGTCACCGTGTCGAAGAGCCCCTGCTGGCCGTCGAGGAGGTCGCCGAGGTCCGCCTTCGCGCGCGCGCACGCCTCCTTGATCGCCGCTCCCCAGACGTTCCCGGTCGTCTTCTCCTTTCCCGCCCCGCGGCCGCGGGCGGAGGCCACGCTCTTCCGGTGGTGGACGCCGTCGTGCTTCTCGTCGCCCCCCTCGCGCTCCCAGGCGAGGAGCGGGTAGTCGCGGTACCGGTCGAACCAGCACCCCACGAGGGAGTTGCCCGCCCTCAGCTTGTGGTCGAGGAACTCGAACGGGAGCGAGCGGTCCATCGTCTCGATCCAGAGCGAGAGCTGGGCGAGCTCGACGGCGAGCGGGTCGAGGTCGACGCCGTAGAGGCAACGCTCGACGACGTGGCGCTTCAGGCGCGCGAGGAGGCGCGCGGGGAAGTCGGGGTCGTCGGGGCGGCACGGGAGGAGCTCCTCGACGAGCCGGCCGGTAGCGGGCGTCCCCTCGGGGAGGGTGACGACGACGCGCGAGCCGGCGCCGTGCACGGCGATGCGGGCGTGGTGGTGGAGCGAGGCGAAGAGCGCGTGCGTGAGGAGGCGGAGCGCCGAGACGAGGAACGACCCGGAGCCCATGGCCGGGTCGCAGACCTTCAGGGCGAGGATCTCCTCGGGGCGGCGCGGCGCGCCGTCGTCCGCGTGGAGGAGGGGCTGGAGCGTCCGCCGGGCCGTGGGGCCGGCGAGCTGCGGGCGCGTGTAGAAGGTGCCCGAGCCCTTGCGCGTGCCGCCCCAGCGGACGAGGTAGTACCCGCCCGGGACGACGACCTCGCGGAGGAGGCCCCGCGCGGCGGCCTCCACCTTCGCGGCGTGCGCGGCGAGGGCCTCGGGCTTCCTCCCGCGCGGCTTCGGGGCGAGGCCGCCCGCGACGACGGCACGGCGCGCCCACGCGAGGGCGGCGTCCCGGGCGGCGGCGTGCGCGTCGCCCGTCTCCTCGACGGCTCCGCCTCCGCTCGGCCCGGCGTCGGGCGGCGCGTCCGGCTCGGCCGCGAGCGAGGCGTCCTCGTCGGGGGCCGCGCCCTCGTCGGCCTCGGCCTCGGCAGTCTCCTCGGCCGTCTCTTCGTCCCCCTCCTCCCCGCCGTCGTCCTCGTCCTCGCCGCCGGCCGGCTTCGCCTTCGCCCTCAGCTTCTCGACGAGGCCCGCGAGGGCGGCGTCGGAGAGCGCGGCGAGGCGCGAGAGCGGGAGGGCGGGCTGGTCTCCGAGGTCGAGGAAGAGGACCGGGTCTCCCGGGGCGGCGCGGCGGAGCTCGTAGTCGAGGAGCCCCTCGTAGAGGATGCCGATGAACTCGGTGGAGAGGCTCTCGAAGTCGACGGGGAGCGTCGTCGTCACCGTCCGCGTCCCCTGCCTCATCGTCGCCTGCGTCCGCGTGAGGAGGTCGAGGAGGCGGGCGACGTCGGCGTCGGTCATGACGCCGTGGAGGGCGGGGTCGAAGACGGCGCTCTCGAGGAGGGCGACGGCGCGCGACTGCGGGTCGGGCGAGGAGGCGTCCCCCGGCTCGAAGAGGCGGCCGCCGTAGCGCGGCACGGGGAGCGCCTCGTGGTGCGAGCCGGCGAAGAGGAGGCGGAAGAGGGCGAGGACGCGCGGCCACCCCTCGGCCTGCTGCCTGAGGCGCTCGCGGCTCCCGCCGCTCCCCTGCCGCTCGAGGCTCTCGCGCAGGCCCGCGAGCGAGTAGGAGCCGTGGAAGACCGGGTTCTCGCGCGGGAGGAGGTCGGGGCGCGCCTCGGCGAAGAGGAGGACGACGAGGCGCATGACGACGCGGACGGCCGCGCGGTAGACGGCCTCGTGCGGCAGGCCCCGGCCCCGCTCCTCGAGCGCCGCGAGGGCCGGCGCGTGGCTCGCGACGAGGAGCTCGACGGCGCGGCGGACCCGCTCGCCGAGCGTCGAGGAGAGGTCGGCCTGCCCCTTCCGCGCGTCGAGGACGAGGCGGAGGAGGGGCGCGGGCTCGCCCGCCTTCGGGGGGACGAGGAGCGAGGGCGAGAGGAGGCGGCGGAGCGCCTCGACCTGCGGGCCGGGCTCCCCCTCGGGGAAGAAGAGGGCGAGGTCCCACTCGCAGAAGGCGTCGTGGTCGGCGCCCCCGTAGGCGAGGCGGAGCTGCGAGGGCGAGGCGAGGAGGGCGAGCCGCTCGCCGCGCGCGCGGAGCCACTCGAGGAGGCGGGCCGGGGCGCGCTTGCCGCGGCCGACGCCGAGGCGCCCCTCGTCGGCGAAGAAGACGGGGAGGCGCGCGCCGTTCCCTCCGAGCCAGAGGCGGCGGGGGCGGATCGCCTCGCCCGTGACGGAGCGGACGGTGAGCGAGGCGTCGACCTCGGCGCCGCGGAGCCAGTGGCCCGCGGGGGTGGCCGCCTCCGAGGCGGCGCGCGCGGGCGCGCCGGCCGCGTCGCGCAGGCCGGCCACCTCCTCGAGGAGGAGCGTCAGGAGGTCGGACTGCGCGCTCGCCCGCCCGGAGGCGGGGAGGTCGTCCGCGGAGGCGCGGACGACCGCGCGGCGGAGCTTCTCGGCGGTGGCCGCGGGGAGCGGGGCGAGCGGCGCCGCGTCGAGCTTCGCCGCCTGCGCGGGCGAGAGGAGGAGCCCGCCGTGGCGGAGCGACGCCCACCAGGAGGCGTCAGGCATCGGCCGTCATTCCAGGTCGAGGTAGACCCGCAGCGCCTCGCGCACCTTCGCGCGCAGGCCGGGGTCCGTCAGCTCGCCGTACGGCGCGCCGAGGCGGTGAACCGAGATCGTCCGGACCTGGTGGGCCAGGACGAGGGAGGCGTCGGGCTGCCCCGCGGCTCCCGCGGGGAGGAGCACCTCGGTCGAGTAGACCCTGCGGCCCGGCTTGAGCGTCGTGAGCGGGACGACGGCGACGACGGGAAGCGACTGGTTGATCACCTCGCGGGAGACGACGAGGACCGGCCGCGTGCCGGCCTGCTCCGACCCCGCCGAGGGATCGAGCGAGGCGCGGAAGAGCCGCCACTGAAGCGCGGGCGGGCTCACGGCAGGTCCCGCCCCGCCTCGGCGTCGAGCGGCTCGAGGTCCCTCTCCGACTCCGCGAGGTCCGCGAGGAAGGCGGTATCGGCCGCGGCCTCGCGAAACTCCTCGGCAAGCCGCTTCTCCCGCTCCTCGCGGAGCGCGCCGGTCAGCGCCCGGGCCACGAACGCGCTCGCGGACTCGGCCGCGCCGGTCTGGACGACTTCCCGGACCTCGCTGACGAGGGCCGCCGGGAGGGAGTAGGTGACCTTGACGTTCGGCTCAGGCCCGTTGGTATTCCCGCTCATACGTAAAGATTCTACCCCTCGCGAGCCATACTCAAGGCTCCGGCTGCTCGAGCCTCACCTCGAGCGCGACCGGGAAGACCCGGACGCCGCCGCGGAGGGCGAAGCGGCGCGGGACGATCTCGCGGAGGACGCGGTCGCGCTCGCGCGCGAGCTGGTCGCGCAGCTCGTGGTAGTGGAGGGTCCGGCGGCGCAGCTCCTCCTCGCGCGCGGCGATCGAGCGCTCGAGCTCGTCGAGCCGGCCGGCCGCGCCGAAGAGGAGCCCCTGACGCTCCTCCTCGCGGAGACGCGCGAGCTCCTTCTCGAGCTTCGCCACGCTCTGCTGCTCGATGAGCGTCGAGAGCTCGCCCTGCCGGCTGAGGAAGCGCTTCCGCTCCTCCTCCAGCTCCTCCGCGCCGCGCCGCGCGACCTCGGCCGAGAGGCCGCGCTCGAGCGCCTCGGCGTGCGCGCGGAGGCCGGCCCGGAGGCCGTCGAGGAGAGGGCCGACGAGGTCGCGGGCCGCCGCGACGTCGTCCGCGGTCGGGAGGTCAGCCCCGGCGCGCCACGCGCGGGCGGGGCGGTGCGAAAGGAGCGGGCCGAGGCGGCCGTTCACGACGGGCCAGGCGAGCGTCCGGACCCAGTGGTGGAACGCCTCGCGCAGCTCGTTGACGGCCAGCTCCTCGACGGTGAGGAGGACGACGGCTTCCGCTCCGTCGGGGAGCGAGGCCTTCGGCGCGCGCCGGACGGTCCAGCGGGAGGCCGCGAGGCCCGAGCCCGGGAAACGCGCCCGCGCCCAGGTCGAGAAGACCCTCTGGAAGACGGGGTGGCCGAGGTGGAGGAGGACGGAATCGGCCGAGGGGCGGAAGACGGGACGCCCCCCCTTCGTCTCGAGGAAGGAGCGCGGGTCGAAGACGAGGGCGGGGAGCGCCCCGCGCGTCCCGCCGGCGCCGGGGCGGCGGAGGACGTCGTCGGCGAGCGCGGACCAGGACGCCGGGACCGGCTGCGTGAGGCGCCGCCGCCCGCGGGCGTCGGGCGGGTCGAGGCGCGGGCGCAGCGAGCCGATGGCGAGGGCCGACTCGAGGGTCGAGGCGAGCGACTCAGGGTCGAGGTCGACCTCGCGGGCGAGGGCCTCGAGCGCCCGGCCTTCCTCCTCGGCCTGCTCGGCCGTCGCGGCCTTCGCCGCGACGCGGGAGCGCGCGTCGCGCCGGTACGACGCCCGGCCGCGCGCCGCCGTCACGCCGCGCTCGACGCGGGCGCGCACCTCGTTCGCGGCCCGCCCCTCCAGGAACCTCGCCTCGAACGCCGACTCGAAGACCTCGCCGGTCGAGCCGAGGTCCTCGCGGATCGACTCGACCTTGGCGATGACGTAGGCGAGGAAGCCGAGGTCGTCGTCCTCGTCCGATGCGAAGTGGAAGACGGTGACGTCGCGCGCCTGGCCGTAGCGGTCGAGGCGGCCGTTGCGCTGCTCGAGGCGCGCGGGGTTCCAGGGGACGTCGTAGTGGAGGAGGAAGCGGGCCGTCTCCTGCAGGTTGAGCCCCTCGGAAGCGGCGTCGGTCGCGACGAGGACCCGGACGGGGTCGTCGGGGTCGTTGAAGGCCGCCTTGATGGCGTCGCGATCCCGCTCGGGCATCCCTCCCGTGAGCGTCTTCAGCGCGCCCGGCGCGGGGAACGCCTCCGCGAGGCGCGCGGCGAGGGAGTCGAGCGTCGTCCGGTACTCGGTGAAGACGACGAGCCGCTCGTCGGCGCGGAACGCGCCCTGCTCGACGAGGCGGGCCCGGACGAGGGCGAGGAGCGCGTCGAAACGGGCGTCGTGCCGCGGGCGGCGCGCGGCGGGCGCCGAGCCGTCGGCGGGAAGGCCGAGCGCCTCGAGCGCCCGGCCGACGGCGTCGATGTCGGCGCTCAGCCTTTCGCGAAGCGGCAGGAGCCAGGCGCCGATCGTCCGGGCCGCGTGCGCGAGCCGCGCCTCGGCCTCGGCGTCGTTCGGGGTCTCCTCGCCGGCGGACCGTTCGGCCGCGCGGACTTCCGCCGCGTCGGCCGGAGTCGTCTCGCCGAGACCTTCGACCGTCCGCCACCAGGAGTCGGCGAACGGGACCGGGCCCGAGAGGAGCCGCTTGCCGAGGACCTCCGCCGCGAACGAGCCCGCGCGCTGGTCGGCCCGCGAGGCGGAGGCCACGGCGGAGCGGAGCGCCGCCCGGAAGCCGCGGAACGCCTCCGACAGCGCCCGCTCCTCGCGCGAGAGACGGACCGGCACGGGCGTCAGGACCCTCTCGGAGAAGCGCGGCGGGTCGGTCCGCTCGTTGACCTCGCGCTTGAGCCGGCGGACGAGGACGTCCTCCACGCGCGCCTCTTCCGCCGCGGTCAGCTCGTCGCGCCGCGTGAAGCGGACCGGGTCGAGCCTCTCGAGGAGGCCCGAGAAGGAGCGGGTGAAGCCGTTGTGGGGCGTCGCCGTGAGGAAGAGCCGGTGCTCGAAGAGAGGGACGAGCCCGCCGAGCATCCGCGAGAGCTCGCTCTCCTCCCCGACCGGGCCCGGAGCGAGGTTGTGCGCCTCGTCGACGACGAGGAGGTCCCACGGGAGGTGCGAGGCCGAGGGGGCGACGGCGCTCGTCAGCTCGGCGAGGACGTCGGGCTGCTTGACGTAGTCGTACGAGGCGACGACGCGCGGATGGACGCGGAAGGGGTTCGCGTCGGGTCCGAGCTCGCGCCGCAGCAGCTCCGTCGAGCGACGGTCCACCTCCTCGAAGCGGAGCGAGAAGCGGTCCTGGAGCTCTCCCCGCCACTGGGAGCGAAGCGAGGCCGGGCAGAGGATGAGGACGCGCCGCGCCCGGCGGCGGAGGATCAGCTCGGTGAGGACGAGGCCCGCCTCGATCGTCTTGCCGAGGCCGACGTCGTCTGCGACGAGGAGGGCGATGCGGGGCATCCGGAGCGCCTTGAGGAGCGGGACGAGCTGGTAGTCCTCCGGCTGGAGCGCGCCGTGGAACGGGGCAGAGACGGGGAGACGCGCGAGCGGCCCGTCTCCGCCGTCCGGGTCGAGGAACGGCCGCATCGCCGTCCAGCGCGCGGAGCGGACGAGGGCGTCGAGGTCGTCGGGCCGCATCGCCGGCTCGCCCTCGACGTCGGGGAGCGCCTTCGGCTCGAGGAGCCGCGCGAACGGCTCGCGCTCCCAGACGACGCTCTCCTCGGTGCTCCCCCCGGCGTCCGCCCACTCGAGCGTGACGAGGTGGAGAAGCCCCTCTTCCGTCCCCGGCCCGAACGGCTCGACGGCGCTGACGACGCCGCGACGGTTGCGGACCGTCGCGAGCATGCCGACACGGGGAACGTCGGCGGCCGCGGGAGCGCTCACGCGGGGAAGCCTCCCGCGAGGCCGGCGAGCGCGCCGAGGAAGGCCTCGGCGTCGGCGAGCTCGAGGCGGAGGACCGACCGGCCGGTGGCCGGGTCCTTCTCGACCCGAAGGCCGCCCCCGGGCGCGCCGCGCGAGGCCGCCTCCGCCGCCGCCGCGAGCTGCCCGAGGAGGGCGGCGCCCGCGCGCAGGAGCGACGCGACGTCCGTCCCCGGCCGGGGAGCGGCCGTCCCCGCCTGCGGCGCCGGGGCCGAATGGGACGCGCTCGTTCCTGCGGGGACTGTCCCCCCCCCGAGCGCCGTCGCGGCGAGCGGCGGCGCCTCCTTCGGCGGCTCCTCCGCCCCCGCCGCCACCTCGCCGACGGCCTCGAGGAAGCGCGAAAGGCGCGAGCCGCCGAGGCGGACCTCGGGGTCGCCCCCGTCGAGGACGCCCGAGAAGAGCGCCCGCTTGAAGCCGAGGAGGCCGAGCATCCGCTCCTCGATGGAGTCCTCGGACACGAGGTCGAAGACCTGCACCGGACGGCTCTGCCCCAGCCTGTGGACCCGCCCGATCCGTTGCTCGAGGACGGCGGGGTTCCACGGCAGGTCGACGTTGACAACGGCCGAGGCGGCCTGGAGGTTGAGGCCGGTCCCCCCGGCGTCCGTCGAGAGGAAGACGCGGCAGCCGGGGTCGGTCCGGAAGCGCCTCACGAGGGCGCCGCGGTCGCCCGACGGCACGCCCCCGTGGAGGAAGGCGTAGCCGCGCCCCGAGGCCTCGAGCCGCTCGACGAGGAGCTCGTGCATCCTCATCCACTGGCTGAAGACGACGACCTTCGTCCCGTCCACGGCGAGGAGGTCGCCGAGGAGGGCGTCGACCTCGCCGGCCTTCCGCCCGCTCCGGCTCTTCCCGTCGAGGAGGTACGCGTCGTCGCAGGCCATCCGCATCGCCTGGAGCGCGACTCGCAGGCGCTTCTGGTCCGCGTCCGAGAGGAACCGGTACCGCCGCCACTTCGCGACGAGCTTGGCCACGATCTCCAGGTTCTCGTCGTGGAGCGCCCTCTGGGCGTCGGTGAGCGGCAGGAGGAGCCGCTTGACGCTCCGCTCCGGGAGCTGCGCGAGGACCTCGGACTTCCGGCGCCGGAGGAGGATCGGGGAGAGGCTCTCGCCGAGCCGGTCCAGGTGCCGGTACCCCACGACGCGCGTCGAGCCCTCCTCGACGACCTGGTGGTCGTGGAGGACGCGCCACGTGGGGCCGAGGCGGTGCTGGTCGACGAACTGGACGATCGAGATCAGCTCCTCCAGCCGGTTCTCGAGCGGCGTGCCGGTCAGGACGAGGGCCAGCGGCGACTCGATCCGCTTGACGCTCGTCGCCACCCGCGTGCTCCAGCTCTTGATCCTCTGCGCCTCGTCCAGGACGACGAGCTGCGGCGCCCAGCGGCCGATGAGGTCGAGGTCCCTGTGGACCGAGTCGTAGCCCGCGACCTTGAGGAAGGCCGGGGCGCCCCACGCCGCCTCCCGCGCCTTCCGCCCGCCGCCGACGACGGCGACCCTCCGCGGCGAGAACCGCTCCGCCTCGTCCTGCCACTGGTGCTTCAGCGAGGCCGGGCAGAGGACGAGCACGCGCTCCACCCCGAGCCAGCGGGCCGCGATCTCGGCGGCCGCGATCGCCTGGACCGTCTTCCCCAGGCCCATCTCGTCGGCCAGGATCGCCCGCCCGGCGCGGCAGGCGAAGAGCGCCCCCTCGCGCTGGTAGCCCGGCAACGGCGTCCTCAGGAGCCCGTCGAACGCGGGGCTGGCGGCTCCGGCCGGGAAGGCCCGGTCGAGCCGCCGGCGCCGCTCCTCCCCCTCGAGCACGGCCGCGACGAAGCGCGCGGCGTCGTCGTAGACGCGCAGCTCGTGCCCCGCGCGCCGCGCCGCCTCCACCAGGTCCCCGAGGCGGGCGAGGCCGTCCTCGCGCAGGAAGCCGTCCGCGTCCACGAGCCCCGAGGCCCGCCTTCGGAGCGCGCGCGGGGCCGCGTCTGCGAGGCGGAGCCGCACGCGCCGGCGGGCGCCGTAGACGAGCGAGACGCTGCTGTAGGCCGGACGGATGCCCTCGCGGAGCGCGCGGGCCCCGCCGCGCCGTCTCCGGACCGCGGCCAGGGCGAACTCGACGTGCTTGCAGGTGCCGAGGAGGTTCGTCGCGAAATCGGGGCACGAGCAGAAGCTGACGCCCGGCTCCTCTCCCCGGATCGCGACCCGGTACGTCCGGCCGCTCGCGGGGTTCGTGACGAGGAAGTCCGAGAACACTCTCTCCTTCCCGACGTTCTTCAGGAGGAACGGCTGCGACGGGCCGAACTGCCGCCGGAGAGACCGCTGCCACTCCTCGGGCGTCATCCCCACGGGGCGGGCGTGACGCGACGCCTTCCGCGCGGCCGCCTCGCCGCGCGCGACGCTCCCGGGCCGGCGTGCGGGCGGCGTCACAACCGGGCCCGGACCGCCGAGCCCGCCTCCGCGGTCGTCAGCTTCCCGCCGAGGTCGGGCGTCGTCTTTCCCGAGCGGACGCAGTCGGCGACCGCCGCCTCGACGCGGCCGGCGGCCCCGGGCTCGCCCAGGTGCCGGAGCATCAGCGCCGCCGAGAGGATCGAGCCGAACGGGTTGGCGAGGCCCCGGCCGGCGAGGTCCGGCGCGGAGCCGTGGACCGGCTCGAAGAGCGAGGTCCGGCCGGGGTGGACGTTGGCAGAGGGGGCGAGGCCGAGCCCGCCCGAGAGGGCCGCCGCGAGGTCCGACAGGATGTCCCCCAGGAGGTTGTTCGTCACGACGACGTCGAACGGGGACGGGTCCCTCACGAGCGCGTGGGCGAGCGTGTCGGCGTAGAGGTGGGCGGCCTCGCAGTCGGGGAACTCGCGCGCCAGCTCGCGGAAGACCTCGTGCCAGAGCGCCCCGCCGAAGCGCTGGGCGTTGTGCTTGTCGGCGAGCGTGACGCGCGGCGGCCGGCCGAGCCGCGCGGGCCTCGGGAGGGTGCGGGCGAGCTCGAAGGCGAACTTCACGACGCGCGTGACGCCGCGCCGGGTCGTGAGGTCCTCCTCGATGGCGATCTCCTCCGGGGTCCCGGCGCGGAAGCGGCCCCCGAGGCCGGAGTACGCCCCCTCCGTGTTCTCGCGGACGACGACGAGGTCGACCTCCTCGGCCTTCCGCCCCTTCAGCGGGCAGAGCCGGTCGTCCAGGCAGCGGACGGGCCGGACGTTGGCGTAGAGGTCGAGCGTCCGCCTCAGGCCGAGGAGGATCGCCTCGGCGTGGCGCATGTCGGGGACCCTGGGGTCGCCGAAGGCGCCCGCCAGCACGGCGTCCTGCTCGCGCCCGAGCGCCTCGAGCGCCCCGCGGGGGACGGCCTCGCCCGTCGCCAGGAACCGCTCGGCGGACCACGGCAGGTCGGTGAAGGAGAGCCTCACGTCACCGCGGGAGGCGAGCGCCTCGAGGACGCCGACCGCCTCCCGCGTCGTCTCGACGCCGATCCCGTCCCCGGGCAGCACGGCCACGCGGTGCGTCCGGGCGGCCCCCACGGGCCCTAGCCCTCCAGCGCCAGGAGCGCCGCCAGGAGCTCCCCGGCGTCCGGGTACCGCTCGGGCCGGAAGCGGGCGAGCGACTTCAGGAGCACCTCGACCTCGTCGGCGGAGAGGAACGGGGCCAGCGGGCGCGGGTCGTCCGGCTCGCGCTCGAGGCGAGCGACGAGGACGTCGTCCCCCACGTACGGCCAGCGGCCCGTGGCGAGCGTGTAGAACGTCGCGCCGAGCGAGTAGACGTCCGAGGCCGGGCTCGGCGACTCGCCGCGCAGGACCTCGGGCGGGAAGAACGCGGGGGTCCCGATCAGCTTCGAGGTCGTGCCGCTCTCGGCCTGCGGTCGCGCCAGGCCGAAGTCGAGGATCCGGAGCGTCCCGTGACGGTCCAGCATCAGGTTGGCGGGCTTGAGGTCGCGGTGGAGGATGCCGCGCGCGTGGGCGGCCGCCACGCCGCGCGCGGCCTGCGTGAACCACTCCCGCCAGTTCGCCTTCGGGCGGCTCGGGTCGGACTTCAGGAGCGACTGGAGGTTCGGCCCCTCCAGGTACTCCATCGCCAGGTAGGCGCTCCCGAAGCCCTCGCCGAAGTCGTACAGGGCGACGATGTTCGGGTGGGCGAGGGCCGCGATGGCCTTGGCCTCGCGCTCGAAGTACCGCACGGCCGTGTCGTCGCCCCAGAGCGACGCGGGCAGGATCTTGAGCGCGACGTACCGGTCGAGCTTCCGGTCGAGGGCCTTCCAGACGACCCCCATCCCGCCGCGCCCCAGCTCCTCGACCAGCTCGTAGCGCTGGTCCGGGTCGATCGGCGTCCGGAAGCTGCCGGATTTCGGGCTGGGGCGGGCAAGCCCGGGCTGCACGCCGGAGACGGGCCTTCCGGAAGGTCCGCTGACCCCCGCGGGGGGCGGCACGGTCGGGGCGGACGGGGTCGATGGCGCGGACGCCGGCCCGGACAGGGCCGCAGCCGGCGGCTCGCCAGGGGGCGCCGGGGCCTTCGGCGGGGTGGGCGGGGCCGCCAGAGCCTCGCCGGCCAGCCGCCGCGCCCGTTCGCCCGCGTCACGGAAGCCCGGGTCCACCTGGGCGATCCGGGCCAGCCGGTCGGCCGCGGCCTTCAGGTCCCCGGCGCCCTCCCAGGCGCGCGCGAGGGCCTCGTGGAGGGGGAGGTTCCCGGACGCGGGCTGCGACGGCCCGAGGGCCTCTCGCAGCACGTGGGCCGCGTCCCCCCACTCGGCGGCGGCGATGTGCGCCTCGGCAAGGTCCAGGAAGAACGCGGCGACGCCTGCCTGGCTGCGCGGGACCGTCGTCAGGAGCTCCCAGGCCCGGTCCCGGTGCCCCGTCCGGAGCGCGCAGCGGGCCGCGTCCAGCCCGCGACCGGCCCGGCTGAAGAGCGAGATGGCCTCCTCGTCGCGCCCCGACGCGACGAGGGCCTCGGCGGCCTCTGCGGGCCGTCCCGCCTTCAGGAAGAGCGCTGCGGCCCTCTCCGTGTTCCCGAGCTCGCGGAAGAGGGCCGCGGCCCGCTCTGCCTGCCCGGCCGTCTCGAAGCTCGCCGCTGCGCCGGCCTTCTCCCCGGCCTTCAGCAACAGCGGGGCCGCCCGGTCGTGACGGCCGAGCGCGCGGTACGCCTCGCCGGCCCGGGCGAAGTGCCCGCGGCGCTCGAAGAGGTTGGCCGCCCGCTCCAGCGAGCCGTGGGCCAGCCAGGCCTCGGCCGCCCGGTCGAGGTCCCCCTTCAGCTCGGCGTCGCGGGCGCCCAGCTCGGCCGCCGCCTTCGCGTCGCCCGCCGCGGTCGCGGCCTCGGCGGCGCCGGCCAGGTCCCCCGCCTTCTCGAGCTCCCGGAGGGCCTCCGCCGGCCGGCCGGCCCGCAGGAAGGCCTCACCCGCCAGAGCGCTCTCCCCCGCGGCCCGGTAAGCCTCGGCCGCGCCCAGGAGGTTTCCCCTCGCCGAGGCCGCCTCCGCGGCCCGCCGGTAGAGCCCCGTGCGCCCGGGGCCGGCGGGCTTCGTCTCGGCGAGCCTCCGGCAGGCCTCCTCCAGCTGCTCGTGGTCTCCGGCCACCTCGGCCACCTCGGCGAGCCGGTCCCACCGCGCCGAGGCGCGGGCCTCGGCGAGCGCCGCGTCGCGGGCGCGGCGGGCCTTCTCCGCCTCCCCGGCGGCCTCCCAGGCCCTCGACGCCTCCCAGGCGAAGGCGGGGCCGGCCTGCTCGTACAGCGCGGCGGCGTCCGCGTGCCTCCCCTCGCGCTGCTCGAGGGCCGCGAGCCTCACCGGCGCGTTCGCCTTGCGGAACGCCTTCTTCGCCCGCGAGACGTCCCCGGCCTTCAGGTAGAGCTCGCCCGCCCGCGCCCAGTCCCCGCCGCGGACCGCGTCCCGCGCGTCGCCGCTGCCGGAGCGGGCGCGGGAGCCGAGCTGCAGCGCCAGGAGCGCGATCAGGAGGCCGACGAGGTCGAACGACCACCGCAGGATCGAGCTCCCGGACAGGAAGCCGTAGACCGGCGAGGCCGCGACGGCCTGGGCTCCCGCCTGGAGCGAGGCGGCGGAGGTCGCTCCCGCCAGGAAGGCCAGGACCTGGTCCAGGTGCACGACGAGCGGGACGAGCAGGGCGAGGAGGAGCAGGAGGGCCGAGGACCGGAGCCAGTCGCCGAACCTCACCTCCCTCACGTCCAGGACGTGCCGGATGAGCCGGAAGAAGAGGATGACGATCGCCACCGTGACGATCTGCGGGGCGAAGAAGAACCGGTAGTCGACGAGCTGCTTGGCGAGCGGCTGCTCGACCTGGTTGCCGATGGCCCACTCGACGAGCCGGAGGATCCCGAATTGCGCCAGGGAGGCCCCGAACAGGGCCGGCAGGTCGTCCTTCCAGCTCTTCTTCCGTCGCACTCCGGGGGATTATCGACGATCGGCTGTCCGCCGCCCGGCCGTAAACTCCGCGCCGGCCTCCCGCGCCCTCTCCGATGACCGCACCGCCCCTCGCGCGCCTCCTCCTCCTGGCCGCCGCCCTCTCCCTGGGGCCGCGGGCCGCGGCGCAGCCCTACTCGGACCCGGGGCCCGGGGTCGGCGTCTTCGGCGCGAGCGGCTGGTGGAGCGGCCAGGGATCCGCGTCGCCCTCCGGGGGAGTCTTCGGCTCCACCCGCCTGACGGGGGCGCTGGGGCTCGAGGTCTCGGCAGCGTTCTTCCGGACCACGTACGCCAAGGACGGCGTGGACGCGCTCCGGGTCACGGGTCTCCCCGTGAGCGTCGCCGGGTTCCTCTTCTTCCTCCACGAGCGCCGCGTTCAGCCCTACGTCGTCCTCGGGGTCGGGCTCCTCTGGCTCCGCTCGCGAGGCGAGGGGGAGGCGGCCGGGATCTCCGACAGCGAGCTCCTCCTGGCGGTCCAGGGGGGCGCCGGCGTGCAGGCGCGCGTGGCCCGGCGCGTCACGGCCCACCTCGACGTCCGGTTCTCCTCGACCGACTCGCAGACCGTCTCGGACGTCATCGGCTCCCGCGTGGAGGCGGTGACGGTCCGGCTCGGGGCCGCCTGGCACTTCTGAGGGGAGAGCCGTGCCGTCCTCTCCGCGCCCGCCGGTCTCGCTCCAGGACGTCCGGGCGGCGCGGGAGCGGATCGGCCGCTTCGTCCACCGGACTCCGCTCCTCGCGTCCCGGAGCCTCGACGCCCTCTGCGGCTGCCGGCTCGTGCTGAAGGCGGAGGTCTTCCAGCGCGTCGGCGCCTTCAAGGCCCGCGGGGCCTTCTCGCGCCTGACGCTCCTCTCCCCCGCGGAGAGGGAGCGGGGCGTCGTCGCCTTCTCCTCCGGGAACCACGCTCAGGCCGTCGCGCTGGCGGCACGCGAGCTCTCGGTCCGCGCGACGATCGTCATGCCCGAGGACGCCCCCCCGCCGAAGCTCGAGGCCACGCGCGCCTACGGGGCGACGGTCGTCCTCTACGACCGCCGCCGCGAGGACCGCGAGGCGATCGCGGGGAGGATCGTCTCCTCCTCCGGGGCGACGCTCGTCCCGCCGTTCGACGACCCAGCCGTCATCGCCGGGCAGGGGACGCTGGGGCTCGAGCTGCTCGAGGACGCCCCGGACCTCGACCTGGTCGTGACGCCGGTGGGCGGCGGCGGCCTCCTTTCGGGCGTCTCGGTGGCCGTGAAGGGGGTCGCCCCCGCGGTGGGCCTCTGGGGCGTGGAGCCCGAGGCCGGGGACGACGTCCGCCGCTCGTTCGCGGCGGGCCACCCCGTCAGGATCCCGGTCCCCGTGACGATCGCCGACTCGCTCCAGACGACGGCTCCCTCCGAGCGGACGCTCGGCCTGATGCGGGCGAACGCCGAGGGGATCGTCACGGTCGGAGACGACGAGATCCGCCGCGCCATGGCGCTCCTCTTCTCCCGCGCCAAGCTGGTCGTCGAGCCGGGGGGCGCCGCGGCCTTCGCGGCGGTCCTCCACGGCAAGGTCCCGGGCGCCTCCGGAAAGCGCGTCGGCGTCGTCCTCTCCGGCGGCAACGTCGACCCGGCCCGGTTCGGCGAGCTGGTCTCGGGGTTCTGCTGAGAGAGGGGGCGGCGGGGCCCGGCGCCGTGGATCAGGGTGCCGTCAGGACCGTCGTGCCGTCGGGGCTCGTCTGCTTCGCGCCGTGGCCCGTCCGGCTGTCGAAGGCCTTGTTCTCCCGGGCGATCCGAGCCTTCTCGGCCGCGTACACGGTCCGGAGGTTCCGCACCGTCCGGGCGAGGACGAGGCGGTCGTACATCACCCTCGACTCGCGCCGGGCGAGGGCGTGGTGGCCGTCCTCGTGGAAGCGAAGGGCCTTGGAGAACCGCTCCCACTCGTCCCGCTCGGCCTTCGGCCGTCCCGCCCAGTGCGTCCAGGTCGGCAGCTTCATGGAGAGGACGACCGTGAGGTCGACCCGAGAGACTCCCCCGGTCGGGGCCGTGTCCCATTTCATGTCGTACGTCCAGTCGGCATGCCCCGCCTCCCCGAGCTGGTTCAGGGCGGTGGCGACCTCGGAGAGGGTGGCCTGCCCGAACACGTATCCGGGGTTGGCCACCACCGCCCCGGCAGGGAGCACCGTGTACGTCACCTCGCACCTCCCCGGCCCCCGGCGAGGCGCGCGCCCCCGCGCGCGGGACGCGGAGGGCCGTACCCGGTTCCGGTGCGCTGCGGCGGCCCGCCGCTCGCGACCCGTTCCAGTCTAGCCCGGTCCGGCCAGCGCGGCGCCGCCTGCCGCGACGCGGGGCTCGCGCTCTCGCGGGGCGCCGACGACCCCGCAGAGGCGGTCGGCCTCGTCGGTCATCGCGTCGACCGCCGCGTCGACGCGCGCCAGCCACTCCTCGGGGGGCTCGCCCGCGAGCCGCTCCACCGGGGGGCCGAAGGCGACGACGCAGCGGGAGAAGGGCATGGGGAGGAGGTACCGGTCCCACGAGCGGAGGAAGCGCGGGCGCGTCGAGGAGGTCCCCACGGGCAGGACCGCGCCCCCCGTCTCCTCGGCCAGCCGGACGAGCCCCGGCTTGCTCCTGCGGGCCGGGCCGCGCGGCCCGTCGGGCGTCAGCGCCGCCCAGCGGGTCGTCCCCTTCAGGTACTCGACCATCTCGGAGAGCGCCTGTCCCCCCCCCTTCGACGAGGAGCCCCGCGTGGCGTGGAAGCCCCAGCAGGCGAGGAACGTGGCGATCACCTCCCCGTCGCTCGACCGCGAGGCCATCGTCACCGTCCGGCTGAACGGGTGCTTCAGGATCCCCAGGACCATCCGCTGGTGCCAGATGGCGTGAAGCACCGGCCGGCCGCTCGCCATGATCGCCCGGCGGTGCTCCTCCCCCACGATCCGGATCCGGAGCGTCGACCGCCAGAGGCCGACGGCGAGGAACACGAGGAACCCGGCGAGCTTCCCGCGCACGCGGCCATTCTGCCCGTTATCCTCCGCCGGCATGCTGCTGACCGCCGAGAGGCTCGCCAAGGCCTTCGGGGCGAGACGGATCTTCGGCCCCCTCGACTTCTCCCTCCCGCCCGGCCGGGTCCTCGGGGTCGCCGGCTCCAACGGGGCCGGGAAGACGACCCTCGTCAAGACCCTCGTCGGCCTCGTCCGCCCCAGCGCCGGGTCCGTGCGCGTCGCCCCGTCCCGCGAGGACGGGACGCCGCTCCTGCCGCCCCACGAGGCGATCTCCGGGATCGGCTGGGCCGCTCCCGACCTCTCCCTCTACGGAGAGCTGACGCCCGCCGAGAACCTCGCCTTCTTCGCCCGCGTCCGGGGCCTCGACGCCTCGACGGCCTCGGTCGAGGCGCGGATCGAGGACGTGGGCCTCGACCCCGTCCGGATGCGTCGCCTCGAGACGCGCTTCCTGTCGACCGGCCAGCGCCAGCGGATGAAGCTGGCCTTCGCCGTCCTCGGGGAGCCGGCGGTCCTCTTCCTCGACGAGCCGAGCTCCAACCTGGACGAGGCGGGCCGGGCAGTGGTCGCCAAGCTGGTCGCCGCGCAGCGCCGCGGCGGGGCCGCGGTCGTCGCCTCGAACGACCCGCGGGACCTGGCCCTGGCGGACGAGGTCGTCTCGCTGTGAGCGCCCCGCTTGCCGCCCCGCGCCCGGGGCCGTCGCTCCTGGCCTCCGCTTTCGCCGTCTTCCGGAAGGACCTGACGAGCGAGTGGCGGACCCGGACGGCCGTCTCGACCCTCCTCCTCTTCGCCTTCGCCGTCCTGGTCCTGGTCGGCTACGCGGTCGGCCCGGCCACGATCTCGCCGGAGGACCGCCCGGTCGTCCACTCGGTCCTCCTCTGGATCGTCGTCTTCTTCTCGGCGATGACGGGCCTGTCGCGGGTCTTCGTCAAGGAGGAGGAGACGGGGACCGCCTCGGCGCTCCGGCTGACGGCGTCCCCCCCGGCCGTCTTCCTCGGCAAGCTCCTGGCGAACGTCCTCCTGCTCCTCCTCGTCCTCGTCCTCGTCGTCCCCCTCTTCCTCGCGATGATGTCGTTCGGCGTGAAGTCCTGGCCCCTCTTCCTCTCGGTCCTCCTCCTCGGCGGGCTCGGGCTGGCCTCGGCCTCGACCTTCACCGCCGCCATCGTCTCGAAGGCCGCGGCCAAGGGGGCCCTCTTCCCCGTCCTGGCGATCCCGCTCCTCCTGCCGCCGCTCGTCGCGGCCGTGACCGGGACCCGGATCGCCGCCACGGACCCCGAGCTGGCCGCCGGAGCCGAAGTGATCAAGCTCTTGATCGCCTACGACGGCGTCGTGACGACGGCCTCGTTCCTCCTCTTCGACGCGGTCTTCCGCGAATAGGGCAAATGCTCCATCCCCACCGAGACGACCAGGCCGTATCATCGGCCGCGATGTCGAGCCTCGGCCTCGCGGCCAAGGGCCTCCTCGGGCTGGGAATGGCGGCCGTCATCTGGGGCGCCTTCCTCTGGGCCCGTCCCGCCGAGAACTTCGTCGGCGAATCCTCTCGAATCGTCTTTTTCCACGTCCCGACGGCGTGGGTCTCCACGCTGGCCTTCCTCCTGGCCGCCGTCTACTCCGGCCTCTACCTGAAGCGCCGCCGCGTCGAGGACGACGAGGCCGCGGCCGGGGCGGCGAGGATCGGCCTCCTCTTCTGCACTCTCGCCACCGTCACCGGGTCGATCTTCGCCAAGGTCATGTGGAACTCGTACTGGAACTGGGACCCGCGGGAGACGTCGATCGTCCTCCTGCTCCTCGTCTACGGGGCGTACCTGGGCCTGAGGGGGGCGGTCGAGGACCCGGAGCGGAAGGCCGCGCTGGCCGCCGCGTACGCCCTCGTGGCGTTCGTGACGGTCCCGTTCCTCACGTTCGCCGTCCCGCGGATGTACGCCTCGCTCCACCCCGACACCGTCATCAACCCCCGCGGGAAGGTGGAGATGTCCCCGGACATCCGGACCGTCTTCTTCGCGTCGGCCTTCGCGTTCACCGTCCTGTTCGTCTGGATGTTCCAGCTGGACCGGAAGGCGTCGCGGATCGCCCGCGAGGCCGCCCTCGCCCGTCAGCAGGAGACCGCCGCCTGATGGACACCGCCCCCGTCGCCGCCGTCCCCGCCCACGGCGCCCTCTTCTACGTGGCCGCCGTCAACATCGTGATCTGGGCCGGGATCTTCGCCTACCTCGTCTACCTCGACCGCAAGGTCCGCTCGGCGCTCTCCGACCGGCCGGGCGTGGAGAAGCCATGAAGAAAGCCTACTGGGCGGGCGGGATCCTGATCCTCGCCTTCCTCGCCCTCGGGTTGACCACGTTCTCCAAGTCGATGACCCCCTACGTCTCGTTCGACGAGGCGCAGAAGGCCGGGCGCACCGTCCAGGTCATGGGGGGCCTCGCCAAGGACTCGACGAAGTACGACGCCGCGACCAACACCCTTCGCTTCGTCCTCGTGGACGAGGCGACGAAAGCCACCCTCCCCGTCGCCTACCGCGACGTCAAGCCCGCGAACTTCGAGGACGCCGTCTCCATCGTGGCGATCGGCAAGTACAGCGACGGAGCCTTCCACGCCGAGAAGCTCCTCGTGAAGTGCCCCTCGAAGTACCAGGGCGAGGAGGTCGAGAAGGAGTACGGCGGGAAGGCCTGACCCCGGGGGCGGCGCTCCGCCCCGGCCGTCCCGCCGAATCACCCCAACCCTTCGAGCTCTCCGCCCCGCCGCTGGGGCGCCGGGAGGACCCATGGACGCACAGAGCATCGGCTACGCCCCCGGCACGTTCGCGATCTGGTTCGCGCTCCTGGCCGGGATCGCCACCTGCCTGGCCTACCTCCGCGCGATCCGGCTGGCGCCGGCCGCCGCCGGAGAGGCGCCCGCGCCGCTCTACGAGGAGACCGTCGCCTTCGCGCGCCGGCTCTACGCCGCCTTCGCCGTCGGCGTCGGCCTGGCCTCGCTCCTCCTGATGCGGCTCCTCCTCTCGCACGACTTCCGGGCCTCGTACGTGGCCTCGTACTCGGGGCGGGACCTGCCCTTCTTCTACCTCTTCTCGACCTTCTGGGCCGGGCAGGAAGGCTCCTTCCTGCTCTGGCTCCTCTTCGGGGCGCTGATCGGCTTCTTCGTCTACAAGACCGCGCGCGAGCAGGAAGCCCCGGTCATGGTCGTCTACGTCCTGTCGTTCCTCGGGATCGTCGCCATCCTGGCCAAGCAGCCCCCGTTCCGGTTCCTCGCCGAGGTGCCGCCGGACGGTCAGGGGCTCAACCCCCTCCTGCAGGACCCGTGGATGGTCATCCACCCGCCGGTCATGTTCGCGGGCTTCGCCTCCCTCTCCGTCCCCTTCGCCTTCGCGATCGCCGCCCTCTGGAAGAGGCGGTGGGACGGCTGGGTCGTCCGGGCGATGCCGTGGGCCCTCTTCAGCCTCGTCACTCTCGGCGCGGCGATCCTGATGGGGGGCTACTGGGCGTACAAGACGCTCGGGTGGGGCGGCTACTGGGCCTGGGACCCGGTCGAGAACACCTCGCTCGTGCCGTGGCTGGCGACCGTGGCCCTCGTCCACGGGATGTTCCTGCAGAAGACGCGCGAGAAGCACCGGAAGATCAACGTCGCGCTGGCGATCCTGGCCTTCTGCTGCATCCTCTACGGCACCTTCCTGACCCGTTCCGGGGTCCTCGCCGACTTCTCGGTCCACTCCTTCGTCGACCTGGGGATCACCGGCTGGCTCGTCGGCATCATCCTCACGGCCCTCCTCGGCGGACTCGGCCTCCTGGCCTGGCGCTGGAGGGAGATCCCGCGGGAGCCCGACGTGGACCCCGAGACGGGGAAGGAGAAGGACGAGCCGTTCCTCTCCCGGTCGGTCCTCTTCATCCTCTCCGTGACGCTCCTCTCCGCGTCGGGCCTCGTGATCCTTCTCGGCACGTCGGCGCCCCTCCTGACGCGGGCCGTCGGCAAGCCGTCGCAGGTGGCCACGAGCTTCTACAACGTCACGCACGCCCCGATCGCGGCGGTGATGGCCCTCCTGATCGCGCTGGTGCCGTTCGTCTCGTGGCGGGGGGAGACCTGGAGGTCGGTCGCGCGGAAGGCCCTGTTCTCCGTCCTCGTCGGCGTGGTCGGGGCGGGCCTCGCCTTCGCCGTCGGGTACCGCGGGGCCAAGGACGTGGCGATCATCGGCCTCTGCTTCTTCGGGATCGCCGCGAACCTGGACGCGGTCGTCCTCTTCGTGAGGCGCAAGGCCGTCTCCTCGATGGGGGGCTACCTCTCGCACGTCGGGACGGCCGTCATGCTCGTCGGGATCATCGTCTCGGGCGTCTACGAGCAGAAGACGGTCGTGAACCTCGAGAAGGGCCGGGCCGTCGAGGTCGGCTCGGAGACGATGACCTTCCAGCGCGCGGTCTTCGTGACCGAGGACGGCGTCGTCAAGGAGGGGAACGAGCTGAACCCCGCCCTCCTCTCCGACCGCCGGGCCAAGCAGGCCATGGAGGTGAAGGTGACCTCCCCGTCCGGGAAGGCCTGGACGGCCTACCCCAAGATGTACACGAACGAGCGGACGGGCCAGGCGATGTCCAACCCGGACGTCCGCTCGACCTTCCTGGCGGACCTCTACCTCTCCCCGCAGTCGTACGTCCCGGCCTCGGAGGCCCGGACCGAGGGCGTCGTCCTGCAGATGGCCCGCGGGCAGACGAAGACGGTCGAGGGGGTCGCCGTCACCTTCGTGGACTTCCAGGTCGACCGCTCGCACCTGGAGGGGAACGCCTCCAAGGTCGGCGTCGTCGCGAGGTTCCGCGAGGGGACGGGCGAGGCGGCGCGGGAGTTCCCGGCGAAGTTCGCCATGTTCCTGGGATCGGGGATGGACGGGCGGTCCGAGTCCGAGGAGGCCCCGCTCCCCGGGGGCAAGGGGCGGCTGAAGGTCCGCCGGATCTCGGCGTCGGAGGGGGCGATCGAGGTCGAGCTGCTGGGCCTCGACCCGGCCGGGGACCTCCGTCCCGCGGCCCCCGAGACGTTCTCGGTCGACGTCACGATGAAGCCGCTCATCTCCCTCGTCTGGGCCGGCTTCTACCTGATCATGGCGGGCGCCGTCCTGGCGATGGTGCGAAGGGCCCGGGACGCCCGGCGCGCGTCGCTGGCCTGATCCGGGGACGGCCTCGCCGTCCCTCCCGGTGACGATTGCCGCGTGGGGCGGGCGGGGTCAGAATCTGCAATGTGCCCCAACCCGAAAGGAGAAGTGAAGCCATGGCTTACACCGCGAAGGACTACTCCCGGCTCGTCGGGATGGAGGGCTTCAGCGAGGCGCTCCTGAAGAACCACTTCACCCTGTACCAGGGCTACGTGACGAACACCAACAAGCTCGTCGACAAGCTCGGCGCCCTCTCCGCCGACGGCAAGGCCGGCGAGCCGGAGTTCGCGGAGCTCAAGCGCCGTTTCGGATGGGAGTGGAACGGCATGCGGCTGCACGAGCACTACTTCGACAACCTGGGCGGGGACAAGCCGCTGAACCCGGACGGCAAGCTCGGAAAGGCGCTCAAGGCCCAGTGGGGAAGCGTGGAGGCCTGGGAGAAGGAGTTCCGCGCCGCGGGGGCGATGCGCGGCATCGGCTGGGTCGTCCTCTACCAGGACGCGGCGTCGGGAGCCCTCTTCAACGCCTGGGTCAACGAGCACGACATGGGCCACCTGGCCGGCTGCAACCCGGTCCTGATCATGGACGTCTTCGAGCACGCCTTCATGCTCGACTACGGCCTGAAGCGCGCCGACTACATCGCCGCGTTCTTCAAGAACGTCGCCTGGGACGTCGCCGAGGACCGGCTGAAGTAGCCCCCTCCCCGACGGGATCATCGGGACCCTTTCTTTTCGTCGGTCCGGGGTCTATTCATGGGGCAGACGGCCCCCGGAGTCCGGGTCTGGCCGGGGGGATGGGCCGTGGGTGGAGGTGAGCGATGCTGGATGTGAAGACCGTCCTCTGTCCCGTCGACTTCACCGAGACGACCTCCCGCTCCCTCCCCCTCGCCGCCCGGGTCTGCCGCGCGGCCGGGGCGCGGCTCGTCCTCGTCCACGACGTCTCGGGGACCCCTCCGGGCTTCATGGGGATGCGGTGGATGTACCAGCAGGACGAGCACGTGCGCGACGAGGAGCTCACGGGCGAGGCGACGAAGCACCTGGACGCGCTGGCGGCGGAGATGGCACAGGGGGTGGCGGTCGAGAAGCACGTCACCGTCGGCCCGCGCACGGCGACGATCCTCCACCTGGCGCGCACACTCCCGGCCGACCTGATCGTCATGGGGACCCACGTCTCGGACGAGCCCGACCGGGTCTCGACGACCGAGCAGGTCCTCGAGGCCGCCCCCTGCCCCGTCCTGGCGATCCGGGCGGACGGCCCGGCGCCGTCCCCCGCCGAGGAGCGCCTCTTCCGCGAGGAGGCGGACCTGAAGGCGCTCGTCCCCCTCGACTTCTCGCGGCACTCCGAGCAGGGCCTGGCCAGCGCCTTCGGCCTGGCGCGGAAGCTCTCGATGAGCCTTCACCTCGTCCACGTCGAGCCGGAGAAGTCGTGGGAGGACGTCAAGCGCGCCTTCAAGGAGGGGCTGGAGGAGCACCGGAAGAAGCGTGTCGCCGAGGCCGAGGCCCGTCTGAAGGCAGCCGTCCCCGCCGACCTCGCCGGCCGGGTCACCTGGGAGGTCCGGCTCGGCTCGGCGGGGCGCGAGCTCCTCTCCGACGCCCGCGAGCGCGGGGTCGACCTCGTGGTCATGGGGGTCCACGAGAAGGACCCGGTGGGCAAGATCCTCTTCGGCGCCACCTCGGCGACCCTCCTCCACGACGCGCCCTGCCCCGTCTGGTTCGTCTCCGAGCGAGCGAGCGTCTAGGTTCGGGGGGAGGACCGCCGCCCGGTCCAGCCTCACCGAGATCAGCGCGCTGCGCGCTCGAGTCGGCGACCGCGGGGGCCCACCCCCGCGGTCCCTCCCCCCGCGATCCGCCGGGGGTCTCCGCCGGGGGTCACTCCGCCGGGGGTCAGAGCTCCGTTCTACGTTCTACGGGAGGCCGGGGCCTTTCGCCGTTCGCCCGGACGGAACCCTTGACTTACGGCTTATTTACGCCCATACATGGAGTGTGGACGAGTTCGGGCCTCCGTCGCGCGACTTCATCGGGCCGGGGAACCAGAGGGAGATCGTCTCCCCCGGCGCGCGCAAGGAGAAGCTCCGGCAGCGGGAGTTCGCGCGGGGCGCGCTCCCCCTCCGCGGCCCCCGGTACGCCGAGCTGAGGGCCGCGTCGGGCTTCTCCTTCCTCGAGGGGGCGTCCGACCCGGAGGACCTCGTCGACCAGGCGGTCGTTCTCGGCCTCCCGGCCGTCGCCCTCGTCGACCGGAACGGCGTCTACGGCGCCCCCCGCTTCCACAAGGCGGCCCGAGCGGCGGGGCTGAAGGCGCTCGTGGGGGCGGAAGCGATCGTCAGTCCCCAGGGGACCCGGCAGCCGCACCGGGGTCCGCTCGGGCTCGTCCCGCCGCCGCCTCCCCCCGGGACGCCGCCCGAGCGGCTGACGCTCCTGGTGGCGAGCCGCGAGGGATACCGGAACCTCTGCCGCCTCCTGACGGCCGGCGCCCTCGGGAAGCCGAAGGGCGAGGCGGCGGTGACGTGGGACGAGGTCGCGGCCCACGCCGAAGGGCTCCACGTCCTGACCGGGGGGGACGAGGGACCGCTCGCCCGCGCCCTCTCGTCGGGCGGCCTCCCCGCCGGGCGGAAGCTCCTGGGGCGCCTCGCCGCCCTCTTCCCCGGGCGCCTCCACGTCGAGCTGCAGCGCCACCTCCTTCGCGAGGAGGAGCACGTCAACCGCGCCCGGGTCGAGCTGGCGCGCGCCCTGCGCCTCCCGCTCGTCGCCACGAACGGCGTGAGGTACGCCCGCCGCGAGGACAAGGAGCTCTTCGACGTGATGACGTCGATCCGCCACCACGTCCCGCTCGATTCGGCCGGAAGGCTCCTCGACCCGGGACGCGAGCGGCACCTGAAGGGGGCCGGCGAGATGGCGGCCCTCTTCGCCGACCTCCCCGAGGCGCTCGAGAACGCCGCCGACCTGGCCGCGCGGCTCGACTTCACGCTCCACGACCTCGGCTACCGCTTCCCCACCTTCCCGCTCCCGCCGGGCGAGACCCCCGCCTCGTTCCTCCGGCGGATCACCTGGGAGGGCGCGCGGACCCGCTTCAAGCCGCTGACCGCGAAGGCCCAGGCCCAGCTCCAGAAGGAGCTCGACCTGATCGAGAAGCTCGACCTGCCGGGCTACTTCCTCATCGTCCGGGACGTGATCCAGTTCTGCAAGCGCGAGGGGATCCTCGCGCAGGGGCGCGGCTCGGCGGCCAACAGCGCCGTCTGCTACGCCCTCTCCATCACCGCCGTCGACCCGGTGAAGATGGAGCTCCTCTTCGAGCGCTTCCTCTCCGAGGAGCGGGGCGAGTGGCCCGACATCGACCTCGACCTCCCCTCGGGCGACGCGCGAGAGAAGGTGATCCAGCACGTCTACACGACGTACGGCCGGCACGGCGCGGCGATGACGGCCAACGTCATCACGTACCGCGACCGCTCGGCCGCGCGCGAGGTGGCCAAGGCGCTCGGCTTCTCGACCGAGCAGGTCGACCGGCTCGCCAAGCACCTCGGGAAGTGGAGCTTCGGCGAGTTCAGAGATGCCCTGGGGGAACCCGGTGGCCGGGTTCCCCCAAGCCCCCTCCGCGCCCCGGGGGAGGATCCCCCGATCGACACCCCGTTCGCTGCAGAGATGCGAAGGGCGGGGTTCGACCCGGAGGACGTGAGGATCCGGCACTTCGAGCGGCTCTGGACGCGGATCCAGAACCTCCCGCGCCACCTCGGACAGCACTCGGGCGGCATGGTCGTGGCCGCCGGGCGGCTCGACGAGGTCGTCCCGCTCGAGCCGGCCGCCATGCAGGACCGCGTCGTCATCCAGTGGGACAAGGACGACTGCGCCGACCTCGGGATCGTCAAGATCGACCTCCTCGGCCTCGGGATGCTCGGGGCCATCGCCGAGATGGTCCCGACGATCGAGAGGCACGAGAAGGTCGTCGTCGACCTCGCCCACCTGCCGCCCGACGACCCGGCCGTCTACGAGATCCTGAACGCCGCCGACACCGTGGGGCTCTTCCAGGTGGAGAGCCGCGCGCAGATGGCCTCGCTCCCCCGCAACGCCCCGCGCCGCTTCTACGACCTCGTCATCCAGGTGGCGATCATCCGACCCGGCCCGATCGTCGGCGGGATGGTCCGCCCCTTCTTCGACCGCCGGCAGGGACGCGTCCCCGTCGAGTACCCGCACCCCTCGCTCGAGCCGATCCTGGAGCGGACGCTCGGCGTGCCGCTCTTCCAGGAGCAGCTCCTCCGGATCGCGATGGTCGCCGCGGGGTTCACCGGCGGCGAGGCGGAGGAGCTGCGGCGCGCGATGGGCTTCAAGCGCTCCTCCGAGCGGATGGCGGCGATCGAGGCGCGCCTGCGCGCCGGGATGACGGCCCGCGGGATCACCGGCGAGGCGCAGGAGCAGATCGTCAAGTCGATCACCTCCTTCGCCCTCTACGGCTTCCCCGAGTCGCACGCGGCCAGCTTCGCCCTCATCGCCTACGCCAGCGGGTACCTGAAGGTCCACCACCCGGCCGCCTTCTTCGCCGGGCTCCTGAACGCCTGGCCGATGGGCTTCTACCACCCGGCCACGCTCGTGAAGGACGCCCAGCGCCACGGCACGCCGATGCTCCCGGCCGACGTGAACCTCTCGGGGTGGGGGTGCAGGGTGGAGGGATGTGCGACGAGGCCAGGCCCGGAACTCGGCACGCCTTCTCCCGCCGTCGTCACGCCGGGGCTGGCGGTGCGGATGGGGCTCCGGTACGTCCGCGGCCTCCGGCAGTCGGTGGGCGAGGCGATCGAGCGCGAGGCCGCGCGCCGGCCCTTCGCGAGCGTCCGGGACCTCGTCCGCCGGTGCGTCCTGCGCGAGGACGAGGTGACCGTCCTCGCCCACGCCGGCGCGCTCGCCTCCTGCGTCGAGGAGACGGAGCGACGCGCCGCCCCCCTCACTCGCCGCAGCGCCCTCTGGCAGGCCGCCGCCGCCGTCCGCGACGACGGCGAGCTGTACCAGGCGCTCGAGGACCGCTCCCCCTCGCCGCTCCCCGAGATGTCGTCCTTCGAGGAGACCGTCGCCGACTACGTCTCGACCGGCCTGACGACCGGCCCGCACGTCCTCGCCCACCTCCGGCCGGCGCTGACGCGCCGTGGCGTCCTCTCCGTCGCGGAGGTCTCGCGCCAGCCGGACGGGGCGTGGGTGAAGACCGGCGGCGCGGTCATCGTGAGGCAGCGCCCGGGGACCGCCCACGGCTTCGTCTTCCTCTCGATCGAGGACGAGACCGGCATCCTCCAGGCGATCCTCCGCCCCGACCTCTTCCGCGAGAACCGCGCCCTCGTCGTCGGCTCCCCCGGCCTCGTCGTGGAGGGGCGCCTGCAGACCAAGGACGGGACCCTCTCCGTGAGGGCCGAGAGGTTCGAGCGGCTCTCCCTCTCCGAGGACGAGGTCGAGCCGGCGACGCGCGGTGCGGGTGACGCACGGCCTCCCCGCGGCCCCGCCCGGGAGGAGGCCACGGTCCCCAGCCACGACTTCCGGTGACGGACGACGGGTGCATCACGATGCCCGTCTGATATGCTTTGATGCATGAGGACGACGATCCACCTCCCGGACCCCCTGCTGGACCAGGCGCGCCGCCGCGCCCTCGAGACGGGGCGGACCCTGACCGGCGTCATCGAGGACGCGCTCCGGGAGTCCCTCGCGGGAAAGCGCGCCGGGAAGAAGGCGTCGCCGGTGCGGCTCACGACCTTCGGCGGAAAGGGGCTCCGGCCCGGCGTCGACCTGGACGACGGCGCTTCGCTCCTCGACCTCATGGAGGAGCCGCGTGCTCCTGTTCGACGTTAACAGCCCGTGGCGAAAGTCCTCGCGCGGACGGCATGACGTGTGCGTCGATTTCGGTGCAGCGGCAAGCTGACGCGGGGTGACGAACGATGGCGATGG